>JAZNXM010000063.1:0-8472 GCA_045593865.1 Acetatifactor sp. | reverse complement strand
AAACGCAGGTGGGAAACGGTTACGCCGCCGGTCTTCTTGGAGTCGTACTGGAAGTAAGCCTGTACGTACTTGCCGGTGTGGTCACCGATGATCTTGATGGAGTTTTTGTTAGCACCGACAGTGCCGTCGCCGCCCAGACCCCAGAACTTGCACTCGATGGTGCCTTCAGCAGCGGTGTTGGGGGAGACCTTCTCGTCCAGAGACAGGTAGGTCAGATCGTCGACAATACCCAAAGTGAACTCCTGCTTGGGCTCGGCCTTGTTCAGTTCCTCGTAAACTGCGAAGAAGGAAGCGGGAGTGGTATCCTTGGAGCCTAAACCGTAACGGCCGCCAATGACAGAAATGTCATTCTTGCCGGCCTTGGCCAGAGCCATCACGACATCCTGGTACAGAGGCTCGCCCTGAGAACCGGGCTCCTTGGTGCGGTCCAGAACAGCGATCTTCTTAACAGAAGCGGGGATAGCAGCCAGCAGGTGCTTGGAGCTCCAGGGACGGAACAGGCGGACCTTGACAAGGCCAACCTTCTCGCCGTGGGCGTTCAGGTAGTCGATAACTTCCTCAATAACGTCGTTGACGGAACCCATAGCGATGATGATGCGGTCTGCATCGGGAGCGCCATAGTAGTTAAACAGCTGATAGTTGGTGCCCAGCTTCTCGTTGACCTTTGCCATGTACTTCTCAACCACTGCGGGCAGAGCGTTGTAGTACTTGTTGCAGGCTTCACGATGCTGGAAGAAAATATCGTCGTTTTCGTGAGAACCACGCATCGCGGGGCGCTCGGGGTTCAGGGAGTGCTTACGGAAAGCTTCCACAGCCTCCATGTTGGTCATTTCCTTCAGGTCCTCGTAGTCCCAAATGGCGATCTTCTGGATCTCATGAGAGGTACGGAAGCCGTCAAAGAAGTTGATGAAGGGAACACGGCCTTCCAGGGAAGCCAGATGTGCAACAGCACCCAGATCCATAACTTCCTGCACGTTGGTTTCGCAGAGCATAGCGAAACCGGTCTGGCGGCAGGCGTAAACGTCGGAATGGTCACCGAAGATGTTCAGAGCCTGTGCAGCAACGGTACGGGCGGAAACATGGAACACGCTGGGCAGCAACTCACCGGCAATCTTGTACATATTGGGGATCATCAGAAGAAGACCCTGGGATGCGGTGTAGGTGGTGGTCAGTGCACCGGCAGCCAAGGAACCATGAACGGTACCGGCAGCACCGGCTTCGGACTGCATTTCTACGACCTTAACACAGTCACCGAAGATGTTCTTACGGCCTGCAGCGGACCACTGGTCAACATAGTCGGCCATGGGGCTGGAGGGCGTAATGGGGTAGATGCCAGCAACCTCAGTAAAGGCATAGCTGACGTGGGCGGCAGCGGTATTGCCGTCCATAGTTTTGAATTTTCTTGCCAAAACAAAATACCTCCTAAAGTATTCAAAATTTACCGCATATACTATAGCACTTTTTTATCCGTTTGTAAAGCAAATATTAGACATAGTTCGTTGAAATATTTAAAGAAAATATCATCAAAATTGGTGATTAATCCCATAACATCAATTCGAGCATTCCAAAACCATGTAAGAGACGGATTTAACCGGTCTGTGATAAAAAAGACAAACACTCCGGCAATGGTCGGAGTGTTTGTCTATTTCACGTTGTGAAAGTCTAATGAAAAATTATAGTAGGCTACACTTACCCGATTGGGACTTGTTTTGCCCTCTTCAAATGATTCGCTTAATTGAATACTGCCAACATCCAATTCCCATTCATAATAATCGTAATATAAATGGGGATTGTTTTCGTCTTGTCTTGTACGGAAAGTATGTTCACCAAATTCTGCATCTGCATACTGAATAAAGGATTCTTTCAATGACTCCATAGTATCCGCATCATATTCTGATAAGTGAACCGACCGCAGGAAGCCATTTTCAGTAAAGCTAAAAAGAACAGAATCAAATTCACCAAGGGAGTCTAGTGATGCATAATTGTATTCACTTAAACCGGTTATCTCCGGATATGCTGCTTTCAGAAAATCGTAATGCATTCCTATATAGATATTATCGTTTATTCTGTAGATGTTGCCGTTGTGAAGCATCAACCTTGCGTCGTTTTCTACATCGGGAAGGGTTAATTCTGAATTATAATAAAGCTCTCCGTCAAAAAACAGAGCATGTTCTAACATAGTATATGAATCTACGGAGAGTGTCCCGTCGCTTAACAATAGAGTTATGCTATCATCAGTTCGTTCTTTTACAGTGAAGGTGTGCTCTGCCCAAGTTCTATCAGCATAGTCATAAATCGTCCATTTGCCGTTTATGATGTCGTCATCCATTGTGAATTCCAAAATGGATTCAGTTTCCCCATCTGTAATTGTCTCCCATTTGCCAATCAAAATATCAGACGGTTCTTGCTGCGGTTCTGTAGTCTCGTCTTGACTGACGGAATTATTGTCATCATTATCATCATTGTCGCTTTTTTTGGATGAGGTTATCTTTTTACCGGATTCACAAGCACATATCGATAAACATAATGCAAGTACCAGTATGAAAGAAAGCAATTTTTTCATCTGTTTTCCTCCTAAAGATACGGTATCTTGTTGAATTATCCTATCGTACCCCAATTGTAAAAGCAACAAAAAACTTTTGCAGTTTATGCTATGTAATACGGAATGCATTCCCTACGATAATAACCATGGTTTTAGATAATGTACAATTCTAAAATAATCATTGTATTTTGTGTAAAAGTGGGGTATTATGTAAGGTAATGTATTTAGGAGTTGATTTTATGATCTGCAGTGTACATACCCTTGGTATTTACGGCATTAAGGGCAGCAAGGTCACGGTGGAATGCTATATATCCAACGGCCTTCCTAATTTTGATATCGTTGGCCTTCCGGATGCTGCTGTGAAAGAGGCCAGGGAGCGGGTTCGCGCTGCGGTAAAGACCAGCGGTATGCGCTTTCCCACCGGTAGGATCACAGTTAATCTTGCCCCTGCCAATATGAAAAAAGGCGGTACGCATTACGACCTTCCTATTCTTTTAAGTATCATGTGCGCCTGCGGAGCTATTCGACGCCCAAGTTCTTCATCAGCATTTATCGGAGAGGTGGCGTTGGATGGTACGATTCGCAGTGTGAGTGGCGTTCTTCCGATGGCCATTGCTGCAAAGCGGGCGGGCTTTCAAACTGTGTTCGTTCCTGCGGAAAATGCAGCAGAAGCTACTTTAGCAAGAGGACCCGCTATCATCCCTGTAAAAACTATTGCCCAGCTTGCGGCAGCTTTAAATGGAGAATGCACTTTGGAAGAGGAACCTATGTGGGTTCCGGACAGGAATGAAGTAGAGCTTCTTGACTTTAAGGATGTGGTAGGGCAGGAGAATGTAAAGCGGGCTATGGAAATTGCAGCAGCCGGCAGCCATAATATTCTGCTGATTGGCCCTCCCGGTTCCGGTAAAAGCATGTTAAGCAAGCGTCTGCCTTCCATTCTTCCGGAGATGACATGGAATGAATCCTTGCAGGTGACTCAAATTTATTCTGTCCTTGGTATGCTATCTCCTAAATCACCTCTTGTGCTTCAACGACCTTTCCGCTCGCCTCATCATACGATCTCCAATGCCGGCTTGATCGGCGGTGGTACAAATCCCAGGCCCGGAGAGATTTCCATGGCACATAAAGGTGTACTATTTTTGGATGAGCTTCCCGAGTTTAAGAAAGACACGTTGGATTTGATGCGGCAACCTGTAGAGGATGGACAGGTTTCTATCGCCCGCGTTGTGGGCAGTGTTACGTATCCTTCCGAATTCATGTTGGTGTGTGCCATGAATCCCTGCAAATGCGGATGGTACGGAGATCCTTCCGGTAGGTGCACCTGTTCAGAGAATTCTATTGCAAATTACCGTAGCCGAGTCTCTGGACCGCTTTTAGATCGGATTGATATGATTGTCGAGGTTCCGGCTGTTAAATACGAGGATCTGCGACGTAGAAAAGAGGCAGAACCTTCTGTCGATATCCGTGCCAGAGTAAACGAGGCCAGAAAGGTGCAGCATAGGAGATTTGGTGAGCAAAGCGGGATGTGCAATGCTCGGATGGGTCCTAATGAGCTGCGTTATCACTGCGTTTTGGATGATGAGAGTGATAAGCTAATGAAGGGTGCCTTTGAAGTTTTTGGTCTAACTGCAAGAAGCTATGACCGCATTTTGCGTGTGGCTCGTACGATTGCTGATCTTGCCGGCTCCGATCGTATCCAAATGGAACATATTGCAGAAGCAATCCAATATCGAACCGTAAATCTATAATTAACAGGAGAGTTGAACTGTGAACGAAATTTTTTTGCTGAAATTAGGCGAGGTTGTGCTGAAAGGTACCAATAAGCGCCAATTTGAAAACAGACTTCGCCAGAATATCCGCCGCAGAATGAAGACCTATGGCGAATTTGATGTGTATATCATGCAGTCAACCGTTTATGTGGAGCCTATGAATGAAGAGGCAGACGTGGATGGTGCATGGGAGGCTTGCCGCAGTATTTTTGGCCTCGTCAGCCTTTGCCGCTGCAGACCTTGCAATAAGGATTTGGAGAGCATTTATCAGGCTGTGGAAGAATACTTGGGAGACGATCTGGATTGTGCTGCATCTTTTAAAGTGGAGTCCAAACGTTCTGACAAGGCCTTCCCTATGACATCTATCCAAATATCCCAGGAGATTGGCGGAAGATTGGCAGAAGCCCATCCTGACTGTCTTGTGGATGTGCGCCATCCTGCATATACTGTCTATGTAGAGATCCGTGACCTGGCAGCCTATGTCCATGGTCCTGCAGAACCTGGGGCAGGCGGTTTGCCAACAGGTGTTGGCGGTCGGGCTATGTGTTTGCTTTCCGGTGGTATTGATTCTCCTGTGGCTGCTTATATGATGGCCAAACGTGGCGTGGAGATTGAATGCGTTCATTTTTTCTCCTATCCCTATACCTCCCAGCTTGCCAAGGATAAAGTGATTGAGCTGGCAAGACTGGTTACCAAGTATAGCGGCAGAATGACTCTGAATATCGTAAACTTCACACCTATTCAGGAGGCGATCCGTGATCATTGTCCGGAGGAATTCTTTACCCTGATTATGCGCCGTTTTATGATGGAAATTTCCCAGGAAATTGCTCATCAGGACGGCTGTGGTGCGCTGATTACCGGTGAAAACTTGGGACAGGTTGCCAGCCAGACAATGGAAGCGATGACTGTTACAGGTGCGGTGGTGAATATGCCGATTTTTATGCCACTGGTAGGTATGGACAAAGAAGAGATCGTGACCATTGCCCGCAAGATCGGTACTATGGATACCTCTATTCTGCCTTATGAGGATTGCTGCACAGTATTTACGCCCAAGCATCCCAAGACAAAGCCCACACTTGGTCAATTGATCCATGCCGAAGAAAAGCTGGATAGAAAAGCGCTGATTGCAGATGCACTGAAGGATGTGGAAAAGTTGACGGTGAAGTATCATGACTGAATTGTCAGCCAAGGTGATTGAGGTTCTGAAAGGAAAAACCTTATCCACAGCCGAAAGTTGTACCGGCGGCCTGATCGGTGGGGCGTTGACTTCTGTTCCCGGAAGCTCTGCTGTCTATAAAGGTGGCGTTATCAGCTATACCGATGAGATAAAGCGGAAGATTCTTAATGTTAACGATCGAATTTTAGAGGATAGGGGAGCAGTTTCCGCGGAGGTTGCCCAAGAGATGGCAAAGGGGGCAAGGACTGCGCTCAATACAGATATAGCTGTTTCTGTAACCGGCCTGGCTGGCCCCGGCGGAGATGAATTTGGCAATCCTGTCGGTACAGTTTTTATTGGTTATGCCGATGAAAAGCAGTGTATAAGCCTGCATTGTTTTTTTACGGGAGACCGTGAATCTATTCGGAATCAGACGGTATCTGCTGCGTTGGCTCTAATTTTAAAGCATAATGGATAAAAAATGACTGCCGTACAGATGATTGTACGGCAGTTTTTATAAAATCTTCTATTTCAATTTATGAAAAATTGACAAAAAAATTGATTGGATTTATACTAATAAGAAATATAAAATGGAGGCGAATACAGTGGTAATCAAATGGGATGTGACCATTCCCAGATTGACTGGAGATAAGACCCGCAAGGCCTATGTTTGTCTGCCGGAGTCCTATGAAGAAGAACCGGAGCGCTATTATCCTGTTATGTATATGTTTGACGGTCATAATGTGTTTTTTGATGAGGATGCCACATACGGAAAATCATGGGGCATGGCAAAATTCATGGAAGAAAGCGGCAAGGATATTATCATTGTAGGCGTGGAGTGCAATCATGAAGGAAACGGTCGTTTGCAGGAGTATTCGCCCGTTAATTTTGAAAATGCTACTTTAGGCAAGATTAAAGCCAAGGGAAGCGTCTATATGAACTGGCTGGTGAATACCTTAAAGCCATATATCGATAGCGAATATCGCACACTCCCCGGAAGAAAGAATACGGTCATTGCCGGATCGTCTATGGGCGGCCTCATGGCGCTCTACGGTGCTACGGTGTATAATCACGTTTTTCAACGTGCGGCCTGTCTTTCGCCCAGCCTGTGGGTAAGCTCCGGAAAAATCTTGGAGATGGTGGCAAGGGCGCACATTCGCAGAGATACCTGTATTTATATGGATTACGGCAGTGAGGAGATGTTTAACCATGCCGCCAATGCGGAGGCCTTGATTTCTACATCTCATTTGCTGCTGACAAAAAGGGTTAATCTTGCTTTCCGCATTGTTCCGGGAGGTACACATTGCGAGGCATCATGGGAAAAACAGGTGCCTATCTTTATGGATTGTTTGGGGTTATAAGCTATGGAAATTCGTTATATGAAGCATTGGAGCAGTCACTTAAACCGTGACATGGAGTTTAAGGTCTACGGAAGCGTCGGCAAGCCTGTTTTGTTTGTTCCTTGCCAAAGCGGTAGATTCTTTGATTTTGAAAACTTTAAGATGGTGGATCACTGGGCAAAATGGATTGAAGAAGGCCGTTGCACTGTGTATTCCGTGGATTCCATAGATGATGAATCATGGGCTGACATTGGCGGCAATTGCCGTCAGCGTATTGAAAACCATGAAAAATGGTATCACTATATCGTGGATGAAATGGTTCCTACCATTAAGCATCTCAGCGGTGAGAGGAATGGCTACGATCAGGGGATCATCACCTTCGGCTGTTCTATGGGTGCTATGCATGCGGCCAATCTGTTTTTCCGCAGACCGGACCTGTTTTCCGGTGTTTTGGCGCTGTCTGGTCTATATGATTCTCCGGAGTATTTTGGTGATTACTCGGATGATTTGATCTACAATAATTGTCCGATTCAATACCTTCCCAATATGCCTTGGGATCACCCTTATATCAACATGTATAATGAACGGAAGATCGTTATTGTTGTGGGTCAGGGTGCTTGGGAGGATGTTTTGAAGGACAGCACTGGCAAGCTATGCCAGATACTGCAGGAAAAGGGAATTCATGCCCAAGTTGATTTTTGGGGCCATGATGTCTCCCATGATTGGTGCTGGTGGTATCGAATGGTTGAACATTATGTTCCGAGATTTTTGTATTAAGAAGGTGCAAACAATGAAAAACTTTATTTTTATTTCTCCCAATTTTCCTGCAAGCTACTGGAAATTCTGTGCAGAGTTAAAGAATAACGGCTTGCGCGTACTGGGCATAGGCGATTGTCCTTATGATGATCTGAAGCCGGAACTTAAGAATTCTCTGAATGAATACTACCGGGTTTCAAATCTTGAAAACTACGATGAAGTTTTCCGAGCGGTAGCATTCTTCACATTTACCTATGGTAAGATTGATTACCTGGAGTCTAATAATGAGTATTGGTTGGAACGGGATGCCAAACTTCGTACGGAATTCCATATTACCACTGGCTTTATGAATGACGATATTGAAAAGGTGAAGCATAAATCTGCCATGAAGGCCTTCTATGCCTCTGCAGGGATTCCCACTGCCCGATATCATTTGGTTAATGATTATGAATCCAGTGCTGCTTTTGCTGCACAGGTAGGGTATCCTGTCGTTGTCAAACCGGATAATGGTGTTGGTGCCAGTAGTACTTATCGTCTCAATAACGAGGAGGAATTAAAGTATTTCTTTGCTACCAAGGATTCGGTCCAATATATTATGGAAGAAATGGTACATGGATATGTCCGTACCTATGATGCTATCATTGATGCAGACGGAGAACCTGTCTTTGAATCTGGAAATGTTACTCCCAGTTGCCTGATGGATGTCGTTAATAATAGTGACAATTCCATTTATTATATTGTAAAAGAATTACCGGAGGAAGTTAAGGATGTGGGGCGCCGTACGGTAAAGGCTTTTGGCGTGAAGGCTCGCTTTGTGCATTTGGAATACTTTGTTTTGACAGAAGATCAAGCCGGCCTTGGTAAAAAAGGTGATATCGTTGGTCTGGAGGTCAATATGCGTCCTGCAGG
>JAZNXM010000062.1:0-2538 GCA_045593865.1 Acetatifactor sp. | reverse complement strand
CAACCTCTGAGGTGTATTCCTCAGAACAAGCCTGCAAAAAGGGCATTGAAAGTGTAAAGAAGAATGCACCGATTGCAGCCGTTGAGAATCAGACCGTAGAAGGTTATGAAGTGGAGAAACATCCTAAATTTGAAATGTATCTTGACAAAGCAGGAGAATACCGTTTCCGCCTGAAAGCAACCAATGGTGAAATCATCGCAGTTAGTGAAGGATATACCAGTATGGCCGGCTGTGAAAACGGGATTGACAGTGTGAAGAAAAATGCCCCTGAAGCAGAAGTGATGGAAGAATAAAGGGGCTTATTGCAGAATTAAGATAGGTGGTGGAAGCATAGTGAGAAAACTGGTTGAATTGATGTGCATTTTCATATTGAGTATGAGCCTGACAGCCTGCAGTGCAGAGGATGCACTGGTAGACATTTTGAGTAAGGCAATTTCCAAAGCAATGGAAGAGAATCAGGAGCGTGTGCCGGAACAGGAAATGGAGACTGTAGATTCAGCAACAGAGCAGACTGAAGATACAGGAGAACCGGAAGCCGACCAGTCTTCTCAATCCACCGAAATGACAGACGGCGAAGCGGAGACACATACAGCGGTCACCATGGATATGATGCAGTTGTATGAATGCTGGAGCAAGGTGGTCGGATACTGGAATGCCGCTGAAGGACGATATGCAGTGCCTGATATGATGGACAGCCATACCGCTGTTTTTCGATATGGTATCTGGGATACGGAAGCAGACAGCGGAGAGGGTATGGTGACAGAACTACAGGCCAGCGGAGAACAGGAGCTGACTGCTTTGGTATACTATGCAGCACAGGAAGCAACGGAGCTTAGGGATGCTGTGGAGGAAACAACCATATCGGTAGTGATCGATTATTCCGGTCTTGAGCAGGATGGCAAGATCCGGATCAAGATCGGTGAAGCAGACTGGAATCATTATATGTTTGCTGGGAATACTTCACAGGAAGCTTATCAGACTTATATCGACAATACTTTTGGTGCAGATTGAAATGCTGATAGTTGAGGTTACAGTCTGATGATAAGGTTTATGAAGGATAAACGCATAAGGAACAAAACAAAAAACATAGTAGGAGGTATACGACATGGCATTTTGTGGAAAATGTGGTACAAAAATTGAAGATGGAGTAAAATTCTGTCCCGGATGTGGAACATCAACTGCTGTTTCAACACAGAATACAGCACAGAGTGATGCAGGCACAGCACCGGTATATACAGCACCGGTGGTTCCCGGCACTCCTGGCCAGGCGGATATCAAGGATGCCCAAGATAATAAAGTAATGGCAATTCTGGCATATTTTGGTCCTCTGGTATTGATCCCGATATTGGCAGCCAAAGGATCCAAGTTTGCTCGTTATCATAGTAATCAGGGATTGGTGCTTTTTATTGCATGTGTGGCTTACAGTATTGCATATGGTATTTTAAGTTCGATCATCCTTGCTATTTCCTGGAGATTGTATTTTATAACAAGTATTCTTAGTTTTGTGGGACTCATTTTTACAGTGTTGGCGGTAATCGGTATTATCAATGCATGCAAGGGTGAGATGAAACCGCTGCCGGTTTTGGGAAGCATTAAGATTTTAAAATAAGTATAATTTGAGGGTATCTGCCAAGGGCAGTCACCCGATTTTGTTAAGGAAGTAAAGCCGGCAGAGCCCCCTCATAAATACACCGCTTCCGATTATAGATGCAGGAAATGGCGGTATCTCTGTCAGTGCAGCAGGATGTGAGCAGTATATGTCAATATTGCGGTATGGTCAGTACGGACAAGTTGGTGCAGATGGTGTTTGGAGAAATAAAGAGAAGGACGGTGAAAAAACCGACGATAAAAATGGTTTGAAAATAAGTAAACAGCAAGATGTGATTTTAAATCATATGGAAGCTGGTAAAGAGTATCGTTTGCAGGATTTTTGTGATTTGCTAGGTGTAAAAGAAACCCGAACAAAGGAGATTTTGAAGCCACTTATATCAGAAGGGAAGATCATTGTGATTGGTAAGAATAAAGACCGAAGATATAAGTTGGGATAGCGACTGTAAATGACATAATCTTTATTCATTGAATCTATTCTTTGATCATAAGACAAGGCAGGAGTATGAGTTCCTGCCTTGCTGCTCGATTATTAGAATACATCCATACTATCTTCAGCATTTACCCATGCCTGAATCTCGTTGTCCAGTGCTAACCTTGCGTATTCTAGCGGATAGTCGAGTGCCAGTGCATCAAGGGCATGTTGGGAATTGGGTGTGGTGGATATTCCTTCTTCAGCCTTGTTACAATCGATTCTGAGAATGTATCGGTTATAATGGTTGATATCAATGCTGTTGGTTTGCGGATTGTATTCTGCGTGTATGATTTTCATGATTGTGATCCTTTCGTTTTTATTCGGAGGTAAAATTCCATGGGCTTATTTTGGACTTGATAATTTTTTGAAATAAATGTAATAGTCACAAAATGTGATAGTTTAAACAATAAAAAGCAATATATTATATTTAAAATAACACAGTTTGTGATATGTTT
>JAZNXM010000061.1:0-16446 GCA_045593865.1 Acetatifactor sp. | reverse complement strand
TTCCCGGCGGATCAGCTTCTTTACCATGGTTGTCACAAGAGCTAAAAATCCTGCAATAATAAACACTCTTCCAATATCGTAAAATAGTCCGTGGGGCAGTAATATATCATGTGGTGCACCTATGTTCTGTCTCCACAAAAGCGTTATCACTCTGCGAATATTACTCCACATTCCCGAAAGTGAAATTGCCAGTTCCTCTGCCCGATAACCGCTCATGACCGGTATGGTCATGAAAGGAAGCTCTATCTGACTTCCGCCCCCAAAGGAATTCACTGCCACGAACAAAATTAACGGCAACGCCAGTAAACCTAACAGTACCGTGGAAAGCACGCTCCACCTGTCAAATAATAATTTCTTACAATACATCCCGTAACCGATCTGCAGCAGAAGCATTAAGGGCACAATGGGCCATATCACTGCATAACTATACAATCCGACTCCATAAAAAAGCGCCGAGAGAATCAACATTTTAGGATGATCCAATCCACATACAAAGAAATAAAGACCGAACATCAAAAAAGCCGGCGCCAGATTTGCATCCAGTCCCCATCTGCACATCATAACATGCCAAGGGCAGATCACCAGCAGGAATAATCCCCAGCGCCCACACTTTGGACCAAACATTCGCTTTAACAGCAAATATACTACCCATAAAGTAAAAGTACCTGCTATCGCCTGAGGTAATCTGGTAATAAAAGAAGTAATATTTTCCTTTCCCACCAATCCATAAAGGGGGATTAACAACCAGCTGTACAATGCACTGTGTCCATCTCCCCAATCAGCCAGGTATACCGGAAAAATATTGCCTGCGGAATCCATACCATCCTGCCACAACGCATACGCATTCCAGGCTACAAAGGTCTCGTCCTGATGCATACCTCCGGGCACACTGCCCAGATAGGCAAACCGTAATAGGATTCCCAATCCCAGAAGCAACAGCGGAACAACCTTGTCCCAATTCAAAATCCGTTTCATGCAATTCCCCTATCCCCGGTATTGATTACAAGCCTCGATAACCCGCTTTACCTCATCCATTCTCATTTCCGGAAACAGCGGCAGCGTCACACAGTGTGATGCCAGATATTCCGCATTTGGGCAATCCCCTTCCTTGTATCCCAGATGAGCGTATGCTTTTTGCAAATGACAGGGTATCGGATAATGCATATTACACTCAATTCCCTGTGCTTCCATATACCGGATAAAATCCTCATGATCCGGTACCGTTATCACAAACAAATGATAGACCGGCCTGGTATTGTCCGGATGTGCCTGCATGGTGATCAACGGATTCTTGATGTCCCTGATATATTTCTCGCCAATGGCAATTCGTTTCTGGGTCCACTCCTCCAGATACCGCAGGCTGACACTGAGCACTGCTCCCTGCACACCCTCAAGACGCATATTGTAACCGACTTCCTCATGATAATATCTTACATCACAGCCCTGATTCTTCAGGCGCGTCATATGTTTGAAATATTCCTCATTATCCGTGGTCACACTGCCGCCTTCCCCAAAAGCGTACAGATTCTTGCCGGGATAAAAGCTGAAGCAGCCCAATTCTCCCAGACTCCCCACCTGCCTGCCTTCATAAAGCGCATTGTGGGACTGGGCACAGTCCTCCACTACGAACAGACCGTATTTATCTGCGATCCGACGGATCTGATTATATTCAAAGGGCTGTCCGTACAGATGCACACCTATAATGCCCTTTGTATTCTTTGTAATTTTGCTTTCAACCGATACCGGGTCAATCTCCCATGTATCTGCCGTACAATCCGCAAACACCGGTGTGGCTCCCGTATAAGAAACACCCCAGGCGGTTGCAATATAAGTATTGGCCGGAACGATCACCTCATCTCCCGGGCCTACACCCAAAGCCAGCATAGCCAGATGCAGGGCAGATGTTCCGTTATTCAATCCTGCTGCATATTTCGTTCCTACAAAAGCAGCAAACTCCCGATCAAATTTATCTGCAAATCTTCCGCCGGAAAAAGCAGTTTCATTGCATACCGCTTCAATTGCTTTCAGATATTCTTCTTTGTGCACCTGAAAATCCCGGCGCAGGTCAATTCGGTTAATATTTATCGCCATTGTATATCCATATCCTTTCCTCAACTAAGCTTAAGATGCGTTCTTGAAACGTTTTCGCAATATTTTGCAACCAAACAATATTTCAGAGAGTTTCGCAATTACTTTTTAAGCTTAACTAATCCTTAAATATGCTTCTTAATATTGAATTCCACAAACAATCTGCTGATCTGCTTCAGATAATTACAGATTGTCTTGAAAATTTTTACCGTAGTATTGTAATCCTCCTGCCACTCTACAGGGTAATCCAGCACCTTAATACCGCGCTTCTCTGCCCGGAGCAGTACCTCTATCATGTAAAACCACCCGTTGTCATCGCTGGAAGCCGCAACCAACTCCTGGGCTACCGCTTTTCTCATAAAGGTAAAGCCACAGATAGCATCCGTACATTTCATACCCAAAAACAACTTCAGCAGTATGAGCAACCCCTGTGAGGTAATCTTACGGTACCACTTTCTCCCCTTGGTATCCGATTCCTGGGCAAACCGGCTTCCGTTAATATACTGTATCTGAGCATCCTGTTTGAAAAGCTCTATAGCCTCACCCAGATGCTTGATATTGGTGGATAAATCAATATCCATATAGCCCACGATCTCCCCTTCATTCAGCTCCACACCTCTGCGAAATGCAGCTCCCACTCCACGCACATGGATTCTCTCATATGTGACTGTGGAATATTCCTGACAAAGCTTCTGCGCTATCTGAGGTGTTTCATCCTCAGAACCATTATCCACGATCGTAATATGATAATCCTCAAACTGTATCTGCTCCAGATACGCAACGGTACTGCGAATTCCCTTTTCCAGCCTCAGCCTCTCATTCAATACCGGGAAAATTATATTAATATACATAGCTGCCTTTCCTCTTTCCTGCCTTTTGCAAGCTTACCCGCAAAATTGCCCTAATAAAACGTTTGAATGAATCCTTCAAACTTACCGTTTGCTGCACTTCGCCGGTCTGCCCCGGAAACTGCATGAATATATCCTTCCAAAACTTACCATTCCACATTACGCTTTGTTCAGCTTCTCAATACCTGATATTACGTATCGCTGCTTTTTGAAGGTCAGATTCAGGATCACTGACATATATTTCAGAAGCAGCGTCATCAACAGGAACAATCCAAAGAAGCCAAATGCCATCAAACCAAAGGTGGACATCCAGCCTTCCACCGGTCTGACTTCACTGAACAGGGAATAGACCACCACTGCTGCCATAACGATCATTACCACCAGAAAGAACGCACACAATCCCAGGGATATCTTTTCCAGCACATCCGTAAAAATGATAAAGGAATCAAATGCCAGCTTGCTGCGGCTTTCCTTCTCCTGTTCATTCCGGTCTCTACGGTCAATCTGCACATTATCGTACAAAATGGTCTCCATCTTCAGTCCGCAGTTCACATACATAGCCTTACGATAAGGTACATAGGTATTTAACTGTCCCAACCGGTTCACTGCACGTCTGGAGATCAGACGAAATCTCTCCTGCTGCAGCTTGTTGGAAGTTTTATTGCCCCAATTATATACAGAATAAAACATCCTGGAGGAAAGTGAGATATAATTTTTGGGTGCTGCCGCCACAATATCATATCCCTCCAGGGACTTATTATAAATTTGCATGATCAGTGCCGGATCATAATCCACAAAAGCATGGTCAAACTCATAGATAAAATCACCTACCGCCAGATCCCTTCCCGCATTCATGGAAGCTTCCGTACCCTGATAATAGCTCATAAGCACCAGACTGATGGGCTTTTTACTTTCCGCTGCCGCCACATATTCCTGCAGATTCTGCACCGTATTATCCTCCGAAGCATCATCCACACAGATAAGCTCATACTTTTCAAAATGCTGCTCCATCGTGCCTCTCAGGGTATCCAGAAAGGAAACCAGACCCTCTCCCTCATTGTGCAGATATACCACACAGGATATAAAATTCTTTTGCTTTACACTCACTGTTCTTCTCCCCTATCTCAAAAATTCATCCAAATCGTATACGGTATTAATCTTCCCCGAAAGTACACTGACAAATGTAGGTCCCTGTGAAGCCACCTTGATCACTGTTGGCCTTGAGTCGTCGATTTCCGATGCCTTCAAAATAGGCTTCATGGAAAAAAGGGACTCCCTGTATCGGAACACATGCTCATCCTTTATATATTTACGTGCCAGTGCCGCCATGTATTCCCAGGCACTTTCCGGCTTGTATTTACAATCGTTACAATTTCCCAGCATCCCCAGCCTGCATTGCCCATCCGCTTTCTTCGTGCAGGGGAATTCCGGTACGGAATGATAGTCTGTAGCATGGGGAGTAAAGGTTACGGAAGTAAGTGAATGGAGCCCCGTCTTGCCAAATGGCATCAGCGAAAAGAAGGGACCATCCATAACCGTCAAGCCCACATCCTTCAAGGAATCCTCCACCTCACAGAGAATGATCTCACACAACTCATATTTCAGTGCAAAATTCTCTGCTTCCACTCCTTTTAAATGACTCAGCACATGATTCACTGCCGCGTAGGTTGCATTCAGGACAAATGGTGCCTTATACTCCGCCGCCTCGCAAATTACTCTGTAATTTACCCCTTCCGGCTCTATCGACTCCAGCTTTGTACCATACACAATTTTTACATTCCCAAACTTTTCCAGCTCCCCCACAAAATAATCCCGCAGAATCATGGCATCATAGGTATACTCTTTTGTAAGAAATACTCCATCGCAGGTATCCGGCTTAAAATATCTCTCCACCGGCAGCTCGCTGCAGGGAATCCCTGCATCCTTACAAAACTTTTGAAACTCTACAGCATCCGTCCATGAAAAAGCAGCTGATGTGGCATAGACCTGATCGAACCGGTCATGAATACAAAAGCCATAATCCGATACAAAACGCTCAAAATATCCGGCAGACTTTAATGCCGTTGAAATAGATCTGGGATAATGATATCCCATATGCACCCTGGCCTGATTAATATAAGTAGCTCTGGCAAAAGGTCTCTCTTCCTGCTCAAGCACAATTACCTGCTGCCCCAGCCGGGCACAATACAGTGCCGCATAAAGACCATAAAGCCCTGCGCCTATCACGATTTTATCCGCTGTCACTTCTCTCTCCCACTTTCTCAGTATTGTATCTCTTTATACATTACCACATTTTCTTCAATAATGCCATAACTATTCTGATTTTACAAAAAAGACAACCAAGAGGGCTTTTTAACCCTACAAGGTCGTCTTCGTTTTTGGTTCTATTTTGCAGCACAAAGGATACGAGCCCCCTCTACAGCGTAACTCCCTGCTTAAAGATTGCCATATCATGGAAGCCTGCCTCTTCACTGCATACCTTTTTGCCGGAGGCTACTTCTACTACATAATCAAACAGATTCCGGGCTTCCTGTGCCATGGTTGTGCCATCCTCCACCAGTACGCCTGCGTTAAAGTCGATCCAGTTAGCTTTTTTATTTGCCAGTCCGGAGTTGGTAGATATCTTCATGGTGGGAACCGGTGATGCAAAAGGAGTTCCTCTTCCGGTAGTAAACAGTATGATATGGGCACCGGCTGCTGCAAGGGCAGTGGATGCCACCAGATCATTGCCCGGCGCACTGAGCAGATTCAGACCCTGAGTCTTTACAGTCTCGCCGTAGGCCAACACTCCTTTAACCAGTGCACTTCCTGCCTTCTGTGTACATCCCAGGGATTTATCCTCCAGAGTGGAAATACCACCCTTTTTATTTCCCGGTGAGGGATTCTCGTAAATAGTCTGATCGTGTCTCTTGAAATAGTTCTTGAAATCATTGATCAGATCCACTGTCTTATGGAACAATTCTTCATTCTCACACCGATTCATGAGGATGGTCTCCGCACCGAACATCTCCGGCACCTCTGTAAGGATGGTCGTGCCGCCCTTAGCAATCAGCATATCGGAAAAGCGTCCTACCAATGGGTTGGCAGTAATACCGGACAGACCATCGCTGCCGCCGCACTTCATGCCGATTACCAGCTTACTTACGCTGATGGGCTCTCTCTCAAAGCCTGCCGCATAATCGATCAGGCCTTTTATGATTTCAATGGACTCCCCGATCTCATCCTCGCACTCCTGGGATACCAGGAACTTTACTCTATTTTCATCATAATCACCAATATATGACTTCAACACATCGATGTTGCTGTTTTCACAGCCTAGTCCCAGCACCAGTACACCGCCGGCATTTGGGTGTCCTATCAGGTCTGCCAGTATCCGTCGGGTATTCTCCTGATCGTCTCCCATCTGGGAGCACCCATAAGGATGGGGAAAGGCGATAACCTCCTCCACACTGCCTTTTACATAAGCATTGGCCTGTTTTGCAATGGCAGTTGCCACATTATTGACGCAGCCTACTGTGGGGATAACCCAGATCTCATTGCGGACACCTACCTTGCCGTCCGGTCTGTTGAACCCCAGAAATGTAGGAATTTCCTCTGTACCAACGGCTGCATCTTCTTTCCTCATACTTGCGGACGGTTTGTCTGATGACTCCTGATTCCCCGTCTTGCCGATTGTAATCGGTTCGTATGTATATTCCAGCAAATCCCCCAATGCAGTCTTTACATTGTGGGTGTGAATCCAGTCGCCGGCTTTGATCTCCTCTTTCGCATTGCCGATACGGTAACCATACTTGATTACCTCAGCACCGGCTGCAATATCCTGTATTGCCAGCTTGTGTCCTGCCGGCACCTCTGCATTGGTCTTTACACTTCTTCCATTCTCCAGGAAAACCTCCGTCCCCTGAGGAAGGGTCTGAAGTGCTACTACTACATTGTCATTCTCATGAATTTTTATGAAATCCTGCATAATGCTGCCCTCATACCATTTGTTTTCATATCATCCAGATATCCGGCAACCGCGTCTGTCAAACCGGGTACTTCATTCAGATTCTGGCCGAAGAAATCCTTGGAACCAAGGAATGCAGTCACAAATTCTTTTGTTTCCTTTTCACAATGATCACGGAAGAACTCCAGCACCGGCATATCATCCATGATATTGTACTCCTGCCCCTCTCTGTGACCGATCAATGCCTTGCCTCTGATCTCGGTACCGGTGTAGAATGCCATCAAAGCAGCCAGAGAAAAGGTTAAATTTACCGGCAATTTGCCTGTCTTTTCAATATAACCTAAGAAGCTAGGCATACATCTTGCCCTCCACTTGGAAACAGAGTTTAAGGAAATTGCAAGCAGGGCGTGGTCAACATAGGGATTGTTAAAACGGTTTACCACTTCTCCTGCAAAAGCCTTCAGCTCCTCCTCCGGCAGGCTTAAAGTAGGAATTACTTCCTCATAAATTGTCTTTAACATAAAGCTTCTGATAGTATCATCCTGCATGGAATCTCTCACAATATCCTTGCCTGCCAGATATGCAGCCAGTACAAAGGATGTGTGAGCACCATTTAAGATACGAACCTTTCTCTGCTTATAAGGCTTTTGATTGTCTGTAAAGATAACCGGACATCCTGCCTGAGGAAGGGGCAACTCTTGGCTGATATCTTTCTCGGATTCAATAACCCAGAGGGCAAAGGGCTCACCGGTCACCATCAGACGATCCTCATAGCCTAATTTCTCCCACTCTTTTGCTTCCGTAGCCTTAGGATAACCGGTAATGATACGGTCCACCAGAGTGGAGGTAAATACACATGCCTCATTTACCCATGACTTAAATGCCTCACCCAGTCCCCACAGATCAATGAGCTGCATGACGCATTTTTTCAGCATAATACCATTGTCATCGATGAGCTCTACCGGAAGCATTACCAGACCCTTGCTCTTATCACCGTGAAAGGTCTCAAATCTATGATACAGGAATTTGGTAAGCTTTCCGGGAAAAGTCTTCGGAGGGTTATATTCAAATCTGTCGCTTTCATCATAAACAATACCTGCTTCTGTTGTATTGGAAACAACAAAGCGCAGAGTATCGATCTTAGCAAGATCCATATACTTTTCATATTCTGTAATAGAATCCACTGCATCTGCAACACTGGTAATCTGTCTGTTGATCACTTTAGCCTCGCCGTCCACATTTCCTCTTAAAGAAACCGTGTATTGACACTCCTGCTCATGGAACATCTTAAGGTTACCAAACTCGATGGGCTTGATCAATACGATGTCACCATCAAACCTGCCCTGTTCATTGGCAATATCAATCATATAATCCACAAAACCACGGAGAAAATTACCTTCTCCGAACTGTACTACCTTTACCGGTCTTTCTTTTTTGCCGGTCAGACTCTTATTTATAACCTGCATGACTCCTCCATTCTGCTGTCTCTCAGCGCACCCTGATTTTCTGTCCTTATTCGCATTATGTACGCGCATTTTTCAAAATGTAAGCGCTTACATATAAATTTTACTACATTTCTCCCGTTCCGTCAATATGCCCAAAATACATCTTGAAAATATGATTGTAGTTCGATATAATTCATTTGTAGAAGTTTGTAATTCTGTATTTCCTGACACAGGCATGTACAGAATCTGCTTTTTCAAATTCCATTCATTATCCGTCAGAGGGCTTGCATATGACAATCTATGATATTTCAGAGAAGGCCGGTGTATCCATTGCCACTGTTTCCCGTGTGCTTAACGGAAGCAGTCGTGTCAGCGAAAAGACCAAGCAAAAAGTGCTGGATGTAATGAAACAATATGAATACACCCCTAATGCATTTGCCCGGGGACTGGGACTGAATACCATGAAGACAATCGGTATTCTATGTTCTGATTCCTCAGATCTGTATATTGCAAAGGCGGTCTATCATTTGGAGAGGCTGCTTAGAGCCAATGAATATGACAGCATACTCTGCTGCAGCGGTTATGAGCTGGAGGATAAAAAGAAATGTATGAATCTGCTGATCTCCAAAAAAGTTGATGCCATCATTCTGGTAGGCTCCACTTACATCGGTGAGGAGCCTTCCGAAAACCGTTATATTTTGGACGCAGCAGCCCAGTTACCTGTCATGCTGCTGAATGCCGCATTGGATGCCCCCAATGTGTACAGTGTTCTTGCGGACGACGTCACTTCCATGTATGATGCAGCCACTGCACTGCTCCATTCGGGCATTACCGATATCCTGTATTTTTACTGTTCGGATTCTTACAGCGGCAAACGCAAGATATCCGGATACAAAAAGGCTCTGACAGACAAGGGAATGACCCCTCAGAAGGATATGATCCAATATTTTCCGGGTTATCACGAGGACATTCCTGCCATGGCAGAGCATCTGCGTAAAGCAGCAGAAAGGGGCATTACCTTCCACGGACTGGTAGCGGCAGACGACACCCTTGCTCTGGGTGCAGTGAAATATGCAAAAGACGCCGGTCTTCGCATTCCCGCAGACCTTTCCATCATAGGATATAATAATTCCATGCTGGTCAACTGCTGTGAACCGCCTCTTACTTCCATTGACAACAAGCTGGAGACCCTTTGCCAGCACCTGATCAATACACTTATGGGGACTTTAAATGGTAATGAGATGCCCAAGCGAACCGAATTTTCCGGTAAGCTGATTAGGCGGGGAACTACACGCTGAGAGCAAAACATCTAAGATACTGAAAAAGCAGCATCCGAAATCCGTTTTGGAAAAGCCACCCGAAAATCCGTTTCGGAGCTTATTCACAAAAGATACACATAAAAACCTTACAATGCAAATAAACATATTTATGGAGGAAGAATAATGAAAGCATTTATGGACAAGGATTTTCTCCTTGAAACCGAAACTGCGAAGACACTCTATCATGAATTCGCAGAAAAGACCCCTATTCTTGATTACCACTGCCACATTAATCCAAAGGAAATCGCTGAGGACAGAAAATTTGAGAATATTACTCAGGTATGGCTGGGCGGCGATCACTACAAATGGCGCTTTATGCGTTCCTGCGGTGTGAATGAAAAGTACATTACCGGTGACGCTTCCGACTACGAAAAATTCTGCAAATGGGCGGAATGTTTAGGCAAAGCCGTCGGCAACCCTCTGTTCCACTGGAGCCACCTTGAATTACAAAGATACTTCGGCTACAACGGCGTATTGAGCAAGAAGACCACTGATGAAGTATGGAATCTCTGCAACGCAAAGCTGCAGGAAGCTTCCATGAGTGTGCGTAATCTGATCAAACAAAGCAATGTAACTCTGATCTGTACCACCGATGATCCTGTTGATTCTCTTAAATGGCACAAGAAAATTGCCGAAGACGAAACCTTTGATGTTAAAGTGCTTCCTGCATGGAGACCTGACAAGGCTATGAATATTGAAAAGCCTGATTATCTGGACTATCTGGATAAGCTGGCTGCTGCTGCAGGCATGACCGAGATCCTTACCTTTGCAGACCTGAAAAAGGCATTGAAGAATCGCATGGAGTTCTTTGATTCCATGGGATGCCGCGTTTCTGACCACGCCCTTGAGTATGTAATGTATGCGCCTGCAAGCGAAGATGAAATTGAAGAAATCTTCTTAAAGAGACAGAACCGAATGATTCTCTCCAAGGATGAGGAGCTGAAATTCAAAACTGCATTTATGCTCTTTGTCGGAAAAGAATATAACAAAATAGGCTGGGCTATGCAGCTTCACTACGGATGCAAGCGTGATAACAATACTTTAATGTATGAAAAACTGGGTCCCGATACCGGTTATGACTGTATCAACAACTATGCTCCTTCTTCTCAGATGGCAGACTTCCTGAATGCCCTGAATATTACGGATGAGCTTCCCAAGACAGTTATCTACAGCCTGAATCCTAACGACAACCAGGCAATCGGAACCATCCTGGGCTGTTTCCAGAACTCGACTGCAGTAGCAAAGATTCAGCAGGGTTCTGCATGGTGGTTCAACGATCACAAAACCGGTATGCAGGAGCAGATGATCTCCCTTGCCAACCTGGGCAATCTGTCCGGATTTGTAGGCATGCTGACCGACTCCCGCAGTTTCCTGTCTTACACCAGACATGAATACTTCCGTCGCATTCTCTGCAATCTGGTAGGCGGCTGGGTCGAGAATGGTGAATTCCCTGCAGACATGGAAATTCTGGAAGAGATCATTACCGATATCTCCTACAATAATGCAAAGAGATATTTTGAGTTCCCGCTGAATTAGTCTGCAGAAATGCTTTTAAGCAAATGCGTATTACCAATAAAGAAATTTAAGCGTAAACACAAGAACCGTGATATCAATTGGTTGATCCAAGGATTGATATCACGGCTTTTTTTGTTCAAAATATATTCACTTGTCCTTTTTTGTCAATTATTGTATAATATACCCGAATATTAAATAATTCTAAATTATTTATAATGATTTTATAATATTGGGCGGTATGATATCCGCACTGGAATGGAGAACTATTATGTTTGGAAAAAGACCGGATGGACGAGTTGTAAAAAGCGTGGAACCTCTGCAGATGATCATGCCATATATCATGAAGACCAGAACCGATTCCATGAATATGTATGAAGATACCTTTTCCTGCGCAGCAATGGATGCGTATATAAAGGAAAAGGAGGCTCAGGGCATTAAGCTGGGATACATGCATATTTTGATTGCAGCTGTTGTCCGCCTGATTGCTCTGCGTCCCCAATTAAACCGCTTTGTCATGCGTGGCAAAATATATACCCGCCCTAAGATCTGGGTCAGCTTTGTGGTGCATCCTACTCTGCATGATGGCAGTATCGGCACCACCATCAAGCTTTGCTTTGAAGGAACGGAAACGATTCTGGAGATCGCTGAGATCATCAATAACGCGGTGGAAAAGGAAACCACCAAGAGAGTTGGAGAAAATGGTACCGATAAATTAGCCAGAGTGTTGACCTGTATTCCCGGCCCTCTTATAAGTTTTGTAGTGAATACCCTAATGTGGATGGACCGTCATAATCTACTGCCTAAATTTATTATAGATTTAAGCCCCTTCCACACTTCGTTTTTCCTTACCAATCTGAAGTCCCTGGGCATCAACCATGTGTATCATCATGTATACGAATTTGGTACTACCAGTCTCTTCATTGCCATGGGAAAAGAAAAGAAAATCCCTGTTATTCAGGGTAATGAAATCATGAAAGAAAAGCATATGGGATTCGGTCTGGTATCCGATGAACGTTTCTGCGACGGACTCTACTTTGCACTTTCCCTGCGCCAGCTGCGCAAATTCATGCGTAACCCGGCTTGTCTGGAGACACCGTTAGAGAAAAAGATCGAGGATGCGAAGTAAGGTAAAAAGCATATAAAAATTATTTACTGATGCAAAGTGCAGCATGATATGAAGTTACATTATCATGCTGCATCTCTTCTTTTTACATTATTTTATGTTATGATGCCTTAATGACCTCCGCTGTCCCTATGACCATCACACTCTTATATTACCAAAGGAACCATTTGTACATCTTTGTATGATTAAGAATTGGGAATCCGCTGCCCTTTTTGGGTATTTTTACCGATTCTTAGTATACCTTCGTCTCTTCTTCCCCATTCATGACGCGCAGTGCACCCTGTGCCAGAGCCAGCAGTTCATCTTCGCCGGGATATACTGTGAAAGGTGCGATCCACTCAGCTCTTTCCTTCAAAGCAGCTACTACCTCTGCGCCGTAAGCGATACCACCGGTCACAATAATTTGATCCACCTTGCCGTTCAGCACACATGCCATGGAACCGATATCTTTAGCGACCTGAAGCAGGAATGCCTGCTTTGCTTCTGCTGCTTCTGCATTTCCCTCGTTTGCCATCTTGGTTACCTGACGCATATCGTTGGTGCCAAGGTATGCATTAAAGCCGCCCTTACCAACGATCTTGCTGTATACTTCCTTCTCCGTATATTTTCCGGAGAAACACATCCTGATCAGCGCACCGCTGGGAACACCGCCTGCACGCTCGGGAGAAAATGCTCCATCACCGTCCAGCGCATTAAATACGTCGATAATACGTCCTTTTTCATGAGCACCCACGGATACACCGCCGCCCATATGTACCACCACCAGATTCAGCGATTCGTAAGGAACTCCCTGCTCCTTTGCATATCTCTTTGCAACAGCCTTCTGATTCAGTGCATGGAAGATACTTACTCTGGGAAGCTCCGGAACACCTGAATACCTTGCGATAGGCATGAGCTCATCCACCACTACAGGGTCTACGATATAAGAAGGAACACCTATCTCATCACCCATCTCTCTTGCAATGATACCACCCAGGTTGGAAGCGTGCTGTCCCTGTACACCTACCTTTAAATCTGCCAAAAGTTCATCTGTAACTGTATATGTACCACCGGGAATCGGCTTCAACATACCACCGCGTCCTACAATCACATCCAGAGATTTCACATCAAAATCCTTGGATGCCAGCAGATTGGTAATGATCTCCTTGCGAAAATCCTTCTGCTCTACAATGCTTGCATACTGAGAAATCTCTTCGGTGGAATGTCTTAATGTTTCTTCAAATAACAAGGTTTCATCTTCGAATACACCAATCTTGGTAGATGTAGAACCGGGATTGATGATCAAACTTTTGATTGCCATGGTATTGCCCTCCATTTTCATATTACATTTATTGTTTTACACAACTGTGGGCCGAAACGCCTCCAGCTCCTGCCGTGTACTACGGCTTCTTCTTTCTGTTTCGCTGCCGTGTACTACGGATTCTTCTTCAGTTCTTCTGCTACAACTGCTGCCAAAGCGATAGAATTCACCTTCGTTTCAAAGGTATCTGAGCGGCTGGTCAGGATTACCGGCACCTTTGTTCCGGTCAAAATACCGCCATTCTTCATATCGATCATGTGAGTAATCGTCTTATATACCGTATTTCCTGCATGAATATCCGGGAACAACAGCACATCCGCATTACCCTGAATCTTACGATCGGTAGCACCTTTATGAATTGCCGCCACAGGATCAATTGCAAGGTCTAATGATAAAGGACCATCTACAATACATCCGGTAATCTGACCTTCCTCGTTCATCCTGGTAAGCTCTGCCGCTTCCACTGTACAAGGCATCTTAGGGTTAACTACTTCTACCGCTGCAAGAGGCGCAATCTTCGGGCACTCCACACCACAAGCCTTTACTACAGGCACTGTATTATTGATAATATCCACCTTGTCCTGCAAAGTAGGATACGTCATGAATGCAACATCCGTTAAGAACAGCAGACGGTCAAAACCGGGAATCTCGAACACTGCCACATGGGACAATGCACTGCCGGTTCTTAAGCCAACCTCCTTGTCAAGCACACTCTTCAAGAAACTCTTGGTATCTACAAGTCCCTTCATATACATATCAACCTTGCCATCGTGAGCAAGCTTTACTGCCTTCAGGGCAGCCTGCGCCATATCCGGCTCATGAATAATCTCATATTCTGACAGATCCATATCCATGGACGCTGCAATCTCTCTAATCTTTTCTTCATCACCTACCAAGACTGCATCTGCAATCCCTTTTGCTTTTGCTTCACGCACTGCCTCCAGCACTGCATCATCCTGCGCTGCTGCAACGGCAATCTTCTTCATTCCACATTCCTTGACTTTTGCAACAATCTCCGCAAAACCATTCTTCATGTCCTTGTTCCATTCCTTTCTTTTGTGCAAGAATTTTTATAGTGGGGACGATTTGTGGTTGTGCGGTCCTGCCACCCACAAATCTCTTTGCATTCGTTAAAATAATAACACAATGGCAATAAAAATGCAATGGCGTCAACACCCAGTTTCTGTATTTTTATAAGAACATTTTTAACCGTTCAGCCATGCAATCAAAATCATCCATAAATTGCTGTGTGGACACTTGCTCACAAAGCAATTTATGGATGATTTTTGGCATATAGCGCTCTGCCATAAGCGAGATTTGCAGCGGCAAAGCAGCGAAAGAGCTGGCCGGCTGAACGGTTACAGAACTTGCATGATTTATATGTTTTGTATCAAGAATTAATTGGACTTACCTATAATGATCCAACACATACTGCAGGAGCCCTCCGCAGCCTGCCAATACATCCCGATATGTGGCATCAAAATCTCCTGTATACCAAGGATCAGCCACATCACGCTCGAAACCCGCAAAGGTCAGAAGTTTGTAAATTTTACCATCCGGATCCCCACCTGCGATGCGGGTCATATTGCGGATATTAGCCACATCCATGCCAATCAGATAATCATACTTGGCATAGTCCTGGGGTGTCATTTGGACAGCACGATGGGGAATGACCGGGATCCCAACCTGACGGAGTTTGTTTACGGTACCATAATGAGGAGGATTCCCAATTTCTTCGCGGCTGGTGGCCGCGGAATTGATGTAAAAATGATCGGCAAGACCGCGTTGGTTGATTAGGTCGGTCATAACAGATTGGGCCATGGTGGAACGGCAGATGTTGCCGTGGCAAACGAAAAGTACTTTTATCATGAATTTTTTATCTCCTTTTATCTCGGTTTTTCCTTGATTTATCTAGGTTTTATGCGGGTTCGGGGGTTCTTGGCATTTTCCCGTATCTCGGCTTAATTTCGCTTGTTTTGGCATAACTTTTCACTCATTTGGCATAAATTCCGGCATAAACTGGCATAAAATTTTCCATTTATGCCAATGCCTTTTTCCCAGCAAAATCAAGGGGTTCCGGCACCCTCTGGCATAAATTTTTCAGCTCAATTGGCATAAAAATGAAGGGTTTAATATTACTAAACCAAAATCAAGGCATTTTTATTCACTCTGCCGACCGGCATTTCCCGATCCCCCATGGCAGAAAGTCGTGATTTTTAATGCCCTTTCCAACAGCTCAACTTCCCATTTTCCTTGAATTTAAGCCATTTTCAGGGCCTTGTTTTATGCCAGCCTACTCACCAATCTGCTGCTTTTTCAATTTTTTCCTACCGTTTTTATCCAAACTTGCGAATTCTGATGCCATCACTCTTTTTGCCCATCTGACGAAGTTCATCATCGGCTTTCGCCTGCTTCTTAGCAAGCTTCTCCATCTCCTCTTTTGCATCATCCAACTTAAGATGCGTATAGGTATTCAGAGTGACACCAATGTCCGAATGCCCCATCAAATACTGGAGCACCTTGGGATTCATTCCCGCCTTAGCCATATTAGAACAGTACGTATGTCTGCAGACATGAGGTGTGATCTTCGGAAGCTGATTCTGATAAATGCGATTATACTTCTCAACCGCATGCTGAAAATACTTCTCCCAATGCAGCGCCACCATCGGTTTCTTATCCTTATCAAACCAAAGAAATCCGGAATACCCATCAATCATCGGCTCCACCTTCGGAGGCTTTCTGCGTACAATAATTCTTCTGAAGCACTCATACACATCGTCTGTCATCGGAATCACACGCTTGCCTGCACTTGTCTTAGTCGTATCAATATAAATCTTGCTTCCGGTTCTCTGAAGCTGGTGA
>JAZNXM010000060.1:0-2511 GCA_045593865.1 Acetatifactor sp. | reverse complement strand
ATCTTCTCAATCCGCTCCGGGGACATAGTGACCAGCAAGTCAGATGCTTCCTCTCGGGTCAGATCCAACCCCTCCCGCATACGCTGATAGATGTTCTTATTTTCCTTTGTTGATTTTCTTGCCATATACTTATCCTCTCTTCTTAGGAAACTTACAGGTATACTTCCGTTCCGTAATGGCTGCTGTCAAAGTCGTTGTCCAGGAACACACTAAAAAACGGAGTCATCTTGTTATAGATCTCGGTATCAGTGGGTTTAGGGAGGCCAAGCAGCATTTCTGTGAATGCAAGCGAAACAGAACCTGTGATCACTTTGCCGTGCTTCCAATCAGTCTGCTTCAATTCGCCGTACTGTAACGCAAATTGAATCCATTCAGTTTCTTCATTCCAGCAATGGATCTCAAATGTCTTTGCAGTCTTCAGGCGCTCGGCTACTAAGGTCTTCCATCTTGTGTCCGTGGTTTCCGAACGGTCCAGGTATACTGCTTGCCGTTCCACGGTTTCAGCCGGAGCGGCCGGATTAACTGTCATCCCGCCGATCAGATTCTTTAATGTATCTTCGTAAGTATTCATAGGAGTCCTCATTTCCACGAAAGGGTGTATTCGCCGGCTGCGTTCTGGAATCGAATGACCAGATAGTATCTCTGGCCCTTCACTGCGTGTATGGTTCCAGAAGGACATTCGTCATTCAATACCAGTTCGGGGATCTTGTTGCTTTCCAGAACACAAGCCTCGACTGTGCCTTTGCTAATCTTACCTTTGAACGTAAATTCGTAGGACTTACTCTCTTTGAATCGCAGCACTCTTCTGATCTGTCCAGTAGCAGAGCCAAAGGCTGCACTGGCCTTGTTCGTACCAGTGCCCATGTTGCCGATAAAATGGATCGCGCTCATAGATTTCACCGGCAGGTATCCCCGGTCATATAAAACATAGAGCAGCACACCTAAACCAATTAAAAGGATTCCAACGGGCCAGCCCACAGCCAACACCTCCAAATATGCTTTTTTACATTTTATCATTCCTAAGCTGCAAATACAATCATTATGTTAATTATCAGATACCGTTAATCTATCTTGAGCGTGCCGCGCATAACGATGATAAGTGTTTCGCTATCGTCGGACTCAGTAATATCAATTTCGTAGCATCGGACGGAGAATGAAATTCCGTCTTTGATTGGCCACACAGTGGGCGTGTCTGGATGGCGCAGATCTGTCAGTATGTGGCCCTGACACTTATTGTCCTTCAGCATTTTACGACAGTCATTGCAGAACAGGCTGTCCTGCATTCCGGTTGCCTTTGCTGGTGCTTTCAATTCAACCCTGTCAGCACCAAGGAGGATCCCACTAATGTCTCCGAATTGCACGAGACTCATATAGCCGCCGTACTGTTCATCAGAAAGCTCTGCCACTTTTGTATGGTGCGGTTGGTAGATTTCAAGTTCGCGTAGTTCTCCGGTGTTCAAATCCACCAGGCATGGGGCGTGTCTGGGAAATGCGTCGCACAACGCACATTCCTCTGGCTCTGGAATGTCAGAGCTGCACCCGGTAAACAGTAGCAGAAGCAGAACTGTAATTACTATGACTCTTTTCATTGCCTATCCTCCTTGGCGTGATAAAGATTTACGTGTTCCTTTCCTTGCTGTATGGCATACTGCATTGTCTGATATGCACCGCCTTCGTTTGTCTCCACATAAAAAACCGTAAGATCAGATCGGTCAACCATGTGCCGGTTTCTTACTTGGAAGGCTGCCTTGAAATGCTTGACACTTGATTCCTCGCATATTTCGATCTCATCGTAGTACGCATAACAGGCTTCTTCATTGTTTAGAAAGAAGGCAGTGGGATATGGCATAACCCAAACGTGCGAACTGTTCTTAACTCCATATTCTCGCTGACATCGGCGGATTGCAGAAGAGACGAGCTGAACAAAGTCTCCATCTCTGCATACCAGAAATTCCACATAGCTACGCTCTCTCAAAAGACGGATAATAAGCTCATCCAATTCTCCATCCAATCGCAGCTGGTCATAAATTCGCCGATGACCAAAGAAACTCACAGTATATATGTTCACGATTTGCAACCCTCCCTTAAGATTAAACTGGCCTATGTTTTTTCTGTAACCTTTCCTTATTATATATTATTCTTTACTTAAAGTAAATCTTTCTTCACTTTGGATCAGTTATAATTTCAGCAAATACTTGGTAGCATATTATAGGGAGGTGGAATTATGCATACCGAGTATTCTGACAGATACATTACAATGGGATTAAAGATCGCATATTATCGCAAAAAGGCAGGATTTACACAAGAGGTTCTTGCGGAGAAGATCGGTAAGAGTGTTAACTTTTTGTCGCAGATCGAAGGTACCGGAACTGTTAGAGGTATATCATTAGAAACCCTGTTCAAAATCGCAGATGTTCTGGGTATCCCTCCCGCGAAGCTGTTGGAAGATGATTAATTTCTTTCATCTATTTTAGCGGTATTATCTACCATACACAAAATGCACGCACTCTC
>JAZNXM010000059.1:0-2724 GCA_045593865.1 Acetatifactor sp. | reverse complement strand
TTCTAGAGATACAAAAGCCGGAGACCAGAGTGATTTTTGTGCGAAGATACTGGTATGCAGATTCCGTAAAGGATATTGCAGCACGAATGAAGATAACGGAGAGCAAAGTAAAGACGGTTCTGTTCAGGACCAGGAAGGAGCTTCAGACTTATCTTGCAGAAAGGGGAGTGGTTGTATGACAGGCAATGATTTGTTCCGGGAAATAGGAAATATTGGTGAAGAATATATAGAGGAAGCAGAGCGATACAGTAAGAAAGCGGTGTCCGGTATACGCGGCATATGGAGTACGAAAACAAAGAGTGATGCCGTGGTGAAAGCAGCAGATGGTACAACGCTGAACGTCGCAGGCAGTGTGATTTTGAAGGTGGCGAAAAGTGCAGTCTTCCGCAAAACCCTGGCAACAGCGGCTTGTCTGGTGGTATGTCTGGGGCTTGTGGTCACGGTTCAGAAGCTGGGAATTCGTGAGGATTTGGCACAGTCGACAGAATCTGCAATAAGCCCCAGCGAGGGTAGGAAGCTGGATACGGAAACGTTCAGCGAAGCAGCAGGTATGACTGCGTCAACGAAAGCGGAAAGTATGATAGAGGAAGGTGCGGAAGCGGAGAATTATGCGATGCAGGAAGCTCCGAAGAGTGCACAGACAGAGGCTGCCAAAGAGTCGGCAGAAGAGGACGGCGGGTTGGAGAATAGTGTAAACAGCATGTATTCCGATAACTTTCAAGAACTTCTCAAAGCGGACAACGCATTTGTCGTAGTACATGGAACGGTAGAGACCGGGCAGGCATTGTGGGAGGAATTCCTGACAAGTGTGAATGCCGGAAAAGCGGCACAGATTGATGTGATCCGCTTTACCATAGAGGGAGATGCTATCGTTAAGACCATTTATTATGATGGCAGCATTTTCCGTTTGTGCGTTGACAGAACAAGAGATGCAGAACGAGGAACAGGAGAGGCATATTATGAGGCGTCCTTTGCGTACATGCAGCGGATTGAGAATACACAGGAAGGCGGCGGTAAGACAGTGGAATATGTGCTGACAAACCGCGAAGAAGACAGCGCAGATGGGCTTGAAATTGGGAAAAAGGAATATAGTATCTTTTATGTTGAGGAATAGAATTTGCGAAGTGGAGTATGCAAATATACCGTTCCTTGTTTAATGGTATGATTGTGGCGGTGTTGCCAAAAAACGAGGAGGTATCCGGGTGGATACCTTCTCGTTTTTTGGATTATTGGGTTGAAAAGAATACTTCCAGCCTTAATCTCGAGATATTTACACTCCCTTGAATCATGGGGGATGTGCCGCCGCATTTTGCTCCCAGAGAAGTTTGAAGCTTCGTAGCCAGTACCCGGCAGTCCTTTGTGGCACTTCCAATGATAAATTGGTAACCGGCTTCCTCGTTTCCGAAGAAAATAGAGCAGTAACCGGGATACTTTTCGCACAGGCTGTTTACGGCCCTTCGGACTGCCATGGGATTATCCAATTCCACAAAAAGCACAGGATTTGGCTGATTTGCAGGTAAGGGCAGGGAAGCGATCTGAAGCTGCAGCAACTGCTCTGCAAGCAGGTTGGACTTGTGCTTTAAGAGAAGAGCGTCGTTTTGTATTTTTTTGACACTGTCTGTCAGGCGGTCCTGTTTGGCGGACAGCAGTACGGAGATGGCAGAGGCAGTTTCCTGCTTAAAGGTATAGTCTGCGAGTGCTCTTTTGCCGCACAGAATATTGATGCGGACACCACCTCGATGACTCTGTACGTTTGTAATCTTGATGATACCGATTTCACCGGTGTGCGCTACATGAGGGGCGCAGCAGGCACATACATCCACACCCGGAATTTCGACAATCCGCACGTCCCCGTCAATCTCCATTTTGCTGCGGTATTCCAGTTTTGCCAGCTCTTTCTTGGAGGGAAAAGTGGTATGAACCGCAAGATTCTGCCAGACAATCCGGTTGGCTTCCCTTTCAATGTCACGAAGCATTTCCATGGATATACTCTGGTCGAAGTCCAGAGTTACCTCAGTTGTACCCAGATGAAAGCCCACATTATGGAATCCGAAATGGCTGTGGAGCAGACCGGAGATAATGTGTTCTCCGGAGTGCTGCTGCATAAAATCAAAGCGCTGTTCCCAGTCTACGTGACCTGTGACGGTCTGACCTGGGGCAAAGGTAATCTCCGGGGGGATCACAGAACTGTCATGTGCAGCGGCGGTTTTGTCTTCATGTGATACAGTGTCTGAACCGTCATCGGAACGGATGGGCAATTTTACCAGATGATAGATAATATCATCCTTGAGCTGTACATCCAGTACTTCCAACCCATCTATAGTTCCTTTGTCTGCTGATTGGCCGCCTTCTTCCGGGAAGAAAGCAGTCTGGTCCAGCACCAACCAATAGCCACGATTTTTTTCGTCGGAAATAGATTCCAGAATAATCGCTTGAAAGTCCAATATATGAGTATCTGTATAAAAAAGCTTCTTCATAAAAATGATGTCCTTCCTTTACTGAAATGCCTTTGCCTGTGGATTTGACCAGAGTAAGCATTCTGTATTAAGTATAAATTGAGCTATCCAAAAAGTCAAATGGAAATAAAATGGAATGTGAATGGAAAGAAAACGGTTGACAAATGGAAAGTACGGTAATAAACTGAATATAGGAGGATAGTGTCATGACCATAGAAGAGATGAAAGAGCGGAAGAAGAGTCGTGGATATTCTAATGAGCAGATTGC
>JAZNXM010000058.1:0-33114 GCA_045593865.1 Acetatifactor sp. | reverse complement strand
GCCGCCTAAAATCATAATTTTAGGTCTTTCGGTAGAGACAGGGTTCTTATCTGTACCGTTGTAGGTTGAGTAGTAGTAAGCGTTGTTTTCGGTACCACTTACGTGTACACCTTCCCAGTTTTCTTCAACACCAAGCTGGATACGCTTGTTGCGGATGTCTTCTTCAGGAATTGCAAGAATCTGGCTTAAATATTTATCTGAGAAACCATTCTTCTTAGCCTGAATAAGTGCTGCGTCAGCAGGGAGGCTACCCTTAGAAGCCATAAGAGCTTCTTCTTCCTCAACCAATTCCTTCATCTGCTCGATAAAGTAATGCTTTACCTTAGTCAGCTCATGAATCTCTTCTACAGTAGCACCTTTTCTTAATGCTTCATACATTACGAAGTGGCGCTCGCTGGAAGCGTTGATAAGCAGCTTTAATAATTCTTCTTTAGTAAGGGTATCAAAGTTCTTGGCATGTCCGAGTCCATAGCGGCCATTCTCCAAGCTGCGGATTGCCTTTTGGAAAGCTTCCTTGTAGGTCTTACCGATACTCATTACTTCACCAACAGCTCTCATCTGAGTACCCAGCTTGTCTTCCACGCCTTTGAACTTTTCAAATGCCCAACGGGCAAACTTGATTACCACATAATCTCCGTCGGGCTCATACTTGTCGAGAGTGCCGTATTTGCCGCAGGGGATATCTTTTAAGGTAAGTCCTGCGGCGAGCATCGCGGAAACCAAGGCGATCGGGAAGCCGGTTGCCTTGGATGCAAGTGCAGAGGAACGTGAGGTACGGGGGTTGATTTCGATAACAATGATACGGTCGGAAACCGGATCATGTGCAAACTGAACATTGGTACCGCCGATAACCTGTACAGATTCCACAATCTTGAATGCCTGCTCTTTTAGACGAGCCTGACACTCTTTGGAAATGGTCAGCATCGGAGCGGAACAGAAGGAGTCACCGGTGTGAACGCCTAAGGGATCGATGTTCTCAATGAAGCATACGGTAATCATGTTGTTGTCTGCGTCACGCACAACTTCAACTTCCAGCTCTTCCCATCCAAGGATGGATTCTTCAACGAGAACCTGTCCTACAAGGCTGGCCTGAAGACCACGTGCACAAACAGTCTTTAATTCTTCCTTGTTGTAGACGAGACCGCCGCCTACACCACCCATGGTATATGCAGGACGAAGAACTACAGGGTAGTTGAGGCGATCTGCAATTGCAAGTGCTTCTTCTACAGTATAGGCAACTTCGCTGCGTGCCATTTCGATGCCAAGTGCATCCATGGCTTTCTTAAATTCAATACGGTCTTCACCGCGTTCGATAGCGTCTACCTGAACGCCGATGACCTGAACATTATATTTCTCAAGAATACCTGCATTATTCAGCTCTGCACAAAGGTTAAGTGCAGACTGTCCGCCGAGATTAGGCAAAAGTGCATCCGGACGTTCCTTTGCAATGATCTGTTCCAGACGATCTACATTCAGGGGTTCAATGTAAGTTACGTCGGCAGTCTCGGGGTCTGTCATAATGGTTGCAGGATTGGAATTGACCAATACAATTTCATAACCTAATTTGCGAAGGGCTTTACAAGCCTGAGTACCGGAGTAATCGAATTCACATGCCTGACCGATAATAATCGGACCGGAACCGATGATCAGTACTTTGTTAATGTCTGTTCTTTTTGGCATTCTATATCTCCTCCTTATTAAAATTCTTGTAATATGGAACGATTCGATATTTCAATTGGTCGCATCCCGGACGACGGGGAAATAGAAAAATATTTGAGCTTGTCCTGAATAGTCCCATAATATTATATATAAAAAATAAGAAAACACAAGGGGGAAATTGATAAATCGGAAAAATTTCTATAAAGAAAGTATCCTCTTTCTCCCAATAATATATTATAATAAAATAAGTAAAAAAAGAAAACCATAAATTGTAAAATATTGGAGGAATTTAAAAAATAAAAAAGGAAGGCGCTTAAGCATCCTTCCAGATTTTTAATGTTTCGATTAGTTTCATTTTCTCAACATCTGTGAACGAACTTACAAGTCCCATGATTTCATTGTCCAAAGCAGTAGCTCTGTAGGAACTGTCCATGCTGCCTACCAGAGAATCCAGAGTAGTGCCGGTCAGCTTCGCAAAATACACAAGCATGCGCAGGGACATAGCCGTTCTTCCGTTTTCCACGTTGCATATATAACCGGGTGTCGCATCAAGTGCTTTTGCAACCTGATCCTGAGTGAGATGATTGTCAATACGGATTTGGCGAATTCGTTTCGCAAGATCAATGTCTGTGTTAGAAGTGATCATGTTTACCTCCTATCGTTTTTACACCGATTTTCTTTTAATATATTTATTATAACTCAAAGAAATTTTAGTTGCAAGAGGAAAAGAGAGAAAAAAGGGCGGTAAAGATGGGGCAGTGATTGCATGCAGAAAGTTCAAATTTGTTTTGGGAAGTCTTATTTGAGAGTGAAATTCATATATTGTAGAAAGAGTGGAATCTACAGGATGTATGAATCAGATGCTGAGTAGAAAACATATTCTAGTAACAGTGGTTTTTTTGACTGCCATGTTCTTTTTGGGCAGAGTGGCGAAGTCGCTCAAAGAGGAGATCCAGCCTACAAGCGGCAATGTGCTGGAGACGAAAAACTGGGGGCTGGGCTTCGGGGAAGACGGAACCAGACCCACCGGCACCGCAGGGGAGAAGGAACTGAAAAAATATGATGCGTATTTTATTGCCCCTGACAAAGAAGAAAAGAAGCTGTACCTGACGTTTGACTGCGGGTACGAGAACGGTAACACGGAAGCGATATTGGATGCTTTGAAAAAGCACGATGTGTCCGCAACCTTTTTTGTGGTAGGCCATTATCTGGAATCGGCTCCCGATATGGTTCGCCGTATGGTGGAAGAAGGTCACACGGTAGGAAATCATACCTATCACCATCCGGACATGTCCAAGATTTCCGATCAGGCTTCCTTTCGGAAAGAAATGGACGATACAGCAAAGCTTTACAAAGAAGTAACCGGCACGGATATGCCGTTATATTACAGACCGCCCCAGGGAAAATACAGCGCCTCCAATTTGAAGATGGCTCAGGAGCTGGGCTACAAGACCTTCTTCTGGAGTCTGGCCTATGTGGACTGGAACGTGGATGACCAGCCCAGCCATGAGGAGGCATTCGATAAGCTGCTGTGCAGAGTTCATCCGGGGGCCATCGTATTGCTACATAATACCTCCAAGACAAATGGGGAGATATTGGATGAACTGTTGACCAAATGGGAGGAAATGGGATATAGCTTCGGTACACTGGAGGAGATTTGCAGATAACAAGGAATAAAGTAGGGCATTGTATGGGTGCTGAGAAACAGTTTGGGTTGCTTTTGTTATAAATATGAGGTCATTTTTTTATTTCCTTAGGTCAAATTGAGATTGTGATATTGAATCTGAGTCAAAAATGCGATAAACTGATAAGTGTAAAAGAAGTTCTAACGGGTCAAAATGCACCGGCCTAAGAGCTTCTACGGTAACCAAGTTGCCTCTTTCACACGAAAGGAATGATCTGCCGATCTTTCTGCTCGTGATATTGTTTGTGCCGCTGAAGCGGCATATCACTAAGTGGGCGAAGAAAATAAAAGTGAGGGAATGAAATGACTTTAGAACAGGCAAGAGAAAAACTTGTAAAGTACGGACAGGAACATGTCCTGAAGTATTATGAAGAACTGTCCGCAGCGCAACAAAAAGCACTGTTGACTCAGATCGAAGAGACAGATATGAGCATTCTGGCAGCTTGTCAGAATAAAGAGGAGCTGACCAAGAAGGGCATGATCGCACCTCTGGCAGCTATGGAAGTTACAGAAATTGAAGAGAACAGAGAAAGCTTTACAGCGACCGGTCTGGAAGCAATCCGTGGAGGAAAAATCGGTGCAGTGCTCCTGGCAGGCGGTATGGGAACAAGACTTGGTTCCGATGATCCAAAGGGTATGTACAATGTAGGAATCACTCGTGAATTATATATCTTTGAATGCCTTGTCAACAATCTGATGGATGTGATCAATCAGGCAGGCAATTGGATTCATCTGTTTATCATGACCAGTGACAAGAACAACGATGCTACCATGAAATTCCTTAATGAGAAGAATTTCTTCGGTTATAACAAAGAGTATGTTCACTTCTTCAAGCAGGATATGGCAGCAGCTACGGATTATAATGGTAAGATTTATCTGGAAGAAAAGGGAAGGCTTTCCACCTCACCTAATGGTAACGGTGGCTGGTTCAGTTCCTTGAAGAACAGTGGTCTGCTGAGCGTTATTAGAGAAGCAGGTATTGAATGGCTGAATATTTTTGCTGTGGATAATGTCCTGCAGCGCATTGCAGATCCCTGCTTTGTGGGAGCTACCTTGCAGAAGGATTGTGCAGTAGGTGCCAAGGTGGTTCGCAAGAATGCACCGGATGAGAAGGTTGGCGTTATGTGTCTTGAGGACGGCAGACCTTCCATTGTAGAATATTACGAGCTGACAGAGGAACTGATGAACGCGAAGGATGCGAAAGGCAATCCTGCATATAATTTCGGTGTTATCCTGAACTATCTTTTCAGAGTAAAGGATTTAATGGGCCTTTTGGACGGCAACATGCCTTTACATATTGTGGAGAAGAAGATTCCATGCCTGAATGAAGCGGGCGAACTGGTAAAGCCGGAATCTCCTAACGGATATAAATTCGAGACTTTGGTTATCGACATGATTCATAAGCTGGACAGCTGCCTGCCTTATGAAGTAGTGCGTAACAAAGAATTTGCACCCATCAAGAACAAGACAGGTATCGACTCTGTAGAGAGTGCAAGGGCACTGCTTGTAGAGAACGGTGTCATTCTGTAGAGGAGGAAAGGACATGAAGATATTAGTAACAGGCGGCGCCGGATATATCGGAAGCCATACGGTAGTAGAGTTACAGAACGCCGGATATGATGTAGTAGTTATGGATAATTTAAGCAACTCCAACGAAAAATCTCTGGAGAGAGTAAAAGCCATTACCGGTAAGGAGGTTCCTTTTTATAAAGCAGATATTCTGGACCGTGAGGCTTTGGAAGAAATATTCACCAAGGAAGAAGTGGGCGCAGTGATCCATTTTGCAGGACTGAAGGCAGTCGGAGAATCTGTACAGAAGCCATGGGAATATTATGAGAATAACATCGCAGGTACGTTGACACTGATTGATGTGATGAGAAAGCATAACTGCAAGAATATTATCTTCTCCTCCAGTGCAACCATATATGGTAATCCTGCATTTATTCCGATTACGGAGGAATGTCCTAAGGGACAGTGTACCAACCCTTACGGCTGGACCAAATCCATGCTGGAGCAGATTTTATCTGATATTCAGAAGGCAGACCCGGAATGGAATGTGATCCTGCTTCGCTACTTTAATCCGATCGGAGCACACAAGAGCGGCACTATGGGTGAAAATCCGAATGGTATTCCCAACAATCTGATGCCTTATGTAACACAGGTTGCAGTGGGTAAGCTCAAGGAACTGGGTGTGTTCGGTAATGATTATGATACTCATGATGGTACCGGTGTACGTGATTACATTCATGTAGTGGATCTGGCGCTGGGACATGTCAAGGCGCTGAAGAAGGTGGAAGAAAACGCAGGGCTGAAGGTTTACAACCTGGGTACCGGAACAGGCTACAGCGTACTGGATATTGTGAAGAATTTTGAGGAGGCGACTGGTGTAAAGGTTCCTTATGTGATTAAGGACAGACGTCCCGGTGATATTGCAACCTGCTATGCAGATGCAACCAAGGCAAAGGAAGAGCTGGGCTGGGAAGCGCAGTATGGTATCAAGGATATGTGTGCAGATGCATGGAGATGGCAGAGCAACAATCCCAATGGATATGAAGCATAAAATATTAGAAAAGAGGTTTTCCCTCAAGTCGTGAAATGGCTTGAGGGAAAACCTCTTATATTGCACCTTGGTAAAGAAATATCTGCTTACAGCCAGGCTACAGAATCGACAAGTAACAATTCTGTGTAATCTCAGCCAGTTTTGTTTCTTTCTTTGCGATATCAGTTACCAGCTTAAACTGATTTCTCGCTCTGTCCAGATTGTGACACTCACGATGGATCTTAAAATAGGTATCTCCATTCAGGTAGTCTGTCAGGAACCGGATACCGCATTCATAGGTTAGCAGTTTCACGGAAAAAGGCAGCAGAGCAATCTCGCTCTGTGTCAGAGAATCCTTCATTTCGCTTAAATATCCCTTTGCAAAGGCTTCGTACGAAGTTGCATTGAACCATACTTTATCCAGATCCGTTTCGTCTTCGGCAGCAGTGGAACCGCCCATGCGGAGTGCGTCACCAAAGTCGTAGAGCATACTTCCGGGCATTACCGTATCCAGATCAATGACACAGACGGCCTTGCCACTTTCCTTATCAAAGAGGATGTTGTTAATCTTGGTATCGTTGTGGGCGACGCGTACAGGGATCTGACCATTTTCGAGTCCCTTGATGATGGTATCAGCCCAGGCGGCATTTTTCAGTGCGAAGGCAATTTCTTCCGTAACGCTTTCCGCACGTCCCATTTTGTCTGCACGGACAGCTTCTTTCAGGGCTTCCACACGCTTCGGCGTGTGATGAAAGTCCTTGACGGTTTCGTAAAGACTATCTACCGGAAAGTCAGCAAGCATCTTCTGAAAATGACCAAAGCCTACACCTGCTTCATATAAATCCTCTGGAGTCTTGCTGTCCTCAATTGATTTTGTGTCCGGAATAAATTTATAAACACGGAAAACATTCTCTTCATCCAGTTGATAATATTTTCTGCCATCGGCTGTAGGGATAATGGTAAGGGTTTCCCTTTCCGGATTACCGCCCTCAGCAGCAATTTTTTTGCGCAGGAAGGAAGTTACATTTTCAATATTATCCATCAATTCTACGGGATTACGGAAGATGGAGGTATTGATTCTCTGCAGGATATATTTGGAACCATCCACAATATACGTATTGTTAATATGGCCATTTCCATAGTTATCTGCATCTACAAAAATATGAAATTCCTTCAGTATCTTTCTTAAAGAAAACGGATCCATTTTCTAGTCCTCGATTATTGGATGCAGGAAGCAACGATTTGCGCCAGTTCGGCTTCTTTCTCTGTAATATCAGCCACCAGCTTGAACTGATTCCTTGCACGGTCCAGATTGTGATGCTCGCGGTGAATCTTGAAATAGGTATCTCCATTCAGATAATCGGTCAAGAATCTAATGCCGCACTCATAAGTCATTAATTTTACGGAAAGTGGGAGTAACTCAAGCTCGGCAGCAGTTAGAGAATCCTTCATTTCGCTTAAGTATCCTTTTGCAAAAGCTTCAAAGGCTTTTACATCGAACCATACCTTATCCAGATCGGTTTCATCTTCCGCTCCGGTGGAACCGCCCATACGCAGAGCATCTCCAAAGTCGTAGAGCATACTTCCGGGCATTACCGTATCCAGATCGATGACACAAACTGCCTTGCTGGTTTTTTCGTCAAAAAGGATATTGTTGATCTTGGTATCGTTGTGTGTTACACGAACAGGAATCTGACCATTTTCAATGCCTTTGATGACAGTATCAGCCCAGGCAGCATTCTCGAGAGCGAAGGCAATTTCTTCCTTAACATTGTCAGCGCGTCCGGCTTTGTTTTCGCGGATAGCTTCTTTTAAGGCTTCCACGCGCTTAGGTGTATGATGGAAGTCTTTGATGGTTTCATAGAGCTTTTCTACCGGGAAGTCAGCCAACAGCTTCTGAAAATGACCGAAGCCAACACCTGCTTCATGCAAATCTTCAGGAGTCTTGCTGTACTCGATGCTCTTGGTATCCGCTACAAAAAGGTATACACGAAAAACATTCTGCTCGTCCAGCTGATAATAGTTTTTGCCGTCTTTGGTAGGGATGACGGTCAGCGTCTCTCTTTCCGGATTGCCGCCTTCAGCCACGATTTTTTCACGAAGAAAGGAGGTTACGTTCTGGATATTATCCATTAACTGTGCAGGGTCGCGGAAGATGGAAGTATTAATCCTCTGCAGGATATACTTGGGACCATCCACGCAATAGGTATCGTTGATGTGACCGTTTCCGTAAGGTGCAATATATGAGTAGGTACTAAACTGCTGTAAGATTTTGTTCAGGGCTTCTTGGTTCATAAGGACTCCTTTCATTATCGGGATATTGTTTAGGTAATAGCGAAACTTTTCTGGAATGTTTTGTGCCTGAGCAATATTCAAAGTGTTTCGCAATGACCGGTCTCCCATATTGTTCGTTATACAACTGCCGGACTGGTATAAAGCCGGCGTTTACACATATTAATCCCATTATTAAGCTTCAAAATCAATATATCGGATAATGAAAGATATATCCATAAATAAACGGACCTGAAAAGTTTGATTTTGGGTCATTTTATGGCTGTGTTAGGGGGAAATATTTGTAGCATAATAACGGTTGAATAACCCTAAAGATTGTTATATAATAATCCTTAAAATAAAGCGAAAGGAAGAAAACGTTATGGATTACGCAAAAGAGTCATTACGCTTACATAGCGAATGGAAGGGTAAAATTGAAGTAATCGCTAAGGTTCCTGTTGCAACCAAGGAGGATTTGTCTCTGGCTTACACGCCCGGTGTTGCACAGCCTTGTCTGGAAATTCAGAAGGATGTAAATAAAAGTTATGAACTGACCCGTCGTCACAATCTGTGTGCAGTTATTACCGATGGTACTGCTGTTCTGGGTCTTGGAGACATCGGTCCCGAGGCAGGCATGCCTGTTATGGAGGGGAAATGTGCACTGTTCAAAGCATTTGGTAACGTAGATGCCTTTCCCCTTTGTGTTAAGAGCAAGGACGTGGATGAATTCGTGAATGCGGTTTACCTGATCAGCGGTTCGTTTGGTGGGATTAATCTGGAGGATATTTCTGCGCCACGCTGCTTTGAAATTGAACGCAAACTGAAGGAGAAATGTGATATTCCGATCTTCCATGATGACCAGCATGGTACTGCTGTTATCACACTGGCAGGTCTGCAGAATGCGCTGAAGGTTGTTGACAAGAAGAAAGAGGATGTGAAGATTGTTACATCCGGAGCAGGTGCTGCTGCGGTTGCTATCGTGAAGCTGCTGATAGCTGCGGGCTTTAAGAACATTACCATGTGTGACCGCAAGGGTGCTATTTATGCCGGTCGTGAGGGTCTTAACTGGATTAAGGAAGAGATGGCTCAGGTTACCAACCTGGACAAAAAGCCAGGCTCCCTGGCTGAACAACTGGTCGGCGCTGATGTATTTATCGGTGTTTCCGCACCCGGTACCGTAACCACAGAAATGGTTAAAACGATGGCTAAGGATGCGATCGTATTTGCATGCGCGAATCCTACCCCTGAAATTTTCCCTGAAGAGGCTAAGGCAGGCGGCGCTCGTGTCATTGCAACCGGTCGTTCTGACTTCCCTAACCAGATCAACAATGTACTGGCATTTCCCGGAATCTTCCGTGGTACCTTCGATGTTCGTGCAAAAGACATCAACGAAGAGATGAAGATGGCTGCCGCTCAGGCACTGGCAGATCTGATCTCTGAGGACGAACTGACGGAGGAATATATCATTCCCAAGGCTTTTGATGAGCGTGTTGGTGCAGCAGTTGCCAAGGCGGTTGCAGAGGCGGCTGTTCGTACGGGTGTTGCGAGAATTTAGGAAGGATGTGGCGTTATTTAACCCCATTTGTGACATCTTACGCTACATACAAATACATAAATATAAAATGGCAGATACTGCCACCCATAACAAACAGATGAAAGATCTCATGGGAGCCGAAATGTTTATGTCTGGAGTTGAACAGCGGTAGTTTTAGGGCGTAGATCACACCACCAATGGTATAAATGATTCCGCCGACCAGCAGCCACAGAAACGCAGCCTTGGGAAGCGCGTTCCAAAGGGGAACAAATACCGGGATGCAGACCCAGCCCATGGCAATATAAATCATGGAAGAGAACCATTTAGGGCAGGTTACCCAGAATATTTTGATCAGTATCCCCACAACTGCAATCCCCCACACTAACGCAAGGAGACTGTAGCCAAGCTGTCCACCCAGTATGATGAGGCATACCGGAGTATAGGTGCCTGCAATGAGCACAAAAATCATCATATGATCCAGTTTCTTAAATATTTTCAGGCGTTTTCCGGTCAGATTGACACTGTGATACATGGCGCTGGCGCCATAGAGCAGGATCATGCTAGTCATGAAAACCATCATGGCTGCCATATTTCTGCTGCCGGAGGTAAGTCCGGCTTTTAATAATAACGGCATGGAAGCAAAGACTGCCATCATCATGGCTGCAAAGTGGGTTAGTGCACTGCCGGGTTCCCGAATCGTAATCTGCATAAAAGGCTCCTCTCTGAAAAAATATACAACACCAGTATATGTAGTTTTCGAAACTACATTCAATATATTTAAATACTACATCTAAACAACAGAAATGTCAACATATATTTTGCGTGATCCTTGTGTGTTATGAACTATGAAAAGACAGCAGAACATGGTCCTTTTTGGATGCTTGCAACAGGGTCTGGAGTGTGATATAGTAATTGGGAAAATAGTCTTAATTTATGTAAGCAAAAGGGACGGATATGAACGCAAAGTTTTTTGACTTAAAAAAAGACAAACAGGATAGAATGATAAATGCGGCACTGAAGGTGTTTGCTTTGAATGGGTATCGCCATGCCAGCACAGATGATATTGTGAAGGAAGCGGGTATCAGTAAAGGTCTGCTGTTTCATTATTTTGGCAGCAAATCCGGAGTGTATGAATTTATATATGAGTATAGCGTTCGGTATATGATGCTGGAGCTGGGCACCAAGGTATCAAAGACGGAGTCTAATCTCTTCGAGGTCATGAAACAGATCGAACAGGCGCGTATGAATGCCATGAGGGGTTATCCGTATATGCAGCAGTTCTTAAATCGCTGCGACGCAGAAGATGTCAGCGAGGCGCTGCTTGTCATAGAAGAGAAGCGGACGCTGCTGAATGCAGAGTATGAAAGAATCAACGCCCAGATCTTATATACAGATTTTCCGGCAGGGGTGGATGGTCATAAGTTGCAGAAGATGATGGAGCTTACCATCGAGGGCCTGATGTCCGAAAAGTTTAAAGAGGATTCTTTTCAGCCGGAGATGCTGTATGGTGAGATTGCCGAATATATGGATATGATGAAGAAGCTGACCGTGAGATAAGTGTAAATGAATATGGCATCCTAAAACGATAAAAGTGCACCCGCAGAGGGTGCACTTTTATGGTTTTGCGACACATGCGTCATGTGCAGACTATTTATTCATCTTATAAGGCAGCTCCGCGGGATATCCGCCCTTCAGCTTCTGCATACCGCGCTGGATGGCATCTCTGGAATTCTTCCAGTCCTTATCTCTGTTTTCGTAGTCGAATTTCTCAATCATCCAGGAAACATCCTCTGCCACACGCTTCATGTTCTCTTCCATCAATGGCAGTACTACATCATAGAAAGCAGCCTTGTCCTTATCATTAAGCTTCACATCCGCAGCCTCAATCAGATCCTTAAAATGTACCAGACAGAATCCCTTGCTGTTCTTGATTCTGTCACGGAAATCCTGGTCTCTTACATACATATAAAAGAATGTATCCATGTAGCGCTCATAGGTATCCCTGAACTGATCGCAGATATAGCAGGAATCTTTCTTTTCCGTGATCCATACACCGATGGGATTGGGGGCCTGAGTGGTCTTCAGGAGCTTGTCTTTGAAAGATACCTTACTTGGGGTAAAGGACGCAAATTCTTTATGCATTTCCTGAATGATCTTCATGTAATGGGTTTTCAGGATCCAGGCATTGCCCAGAGTATTCTCAAAATCAAACATCTTTTTAAAATGGGAGCGGCAGAAGCCCGCCTTGTCCGTGGCTTCTCTGATATCTGCTTCCATGTAGGAGCTGCCACAGCCCAGACAGAAGTCCAACAAGTCCTGCTCCACAGCTCTTTCTATGTAGCAAAAGGGACATTCATCGTGAGCGTTCACGGCGTCATTAAGGGGGATTGTGTATAATTTCTCTTTCATGCAGAAAATCCTTTCCGAAAGCTTTTCTTATATTGTAAACCATCTGCGCGGTTCCTGCAATAAATTAGGTGCAACAAATTCAGAGGCGATACATTTGTGGTGCAAGTGGTTGGCTGCCAAGTTGTTGAATGACCAAGTAATTGGATGAGCGATCATACTCGGACCCGAGGATTCATGAAAAACAATATATAATTATTGAAAAACAATAAAAATGTATTGACATTCAGAAAATCAATGTGATATATTAACGATGAGAAATATAAAAACGATCAATATGCTTAAGTAAATAAATGGGTCTAAACATCTGATACATAGAGGCAAAGCGAAAGCATAAAAGGAGAGAAACGCAACATGAAAGATTTGAAATCAAAAAAACTCAGCTTGGCAGGAGGTACGAAACGGATACTGGATTTTATGTTCTATGGCGGAATTGTGGTTACAGCATCCCTGCCATTCAGTCTGAAATGGATAGGAAGTTATCTGCCATCGGTAATGGAGCATTATGAAGCCAATGTAATCATTTATTTTGTTCTGGGTATTGCAGCAGTGGTGTTGATCAGGGAACTACGCAAGATATTTCATACAGTGCTTGAGGAAGATTGCTTTGTGATTGAGAATGTGGTAAGTCTTCGCAAAATGGGGAACTGGAGTTTCTTCATTGCACTGATGTCCGTGGTAAGGTGTATTGTATTTGTAACCGTTGCCATGGGCGTAGTGATTTTGGTATTTGCAATTGCAGGGCTGTTCAGTAAGGTGCTGGCCTTTGTTTTCGAGGAAGCAGTCCGTTTCAAAAAAGAGAATGATCTGACTATCTAGGTGTAGGCTCTGTCTATGGGATTTTCATATGGCCGGTCATTTTGCTGACGGTTGCGGTATTCGTGACGATACAAAATAACAAGAGGAAAGTGCAATGGGAATTATAGTGAATATGGATGTAATGATGGCAAAGCGGAAAAAGAGTCTGTCGGATTTGGCAGCGGAAGTGGATATTACGTTGGCCAATCTGTCCATTTTAAAAAATAATAAGGCAAAAGCGGTGCGGTTTTCTACACTGGAGGCAATCTGTAAGGCGTTGGATTGCCAACCGGGGGATATTTTGGAGTTCGTACCGGATGAAGGGAAGTAAGGTGCCTCTATCGTGTGAAAAATGCATAAATCAAAGATTTTTCACACACGAATTTGTGCCTGCGGCCCAAAGTGCGCAGGTTAAGGAAAGGAATGGGGATTATTATGAAAGAAAAATTTGGCTTTTTTGGTCCCGCAACATTGCTGTATGCGGTCATGTATGTATTTTGTACCTTTAAAAATCCGTCGGGAATCACTTATTCCGTGTTTATAGTGGCAAGCCTGGTTTATTTGTGTTTTGCCCTGATAAAGCTGGGGCATCCGTTGAATAAAGGCAGCCTCTTTTATATGATCAGTATGATGCTTCTCGGAGTATCTACCTTCTGCACGGATGACAGGCGTATTATAATGTTGAATAAAACAGGCATATTTATACTGATGATAGTTTTGCTGCTGCAGCAGTTCTGCAATACATCAGAATGGCAGTTGGGAAAGCATCTTGACAGTATGTTCCGGCTGATGTTTGCCAGTCTGGGAGAAATCGGTAAGCCTTTCAGCGACGGGCTGGCATACTGCAAGGAGAAGAATAAGATCCTGAGCAGAAAGGTCGCGGCAGTCCTGATAGGTCTGGTAGCAGCCCTGCCTCTGTTGATTGTCGTATTGGTTCTGCTGGGCAGTGCGGATGCAATTTTCGGAGATATGGTGGATTCCATGGTTGAGGGAATACGGGCAGGAGATACTTTGGGTGACTTGGTCAGTATAATATTCCGGATTATCGCATTCTTTGTACTTGTATATGCCTGGTTGTCTTACCTGAGTGCAGACAATATTCCGAAAGAGGAGAGGGATACCCGAAAAGGGGAGCCGATCATTGCCATTACGGTAACAAGTATTCTTTCAACGGTTTATATATTGTTCTGTGGTATTCAGGTGGTATATCTGTTCTTTGGAAATATGAATCTGCCGGAGGGGTACACTTATGCAGGCTATGCCAGGGAAGGCTTCTTTCAGCTGCTGGCAGTCAGTGTGCTGAATCTGCTGATCGTGCTGGTGGGTCTAAGCTGCTTTCGGGAAAGTAAGGCTCTGAAGGCAATTCTGACAATCATGTCACTTTGTACATTTGTCATGATTATTTCCAGTGCCCTGCGCATGATTATGTACATCAGATATTATTTTCTGACTTTCCAGAGAGTGTTCGTGCTGTGGGCGTTAGTTGTACTGTTTGTGTTGTTCATCGGTGTGATTTTAAGTATTTATAAGGGTAAGTTTCAACTGTTCCGTTACAGTCTCACAACGGTCACGGTACTGTATCTGGTATTTTCCTTCAGCCATCCTGACTATTTTATTGCAAAGGTAAATATCGCCAATGCGGTTCGTGCAGGGATGGAAGAGTGGGAGCCCCGGGAAGGTGATTTTTTCCAGAGTGGCAGACCCTATGAGGACCATGACTATATTATGGGGATGAGTGCAGATGCCGCACCGGTGTTGATTCCTTATATGGCAGAGCAGGGCGTTATCATACAAGACTTTTATGAGGAGAATATATTCGAAGGTCTGACGGCAGAAGGCTCTGCCTCCAATGTACATGACAATTATTATTACCTGAGATATCTGGACAAAATGAAAGCGGAAACAGAAAACTTCTCCTGGAGGACCTATAATGTATCCAGACATGTAATGTTGAAACTGGTGGAAACCCATAGAAATTAGGCTTTGAAAAAAATAGGACAGCATGCCATTGAAATTCCGATAAAATGAATGAGGTTTGCGGGAAGATTATGAAATAATTATAACGAAAAAGGGAAAAAACAGTGAAATTTTCTTGACTGTAAAGTCTTCTGCGTCTATTATGATAAGTAGAATTGTAAAACTTTATTCTACTCATAGGAGGAAAAAATCATGAGCGACAAAACGAAAAATGTCCTTGGCGAAAACGGTATCTATGATGCCAAATCTCTGGGAACACCCAAGGTACTGCTGCTGGGTCTTCAGCATATGTTTGCAATGTTTGGAGCAACTATTCTTGTTCCCATGCTGACCGGTCTGGATGTATCGACTACACTTTTATTTGCAGGTCTGGGCACTCTGCTGTTCCACTTTATTACAAGATGTAAAGTGCCGGCCTTCCTCGGTTCTTCTTTTGCTTTCCTGGGTGGCTATGCAGCGATCGCGCCGATGATCGATGGTAAGGCAAATACGGAAATGCTTCCTTATGCATGCTTAGGTGTTGCATGTGCCGGTATTCTTTATTTCGTGCTGGCTTTTCTGATCAAAATATTCGGTACAGCAAAGGTAATGCAGTTCTTCCCACCTATCGTTACAGGTCCGATCATTATTGCCATCGGTCTGACATTGTCACAGTCTGCAATTGATAACTGCGCAACCGATTGGCTCATTGCTATTGTTGCCATCATTCTGGTTGTTGTATGTAATATCTGGGGCAAGGGCATGATTAAGATCGTACCCATCATTATTGGTGTTCTCGGCTCTTATATACTTGCTGCAGTGATGAATAAGGTTGATTTTACACAGTTTGTTGAGGCAGATTTATTAGGTTTCCCGATTCATTGGGAATCAACAACGTTCTCTATTATTGGAGACGGTGATATTGCTTACATGATCACGGCTATCGTGACTATCATGCCTATCGCACTTGCGACCATGGTTGAGCATATCGGAGACATATCTGCCATTTCTTCCACAGTAGGCGTTAATTATTTTAAAGAGCCCGGTTTGCATCGTACCTTGATTGGTGATGGTCTTGCTACCTCACTTGCAGCATTGTTCGGTGCACCTGCGAATACGACTTATGGCGAGAATACCGGTGTATTGTCACTGACCAAGGTATTCGATCCACTGGTTATCCGTATTGCAGCAGTATTTGCAATCCTGTTCTCCTTCTCGCCGAAGTTTGCAGCGCTTATCGGATGTATGCCGGCAGCAACCTGTGGTGGAGTATCCCTGGTGCTCTACGGTATGATCTCCGCAGTGGGTGTTCGTAATGTGGTTGAATCCAAAGTTGACTTTACCAAGAGCCGCAACGTTATTATTGCAGCACTGATCCTGGTGCTCTCCATCGGTATCAACTACAGTGCGGCAGGTGCAGTTGCTTTCCAGATTGGCGGTATTACCATCAGCCTTTCCGGTCTTGCAGTTGGTGCATTGACAGGGATCATCCTGAATGCAGTCCTTCCTGGTAAGGATTATAAGTTTGATGAAGAAGTACCTACCAATAATGGTGTGGATTTCGCAGTGAAGGGACAGAATTAAGAATGCTCCTTTTATGAAAGAATACATTAGGCATTTTTAAGTTTTGCAAACGCCTAAAGAGCATATTGAATAAAGAAAGCTTCCGTTTCCTGTATTTGTGGAACGGAAGCTTTTTGGTTAAGATGTTCTGCAAATCCTAAAATAAGTTTTTTGACATATGACCATGATGTATGTTAATATTTTAATAAGTGTATTCTGGTTTGGGATACCATTATCATTCGATCAGGAAAGATGGAATAGGTTTGAAAAAATATCTAAAAGAGCTGGTCCTGTGGGGAATTGCCGTGCTTATTGCGGGGGCGATGCTTCTGGCAGCGACAGGAGAGAAAGAAAAAACACAATACTACGATATTATCTTACTGGGGGACAGTATTGTCGGAAATAACACCGGTAATATCACTATTACCGATATTCTGCAAGAACGATTGGGTAAGACTGTGTATAACGGTGCGCTGGGCGGAACCTGTATGTCATTTAACAATGATAAAGTGTGGGAGTCATTGAATGTCTCACAGTGGAGTATGGTAAAGCTTGCTCAGGCCATTTATACAGATGATTGGACAAGTCAGCTTGCCACTGTCACTTATGCAGAGAAATACCGTTCCATAAATATGACGGTACTGGATTATTTCTACCCCAGGCTCTGTGGTCTGTCCGAAATTGATTTTTCCCGGGCGGAGGTATTGATCATTGAGCATGGAACCAATGATTATAATAGCGGACAGAAGCTGGAAGCTGCAGCGGATCCTATGGATGTGACAACCTTTGCCGGTGCGCTGCGGACTACCCTGTCCTTGATTCAGGCAAGGTATCCGGATTTGAGGATCATACTGGTCTCTCCGATTTATTGTGAGATACAGGGAGAAAGCCTGCAGAAATGTTATGAAACGGATTTTGGAGGCGGGACTCTGGATGAGATTGTCACCAAAGAGCAGGAAATCGCCCGGGAGTATGGTGTGGAGTGGATAGACATGTACCACGGCTCGGGCATCTGGGAGGACAATATAGACACTTATTTGTATGATAAGCTTCATCCGACGGATGAGGGGAAGCTTTTGTTGGGAAATCTGATTGCGGATTATCTGGAAGGTAACAGTGCGGTTGTAAGGGAGTGATTGTAAAGTATGTGCCTGCTAAAGTCAGCTTGTAATATGCTTAAATAGGAGAGGAAGAACTTTCAACTTGCGTAATATTGCAGTATGGCAGTACAGCCTGTAGTTTGTATGGAGAGGAAGATTATGAAATGGTAAACAAAAATAGGATTTGCCTGAACAATATCCTGCATATATTGCAAAGATTGTTCCTGATTCTGATGCTGGCTCAGATTCTGTCGGGGATTGTCTGGCTGATAAAGAACATGGGACATCTGTCCCAATTCCATGAAACGTATATTTATACCAAGGCAGCAGAAAATTTGGTGTTGGATGAATATATGGGGATTCTGTACCCATTGCTGATTGCTCTGGCAAAGGGCATAGAGGAAATAATCCCATTGCCATATTATACATTTTTGTATTTTGTGCAGGTTGTTTGTGCCTCTTTTTCAGGTTTCTATTTTCTGTACCGGATGAAGTGGATAAAGCAGAAAGGAAAGAAGGGGAAGATACTGGCAGTGCTTGCAACCCTGTACCTGTTGACTTTTCCTTTGCTTTTACAATTGCACCTTGCTGTGCTGCCATATTCTCTGGCTATGTCTGCAGCGGTGCTGCTGATTGGGGAAGGCTTATTTTATTTGCGGAATGGGGAGCTGGTCAGTGGAAGTGTCCTGATCAAACTGTGCGGATTGTGGTTGCTTACATATCTGCTTTTGCCGGACTGCGGACTGCTGATGGGAGTTTTTGTATGCGGCATCTTTCTTGGTATCCCGGGGCAGAATAAGCGGTGGAGGTTGCGCCTTCTTATGGCACTGGTTTCGACGGCGCTTTGTTTTGGAGTGATTTCCGGAAGTACGCAGACCCCGGGGAGTATGGGTCGGATGCAGAAAACTACCGGAGCAGCTATGGTTTCCAGATTCGTGTGGCCGCATTTTGTGAATTACAGTTTTTACTGGGATGAAAGAATTAACGAAACATTTGAATATTTGGACTTGTTGCGTTTTGCCCAATCCCCGGAAGCAGTAATGTATGAGTTTGGTCCCATATTGGAGGAAAAGTATGGGAAAGAAGAAGCGGATTCGATTTACCGGGATATGGCTGTGACAAGTTTAAGACTGGGAACCAGACAGGCGTTGGCAGGCGCTGGCAGGGATTTTCTTAGCTTTCTGTGCCCACAGGCTGCTGTTCAAGAGCAGCTGAGGGATAATGATAGCTCACTGAGCGGCTGGAATTACGGACGCATGCAGGATAATGCACCGGTTGCTACAAAATATTATATGAATATTGCACTGACAGGATGGAATGTAATGTGCCTGCTGGGCATGATACGTTTGCTGATTGGAAAAATCCTCAGAGCTGGCTCTGGGTGTAGATCAGACAGGGTATCCGGGAGCTTGCCGCACAGGTGGCATATGCCGCAAGCCGGTCCGGTGCTGTTGCTTATGTTGGCCATGGCGGCATGGTATACCATGTGCGGTGGTATGCAGGACTACAAAAAGGCGATGGTTACCACCTTTATCTGGACGCTGTTTGTAGTAAAAAGCTTCTTTAAGATGGAAGATGAACGGAATTAGAGCTGGGTTTTCTTATATTTCAGAGGTGCCATGCCCTTTTGCTTTTTAAAAGTTTTGCTGTAATACGAAGTGCTTGAAAAACCAACTTTTTGAGAAATCTCTTCAATGGATAAATCGGTTTTCGCCAACAGCTCAATGGATTTTTCGACACGTTTGGTATTAATATATTCACTGATGGTGCACTGAAAGCATGCGTGGAATCTTTTGTATAGTACGCTTTTGGACACATTGATGCTTTTTGAAATATTTCGAATGCTTAAATCATTCTCCAGATTTTCGTTGATAAATGCCACTGCTTTTTGCATATTCGCATCAAAATCAGGTTTCAGCATATTTTCCAGAAGGATGTGCTTTACAAGCATACTGACAATATTGGATACGCTTTGTATTTTTTCGGAGTTGAAGAAAGGAATTTCGGTGTAATATTCTTTCATCTTTAAAGTATCCAATCCTAAATTCGCTATATAAGTTTCAAATGCCGAAAAATCCGTGTCAGCTTTCATCTGGCCGAAGATAATGTAGCCGATAATGACGTCGTCATATAAAATCGGTACGGCAACGTCGATCAGTCCTGCGTGACAGATATGCATTTCCGGTTGTTTGCTTTTTTTGCATCTTTCAAGTAAGCATGCATCGGAAAGAGGGCAAGCTTTTTTGCCGGCCTCTGTATGCTTTACAGCCTGGCAATAATAGTCATTTCCCCGATGGTTACAGCTGATGTATGAAAAATCGGCTTTCAGCAAGTCCATATTTATGCCTGTTGCGTTATAAAAATCCTGTAATACAGAATTGATCTTTTGAATATCGTAATTGACAACCATTTCTTCCCTTTCCATGCGGATTGGAGTGCGCTTGCAATGCTGCGTTGATATGCAAATCACAAAATTTATGCCCAATCCTCTCAGCTTTTATTATATAAAACAAGAAGAAAATGTCAATAAATTTCCTGAACGTAGAATATAATTCAAAAAAAAGGGAATAATACATCTGTTTTTCGTATATTGGTTTTGATAGAATAATAGAAAAGCATGGAGGGATAAGGATGCAAAACGAAATTTTACTTTTGGGTAAGAAAATCATAATCGATGCTTCGCCTGTGGTGCTTTCTTATCAACCGGATGAGAATTGGAGAGAGGTCTGGGAGGACAAGGGCGGTCAATGGATGTATGAGGATGGTTACCTTGTAGGCTGCGAACCGGAAAACAAAGGTGGCATTTTATTGAGCAGAAAACGCTTTGATAAGGACGTTATGCTGAGTTTTACCGTTGCCAGTGTGTTGCCTGCCACCAGAGATTTGAATGCAGTTTACTGCACAACCTGGGACGATGAGATCAATTACCTGAAAAAGTCCTACATATCCGGGTTAAATGGCTGGTACGAGGGCAAGAGCGGGATTGAGCGCTTCCCGGAAGATGAACTGCGCACCTTGACCCCATTGTATCACTATGAGCCGGGAAAAGAGGTCAGAATCACAACAGGAGCCATAAAGGGACATAATTTTCTGCTGGTGGATGGTGTGTTGATTCAGGAGCTGATCGACAATATGGATCCTATTGTTGGAGGACATGTAGGTTTTTCGCCCTATTCAACAAAGCTTAAAATAAAGGATATCGAAGTAAGAGAAATTTATTGGGAAGAACGGGAACAGAGTTATCTGCCCGAGTTTTAAATAAAAATAAATAGGTAAAGGAGAGAAAAAATGGGTAAAGCAACAGATTTTCGTTACAACACAGGTGCAACCAAGGTGCCTTGGGCTGCAGTCGGCGAGAATTACAACGTAAACGACTTGATGGAGATCATTAAGTTCCTGATGCAGGGTGAAGGTCCTGAGTATGAACAGGCAATCGAGGCGGTAAAGGCGCAGGTTGAAAAGCTGGACAAAATTTCAACACCTCCGGGAAAACTTTCCCTGGCGTCTAAGGTGGAAGAGGCAGAGGAAGCTTCCAATGCATATCTTGGCATTGACAGCAGTACCTTTGTAACCAACGCAACTTCCGGTTTTGAAATTGCTTATAAGTATGCTAATTTAAAGCCAGGTGATGAGGTTATCGTTCCTGCGATCACTTTCGTGGCTACCATGGCATATCCGCTTTCTATCGGCTGTAAATTAGTATTTGCAGACGTTGACCCTGTAACCATCAACATGGACCCTGCTGACGTAGCAAGAAAGATCACACCGAAGACCAAGATGATCGTGCCCGTACATATCGGTGGTTACCCTGTAGATATGGATCCGATTATGGAATTGGCAAGAAAGCACAATATTCTGGTGCTGGAAGATGCAGCGCATGCTTTCGGTGCTATGTATAAAGGAAAGAAGATTGGTACCATCGGCGATTTCGCTGGTTTCAGCTTCCATGAGGTAAAGAATATTACATCCTTTGGTGAAGGTGGTATCGCTACTACAACCGTTCCCGGATTTAAGGATCATATGAAGAGAGCAAGATTTGTGGGTATGGATTTCGGTCACAAGATTAAGGATTGGCTTTATGATGTTTCTGCTATTCCGGGAAAAGAAGAGCCTTTCGTTGCAGTGAACTATTCCACTACGGAGATCCAGGGTCTTGGACTTTCTCTGCAGATTGCAAGAAATGAGCAGATTATTGAGGAAAGAAAACAGGCAGCTGCTTATCTGAACAGTCGACTGGCAGGCAACCCTGCCCTGGTTTTACAGGATCTGGGCAATGAAGATATCAAGCCTACCTTCCATCTGTATCTGCTTCAGATCAAGCCTGAGATCGCAGGCGGCGATGTTCAGGTATTCAAAAAGAAACTGGAAGAGAAGAGTGTTACCAATATTCCTCACTTCGGACCGTTATATCGCTTCCGTGTTGTAGAACAGATGGGCTATGACGCAGATGAAATTGCAAAGACCTGTCCGGTTTGTGAAGAAGTATTCTACAAGCGCTTTACACATCTTCCGCTGTACGGCTTGACAAAAGAGCAGCTTGACTACATGGCAGATGCTATTTTAGAAGCAATTGATGAAATGCAGAGAGGTGTATAGTAAATATTATGCTTGCGCCCAAATTTCAGGGCTGCAGGAAGGATGGAGATTAAATTGAAAATAAAATGGGGCGTAATCGGCTGCGGCGGCATTGCATACAGACGTACAATTCCGGGTATGATGCTGTCTGAGAACAGTGAGTTGGTGGCAGTTATGGATACCAACTTTGACGCAGCCAAAAAAGTAAAAGAAGAATTTCATGTACAATATGCCTTTGAAACCGTTGAGGAAGTGCTTGCGCTGGAGGAAATTGATGCAGTGTATATTGCAACACCTGTATTTTGCCATAAGGAACAGGCTATGAAGGCAGCCAAAGCAAAAAAGCACATTCTGCTGGAGAAACCCATGGGTCTTACCGTGGCAGAATCAGAGGAAATTGCAGCGTACTGCAAGGAGCAGGGCGTAAAATTAGGCGTAGGACTGATGATGCGTTTTTCTGCTTATCACCAGAAAATGAGGGAGCTGATTTCCGCAGGTGCTTTAGGTGAGATTGTGTCCATGCGTGCACAGCTTACATGCTGGTATCCTGAGATTCCGGGCAATTGGAGACAGGATAAGAAAACTTCCGGCGGCGGTGCGCTGATGGATATGGGAATTCACTGTATCGATCTGCTGCAGTATATCAGCGGCACCCAGGCTGAGACAGTGACCTGCTTTTCGCAGAACCAGACTTTTAACTATTCTGCAGAAGATTCCGCAGCGCTGTTGATGAAAATGAAGAACGGCGCTACTGCTTTTGTGGATGCTAATTTCAACATTCCCGATAACGCTGCAAAATGCCGTATTGAGTTTTACGGCACAAAGGGCAGCATCCTGGCAGAAGGTACGATCAGTCAGGTGGAGAGCGGTAAGATAGAGCTGATAACATCGGACGATTCTGCAGGCTACAATGCGCAGCAGAACAGAGACGAGGATGATGCCAAGAATGTTGAGGTTGTGACCGGCAATATGTATGAAAAAGAAATTTCATCTTTTGCCAATGCCATTTTGAACGCTACAGAGCCTGAAATCACAGCAGAGGATGCGATTTTAGTGCAGACCATTGTTGAAAAGGCATATGAGGCTTCTGAGGAAGGAATCTGCAAGAAGATTTAGTTAGCAGATATGTATAACACAAGAAAGAAGTAAATGATAAGAGGCTGAAAACCTTGCGAAATGCAATGGTTTTCAGCCTTTTTGTCAGTACATTTTGTCAGCTCTCATTCTTTCTCCGAAACCCTGTGGGGCTGTATCCAAAATGCTTCTTAAAACAATTAGAAAAGTAGCTTACGTCACCATAGCCACACTTCCATGCAATAATGCCGATCTCATCCGTTGTATTTTTTAAAAGCTTCTGGGCACACTCCATGCGTAGAGCCTGTATGTATTTGGAAAATGTAAGCCCCGTAATTTCCTTGAAGCGTCGGCAGAAATAAGTCTCATTATATCCAAATTTATTACTGATATCTTTGGAGGATATCTTCTCTGCGTAATGCTCGTTCACGTACTCTAGAATGGTACTGAATCCTTTTTCCTGCTTATGTATGATTTTCACAGATTTATCGCAATATTCGTATAGAATACCGATGATTTCATAAAGGATACCAATTGCAAGAAGGGGATTCGTTTCTCCCCTGCTTTTGAGAATTTCCACCAATCGGTTCATTGTTTTCAGCAAATGCGCATTCTCTACGATTTTTTGAAAGCCAATCTTGTTCTCACAAATGGGAAGCAGATATTTGTCAGAGGCTATGGTTGCATTACAGAATTTCTCCACATCAAACATGATCGTATGATATACCACCCCTTCACTTCCGGCAAAGCCGCCATGCATCTGACGTGGTCCGACCACTGCCACCTGACCGGGAAAGACACGGTAATGTCCTTCTTCCGTATGCAGCTCCAGACTTCCAGACACTACACACAAAAGCTCCATACGATCATGCCAGTGCATCAAAAAACAAGATCGTTCGGGCATTTTTTGTTCTACATAGAGATGCTTTATTGCATTTTCGCCGTACACAACCGGTTTCAGTTCCTTAAATGCATCCAGCATAATGAGCTCTCCTTTCTGCTTTTGTTTTTTAAGGAAATTGGGAAACTCTTTCAAAATATTGCGAGGGAGCATACACCAATAATCAGTCAGAGTCATTTTACCACTATTTGCATTAATATCATAGATGGTTTTAGAGGTTTTTGTAAAATTTTTACTTTTCCCATGCCATATTGCCTTTCAAAGAGACAACATGTAAAAATATTACAAAAGTAAGTGTAAAAATCATTAGCTTTTCGCACATATCTATGGTACTGTAAAAGTAACAATAAAAAGAAGAGAGCTTGGATTTCTCGCAAGTTAGGAAAGGAAAGCGAATAATGAAAGATAACAAACAATTATTGACAGAGAGCTATCGGATGCAGAGGGATGGCTGGGTTACTTTGTCAGGTAAATGGGAAGGCATAGATGGTTTGGGGAAAGCTTTGTTGGAGGAGCTTTCCGTGGAGTCCGGTAATGCACAGGGACAGAAACAGGCAGCAGATGTTATTTTCCGGCCTATGGCTGCGGGGGCAGAAGCGCTGGTACGGGAAGTGTTGGAAAGAGCATATGTGGAGAATGAGGAAGGCTATGTCATTGATATCGACGATACGATAACGGTATATGCAGATACAGAGCGGGCGAAGCTGTATGCGGTTATGGCACTTCGGGATGCATGGGAAGATGGTCTTAAGAAGGCAGTAACATATTCCTATCCGGTGGTTTCACACCGGTCAGTACGTGTTTATCTGCCGGCAAAGAAGAATTTACCATATTTTAAAACATTTATCGATCTGATGGCCCATTTGGGATATAACAGTATTTTGCTGGAAATAGGCGGGGCGCTGGAGTACAAGAGACATCCTGAGATCAATGAGACATGGGCGGCATATTGTCAGTCCATGAAAGAATTCAACATGAAGCCATATAGGGCAGCAAGAGGGTATTATCGCACCAAGAACTCTATCCATACCTTTAATGGTGAGGGTGATATCTATACGCAGGAGGAGATGAAGCAACTGGCGGCATACTGTGCAGAAAGGTATATTGAGGTTATTCCGGAGGTGCCCTCCCTGTCTCACAGCGAGTATTTCCTGATTAGCCATCCGGAGCTTAGGGAGTGTGATGACGAACCTTATGCAAGTACGGCATGTCCTTCCAATGAGAATCTGTATAAGCTGGTATTTGATTTGTATGATGAGGTCATCGAAGTATTCCATCCTAAGACACTTCACATCGGCCATGATGAATGGTGGGTAATGTGTGTATGTGATAAGTGCAGGAACAAGGATGCGGCTAAGCTTTTTGCAGAAAATGTGCAGAAGTGCTATGACTATTTGAAGGCCAGGGGGATCCGCACCATGATGTGGGCGGATAAGCTGGTACGGTTCAACGAAAAAACCGGAGAAGTACAGGGCGGCGGTGAAAAGCATGTCTATAACGTTAAGACAGATCAGACCATAGAAGTAATGGGCAAAGAGTATCCCCTGTATGCAAGACATTGGTTTAAACATTCCCAGGAAGCAATGGAGAAGGGCTTCCATCAGGTGATTCATGATACGGCGGACTGCATGCATATGCTCCCACAGGATATCATCTGTCTGAACTGGTACTGGGCTACAGAGCCACGTATACTGGATGACTATCTGTTAAATAACAGGATCATGGTTTATGGAAACAGCTATATGGCCGGCATGATGAACTGGAAGGAGAGGTTTGCTGCCGGTGCAAAGGGAATCAGCGTGTCCAACTGGGTCGATTCCTCAGAAGCGGGTATGCAGCGTTGGAACACCGTGTTTGATCTTGGTTATGGGGCAATCATCTGCTGGAATCATGAACGAAAAGAGCAGGATCATGCAAGGAACTTAAAGGATACGTTTGCGGGATTATATCGTTACAGAAATAGAGAGACCTTGAAAGGCTCTCATATTGAGGTATTGCATACAGCGGTACAGACATGGGAAAACGGCGAGAAGTATTACGAGGATCTGCCTTATGCGGATGAGGCGGATATGACCATGGGCGCGTACGTGGTTCGGTATGAGGATGGAAGCTGTGATACCTTTCCGGTTTTGTACAGCTTGAATATCGGTACCAGGGATGCGTTAACAGAGCGCTGGGCGGATGTCCGTGCATGGCAGTATAAGGTGGATAAGCATCTAACCACAGTTGCTTCCGTGTGTGATTTTGAAAAACGGGAAGATGGTATATGGTACAGGGCGGTATTCCCCACAAAAGGCAATGCGGTGTCCTGTGAGTATGTTCCCAAAGCAGGATTGGAGAAGTATGTGGCGGTAGCAGAAGTGAAGATAATGGAGTAGTTTCAGCCTTTGCAAGAGGGATAGATTTATGCGATTGATTTCATGGAATGTAAATGGTATCAGAGCCTGTATGGATAAAGGCTTCATGGATTTTTTTAACAAGATGGATGCGGATGTTTTCTGCCTGCAGGAAACAAAGCTGCAGCAGGGCCAGATTGAATTGGATTTGCCAGGCTACTATCAATATTGGAATTATGCGGAAAAGAAGGGCTATTCCGGTACGGCGCTTTTTACAAAGCAGGAGCCTCTGTCCGTTACCTACGGTATCGGCGTCCAGGAGCATGATCACGAGGGCAGAGTGATCACGGCAGAGTTTGAGGAGTATTATGTGGTAACAGTATATACCCCCAACGCGCAAAGAGAACTGACAAGACTGTCATATCGAATGCAGTGGGAAGAAGACTTCCTGCATTATGTGAAGGAACTGGAAAAAAACAAGCCTGTGATTTTCTGTGGTGACCTGAATGTGGCTCATAAGGAAATTGACTTAAAGAATCCTAAGTCAAACCGAAAAAATGCAGGCTTTACGGATGAGGAAAGAGGCTGTTTTTCCAGAGTGCTGAAAAATGGCTTTATTGATACATTCCGCTATTTCTATCCGGAACTGGAAGGTATTTATTCCTGGTGGTCCTATATGTTCCAAGCAAGAGCCAAGAATGCAGGGTGGAGAATCGATTACTTTGTGGTGTCTGAAATTCTGAAGGACAAGCTGGAGGATGCGGCAATCCATACACAGGTGTTGGGCTCTGACCATTGTCCGGTAGAATTGAGGTTGAAAAATGTGGAATGAACGTTTCGCACAATATAAGGAGAATCGTGCAAAAAGAAGCAGGGGAATGGCGGACAGGAGATTGCCCCGATCCTTTTTTGCCCGCGATGGATTGACCGTAGCACAGGAACTTCTGGGCAAAGTACTGGTGCACGAAAAACTTTGCAGCGAAGGAGGAAGGCAATCCTCAGGAATCTTGCGGATGGTCCCGGTAAATTGTATATCGCCATGGAGATTTCCAAAGTGGATAATGATATAGATATGATAGAAAGCCATTCCTTTTATGTAACAGAGGGTGTTGAAGTGTTGGGCGAAGAGATATATAAAGGGAAGAGAATTGGTATTGATTATGCCGGGGAAGCGGCAGATTATTTGTGGAGATTTTATTTATGAGCCTGCGGTTTTTCTTCGGACCTTCCGGAGCCGGAAAGAGTTATCAAATATATAGAGAAATCATAGAGCGTTCCATGGAAAATCCCAGGAAGAACTTTCTGGTTATTGTACCGGACCAGTTTACCATGCAGACACAGAAGGAACTGGTAACCATGCATGAGCGGGGCGGCATCATGAATATTGATGTGCTGAGTTTCAGCAGACTTTCCCATCGTGTGTTTGAAGAAGTGGGCGGAGGTGATATTCCGGTACTGGACGATACGGGAAAAAGTCTGGTGCTGCAGAGAGTGGCAGCCTCCATGAAAGACAGACTCCCGGTTCTGGGCAGTCACCTGCATAAGCAAGGATATATCCATGAGGTAAAAAGTGCAATTTCGGAATTTATGCAGTATGGCATCGGCGCGGAGGATATGCCTAAGCTGATTGCCTTTTCAGAGAAGAGGGGCGCACTTTTTTATAAATTAAAGGACTTGGAGCTTTTATACCGGGCCTTTTTGGATTATATCGCGGGACATTTTATTACCACGGAAGAAAAGTTGGATGTACTGCGCAGGGTCATGTATAAGTCCAACATCATTAAGGATAGTGTGATTGTATTGGATGGGTTTACCGGCTTTACACCCATCCAGAACCGATTGATTCAGGAGCTGATGAAGTATGCCGGGGAAGTAATTGTATCTGTGACACTGGGCAAAGAGGAAGACCCTTATAAGCCGGACGGAGAACAGAAGCTTTTTCATTTAAGCAAGAAGACCGTACAGGATCTGGAAAAGCTGGCGAAAGAGGTATGCATAGAGCGTGGCAGTGATGTGGTAATTTCCGGAGAACAGCTGCCAAGATTTAAGAACCGGCAGGCCCTTCAGTGGCTGGAGAGAAATCTGTTCCGGGCAGGATCGAAGCCTTTCCCGGGGCAGCAGGAGGAAATCCGTATTATGGATGCACCCAGCCCCAAGGAAGAAGTGCATCAGGCAGGTCTGCAGATTCTGAAGCTGATCAGGGAAAAAGGCTGTCAGTACAGGGATATTGCAGTAATTTGTGGGAATCTGGAAGCCTATGCTTCCTTTGTGGAAGAGGAGTTTTCCGAAATGGACATTCCCAGTTATATTGACCGGACGAAAGGTATCGTGCTTAATCCTATGACACAGTTTATTAAGAGTGCGCTGGATTTATTTTTGAAAGACTTTTCCTATGAGGCGGTCTTTCATTATCTGCGGAGCGGGTTGGCGGATTTTACGGCACAAGAGGTCGACAGTCTCGAAAATTATATTTTGCAGACCGGTATCAGAGGCTATAGAAAGTGGCAGCAGCGTTTCGCGGTCAAGACAAAACAAATGGGTGAGGATGAGGCTCCCCTGCAGGTGATCAATGAATTGCGGGAACGATTTATGATGCAGGTGTCATTTTTGAGAAATATCAGAGGTAATGATTCTGAAAACGTCAGGGGCGCCGTTCCGGGGAAGATTGAAAGAAAGATGCCATGCAGTATCGGTAGTGCCGGAAGAGCTGCCGCTAAGGATTTCGTAGACAGTCTCTACAAATTTATTGTGGAAAATAATGTGCAGAATAAATTAAAGATTCTGGAGGAGGGTTTTACGGCATCAGGAGATCTGGCAAGAGCAAAGGAATATGCCCAGATTTATCGCCTGGTCATGGAACTGCTGGATCAGATTTATGAGCTGCTGGGAGAAGAAGAGATTAGCAGGCAGGAGTTTCTGGATATTTTGGAAGCAGGCTTTGGGGAGATTGAGGTTGGTACGATTCCTCAAAATGTGGATAGGATTCTTGTAGGAGATATTGAGAGAACCCGTCTGAAGCAGGTAAGGGCTCTGTTTTTTCTGGGGGTAAATGACGGCAATATTCCTAAAAATGTCTCCAAGGGCGGTATTATTTCCGATGTGGACAGAGAATTTCTAAGAGAGTCCCAGCTGGAATTGGCACCTTCCCCCAGGCAGCAGATGTATATCCAGAGATTTTACCTTTATTTAAATCTGACAAAGCCGTCAGAATATCTATATTTGTCCTATGCCAAGGTAAGCAGCGAGGGCAGATCCCTGCGCCCGGCTTATCTGATCGACACCATACAGAAGATGTTTCCCGAGATTACGATGGAACAGCCTTGGAGTCAGCCTGTGTTGGAGCAGATCGTGACACCCACAGAAGGGGTCCGTTATCTGGCACAGGGGCTGCGGGAATATGTGGAGGAAGGTTCCTCCGGTCTGGAGGAAAAAGAATTTTATTCCCTATATGCTGCGTATCAGGAACGGGAAGAGCAGCAGAGTCGGCTGCAGCTTTTGACGGAAGCGGCATTTAAACGATACAGGGAAAGCAGTCTGGAGAAGGTCATTGCAAGGGCGCTTTACGGCAGCCATTTGGTGAACAGTGTCAGCAGGCTGGAGACTTATGCGGCATGTGCCTATAGGCACTTTTTGCAGTATGGACTTTCCCTGAAGGAAAGGGAAGCATTTGCTTTTGAAGCGGTAGATATGGGTAATGTATTCCATGGTGTGCTGGATGAGTTCTCCAGACGTTTGGAGAACAGTGCATATACATGGCTGGATTTCCCGGAGGAATTCGGCGAGCGGAATATTTCGGAGGCCATGGAAAGCTATGCGGCGAATTACAGCGCCGGCGTACTGTACAGCAGTGCCAGAAATGAATACGCGATTACTCGTATGAACCGCATCTTGCTACGTACGGTATGTACCTTGCAGAATCATCTGCAGAAGGGCGATTTTATTCCGGAGGGGCATGAAATTGCATTTCACTTTGCAGAAAGCATGGATTCCGTAAACATTGCCCTGACCAAAGAAGAAAAAATGCACTTGCAGGGCCGGATCGACCGTATTGATACGGTGGAGGATGCAGAGCATGTTTATGTGAAGGTAATCGACTATAAGTCCGGCAACAAGCAGTTTGATCTGGCGGCGCTTTATCATGGACTACAGCTGCAGCTGGTAGTGTATATGAACGCAGCCATGGAGATAGAAGCCAAGAAACATCCGGACAAGGAAATCGTACCGGCGGCACTGTTATATTATCATGTGGAGGATCCCCTGGTGGAGACTGCGCAAGAGCTTACTCCCGAGGAAATCAACGTCCAGTTGTTACAGAAGCTTCGGATGAATGGTGTGGTAAATGGCGATTCAAATATTATTGAAAAACTGGACCATTTCATGGCTGATAAATCAGATGTAATACCGGTGGAGAAGAAAAAAGACGGTACTTATTCTGCCCGCTCTTCCATAATGAGCAGGGAAGAACTGCAGAGGGTGTCGGATTATGTAAACTTAAAGATCCGGCAGATCGGTCAGGAGATCCTGGAAGGACACAAGGAAATTAATCCTTACGAGAAGGGTGCCACAGGTGCTTGTACTTATTGTGTTTATAAGAAGGTGTGTGGCTTTGACCCTGCCATTCCCGGATATCGAAGGAGAACGCTGGAAGAGCTGTCTCAGGAAGAAATTCTGAATAAGATGGAAGAAGAACTGGAAAGTCTGAACGTTTCACAATTACCTAGACACAGGAACGCAGTTTCACAGGCGTGCCTGTGAAATGCAGGAAAGAGGTACAAATGGGTATTTCATTTACACCGGATCAGCAAAAGGTGATAGAACTCCATAACAGGAATATCCTGGTGTCTGCGGCAGCAGGCAGCGGCAAGACGGCGGTGCTTGTAGAGAGAATTATTCGGATGGTCTGTGATGAGACACATCCCGTGGACATTGACAGGCTGCTGATCGTAACCTTTACCAATGCGGCAGCGGCTGAGATGCGGGAGCGTATCAGCCAGGGAATTGCCAGACAGCTGCAGCTTCATCCGGAATCGGAGCATATTGAGAGACAGGGCACACTGCTTCACAATGCCTTGATTACCACTATCGATAGTTTTTGCCTGTATTTAATCAGGAATCATTTCCACGAAATCGGGTTGGATCCTGCTTTCCGGGTTGCGGATGAGGGGGAAATCAAACTGTTAAGGCAGGATGTGCTGAGCCAGCTGCTGGAGGATTGTTTTGCAGAAAAAAAACCGGAGTTTTTGGGCTGCGTGGAGTTTTTCTGTCCCAGCGGCAGGGAGAGCGTGCTGGAAAATATGATTCAGGAATTTTACACCTTTGCCATGAGCTATCCGTGGCCTGAAAAATGGCTGGAGGAGCGAAAACGGGATTATTATGTAAACAATGTTGAGGAGTTGGAGAGCAGCGACATCGGAGCCTATGCTTTAAGTTATCTGGAAAAGATGTTGAGTGGGTGTATTGCGACTTTAAAGCAGGCGCAGAAGCTGTGCGAAGAGCCGGATGGACCGTATATGTATGGGGCGTTGATCGAGGAAGAAATCGAAGCGTTGGAAAGACTGGCTGGCCGTACTCTTTTTGCTGACAGCACTACGCTGGCCGACGATGCAAGTGTTGCTTTCAGCACAGCCTTGAACGACAGCCAGAATTTGAATGACGTTACTGCTTTGAGCGATGGGGCAGGTGTGGTCAGTCATATGACTTTGGCCGACTGGGAAGCTGCCATTTTCGGCATCAGCTTTGGCAGACTGCCTGTGAAGAAGGATTCGTCCGTTTCTGTGGAGAAAAGAGAAAAGGCAAAGGAACTGCGAAATACCGTCAAGGATACCCTCAAAGAATTACAGAACTGCTTTTTTGCGAAGCCCCTGGAAGCATATGTAAGGCAGCTTCAGGAAAGTGCGCCTTACATGGAGAAGTTGGTGGATCTGACACTGGACTTCATGAAACGTCTGGCTGAGAAAAAACAGGAAAAGAAGATTCTGGACTTTAGTGATATGGAGCATTTTGCCCTGAATATTCTGATAAAGCAGGAAGGGGATAAGCTTGTGCCCAGTCCGGTGGCTTTGGATTATCGGGAACATTTTGCGGAGATTTTGATCGATGAATACCAGGACAGTAATCTGGTGCAGGAATATCTGCTGAAGGCTGTTTCGGGGGAAGAGAATGGCTGTTTCAACCGCTTTATGGTAGGCGATGTGAAACAGAGCATTTATAAGTTCCGTCTGGCAAGGCCGGAACTGTTTCTGGAGAAATATGAGTCCTACAGCAGTGAGGAGGCGGACAGGCAGCGGATTGATCTGAGTAAAAATTTCCGCAGCCGCAAAGAGGTTGTGGACACCGTAAATCATATTTTCTCTCGCATTATGAGCCGGGAGAAGGGCGGTATTGCCTATGATGAGAAGGCCGCGTTGTATGTGGGGGCTGTTTATCCCGAGAATCCGTCACAAACTACAGAGAAGGCGGACTTTTCGCACTGGTCGGAATCTGAGATGTTGCCGGGAGCTGAGGAAAAGGTCCGCAATCCGAAGGTTGGGCTGGCAAAAAAATCCCTATGCAAAAGTGAGCTGCTTCTGATTGAAAAGCCGGAAAAAGGCGATGATTGGAATGCAAAACAGGCGGAGGGTCATGCCATTGCCCAGAGGATCAAGGAATTAAGGGCTTCTTTTCGAGTAACAGACAAGACCACCGAGCAGCTTCGGCCGGTGCGATACAGCGATATGGT
>JAZNXM010000057.1:0-32794 GCA_045593865.1 Acetatifactor sp. | reverse complement strand
AGGGTAATTGCAAACGGCAAGGAAGGTTATATCAAGTCTGCGTATCTGCGTATGGCGGAATCGGTAGCTGGTGAAGCGATCGGAACTGTGACTGCCACCACCACTGTAAATGTGCGCCTTGCAGCCAGTCAGAGTGCAGAGAAGCTGGGTGTGCTGGCAGGCGGAGATTCAGCACCTCTTCTGGAAAGAGTAGATGATTGGTGCAAGATTAATTATAATGGCAGTGTAGGTTATGTAAAAGCTGAGTATGTTCAGTAATAATGTCTGATAAATATGGTGATAATAAAGATGTTGCTTGGGGTGTGCAGCATCTTTTTTCGTTATCAGCTGATAAAACTATATAAGGAGAAGTGTTATGAAGACTCAGGACATTGCCGTTTACAGAGAGATTCAGAGAAATGCCGAAAAGGCAATAAAAGCAATCGATACCATTTCAGATAAAGTTTATGATGACCAGCTTTCCATGCAGATTCAAAGACAGTCGAGCAAATATGCGGAGATTAAACAGAGAGCATGTGAAAGAATGCTTCAGGAAAATGTGGAGCCTTATCATACCAATCAAATGGCCAATATGATGCTGGTAGGAGGCATTCATTATAATACTTTGCTCAATAACAGTACCAGTCATATTGCAGAGCTGATGATCAAGGGAAGCAATATGGGAATACTGGAAATGAACAAGATATTGAACCATAACAGTGATGCGGGAGAACTATCGGTAAGTCTGGCAAAAGAGCTGATTTCTTTTGAAAACAGGAATATTGAAAGACTCACAAAATACCTATAAAAGATTCTTGTGCAAAATGCATAAAAATTACAAAAAAACTTTTGCAATTTACTGCGATAAAGTCTGTTGTGATTTTGAAAAAAACGTAATATAATAGTACACATAGATGCTTTTTATACTTGTATACAGGTATTCTGCATGTAATAAGGAGGAGGCTATTATGTCATACGTAGATGAGGTATATCAATTAGTTGTAAGTAAGAATCCTGCACAGCCGGAGTTTCATCAGGCAGTAAAAGAGGTTTTTGAATCTCTCAGAGTTGTTATTGAAGCCAACGAGGAACAGTATAGAAAAGATGCATTATTGGAGAGAATTGTAAATCCTGAGAGACAGATTATGTTCCGTGTTCCATGGGTAGACGACAAGGGGCAGGTGCAGGTAAATACCGGTTATCGTGTACAGTTCAACTCCGCAATCGGTCCTTATAAGGGTGGTTTGAGGCTTCATCCATCCGTAAACATTGGTATTATTAAATTCCTTGGTTTTGAACAGATATTCAAGAACTCTTTGACCGGACTTCCCATTGGCGGCGGTAAAGGTGGTTCTGACTTTGATCCTAAAGGGAAATCAGACAGAGAAGTAATGGCGTTCTGCCAGAGCTTCATTACCGAACTTTATAAATATATTGGTGCTGACACAGATGTTCCTGCGGGTGATATCGGTACAGGCGCACGAGAAATCGGATACATGTATGGCCAGTACAAGAGACTTACCGGTCTTTATGAAGGTGTTCTCACCGGCAAAGGACTTTCTTACGGTGGTTCTTTGGCACGAACTCAGGCTACAGGTTACGGTCTTTTATACTTGACCGCAGAGATGCTAAAATGCAATGGAATTGACATCGCAGGCAAGACGGTAGCAGTTTCCGGTTCCGGTAACGTAGCAATCTACGCTATCGAGAAAGCATGGCAGCTAGGTGCTAAGCCTGTTACATGTTCGGATTCTACCGGTTGGGTTTATGATCCGGAAGGAATCGATGTTGCTTTGCTTAAGGAAGTGAAAGAAGTGAATCGTGCGAGATTAAGTGAGTATGTTGCCGCGAGACCAGGCGCAGAGTATCATGATAAGGCTTCTGAGGGAACCAATCAGTGGTCAGTAAAGGTTGATATTGCTCTTCCTTGTGCAACACAGAATGAGTTACATCTTGAAGACGCTAAGGCACTTGTGGCTAACGGTTGCATTGCAGTTGCGGAAGGTGCTAACATGCCTACTACCATGGATGCTACCGAATATTTACAGCAGAACGGTGTTCTGTTCTGCCCGGGTAAGGCTGCAAACGCAGGTGGAGTAGCTACCTCTGCTCTGGAAATGAGCCAGAACAGCGAAAGGCTTAGCTGGACCTTCGAAGAAGTTGACAGCAAGTTAAAGACCATCATGGTTAATATCTTCCATAACCTTGACGAGGCGGCTAAGAAATATGGCATGGAGGGCAACTATGTTGCAGGTGCTAATATTGCAGGCTTCCTGAAGGTTGCAGAAGCTATGACAGCACAGGGTATTGTTTAGGGAATACATTTCAAGGTTCCTTTCAAATCACATATTTACGTAATTTCACAAGCCTGCCTGTGAATATAGGAAGAAGGCAGATAGGTAAAAAGCAGAAAGCCTGTAGATAAGTCGAGAATGACTTGTTTGCAGGTTTTTGTAGTGAATTAATGTTTCCCAAACATTTCCCGAACATTTAAAGAATATTCCCCTATTATAGTAATAGTCTCATGAAAGACAGTGAAGGGCTGCTTAAGTAAAAAATAATCGAAAGTATAATATATAGGTGCAAAATGTGTTAAAATATGGTATTATAAAAAAGTGGGTTCACATATACCCAATAAGATGACAGTGATTTCGTGAGTTTAGAAAGGAAATGTATATGAAACCGGTTGGGGTGGCAACAGACAGTCATAGTGGAATCTTAATGGAAGAGGCAAAAAGATTAGGGATTATGTTACTTCCCATGCCATTTTATGTTAATGACCAGTGCTACTATGAGGAAGTGTCCATAACAAGAGAAGAATTCTTTGAGCAATTGAACAGCGGAAAGACGGTATCTACATCACAGCCATCGCCAGAAGCGGTCATGGAGTTTTGGAGAGAAGGATTAAAGGAATATGAGCAGATTGTTTATATGCCCATGAGCAGCGGACTTAGCGGTTCCTGTCATACCGCCATGATGCTGGCTGAAGAACCTGAGTTTCAAAATAAAGTATTCGTGGTTGACAATGGACGAATTGCCACACCCCTTCATCGATCCATTCTGGATGCATTGGAACTGATTGAGGAAGGATATGGCGCAGAGAAGATTAAGGAAATCCTTGAAATGTCAAAAAATCAGATGACAATCTATCTGGCAGTGGAAACGCTGGAATTTCTGAAAAAGGGCGGGCGTATCACGCCGGCAACTGCGGCGATTGGCACCTTACTGAATATTAAGCCTGTTTTAAAATTTGATGTAGGTATTTTGGAAACCTACAGAAAATGCCGCGGAATGAAAAAGGCAAGAAGAGAAATGCTGGAAGCAATGAAGGAAGATTTTGAGACAACTTTCCGTGAGGCATATGAGAAGAATGAAGTATATCTGATGGCAGCTTCCAGTGCGGACGAGGCGACTACACAGGGATGGATTGAAGAAATCCGGGCCTTTTTCCCGGGGATGGAAATTTTCTGCGATAAGTTATCTTTAGGTATTTCCTGTCATACCGGAGAAGGTGCGTTGGGAATCGGATGTTCCTGCAAACCCAGAAGATAAGTCTGAGAAGAACTTTTTTCTCGTGAGATTGCTGTGGCCATCATAGGGAGCATTGTCACTAAGAGTAGGAAGAAGTGCGAAATACCAATGATTTCAGGCGGAGGTTGATTTTAGTGAAACGAATACTATTGATGGTGCTCAGGAATTTCTGGAGAGTACCCAGGGCATATTGGAAATTGTGTTATTACGCAAAGCATACGGATGAATATCCTGAATTGGAGAAATACAGACATATTCAATATATATTAAAACTGGCCGTAAAGTCGGGAAATATTAATTTACAGGTATATGGGGAGGAAAATATCCCTGAGGAAAACGGCTTTTTGATGTACGCAAATCATCAGGGCATGTTTGATATTCTGGCAATTGCCGCATCCTGTGACAATCCACTGGGAGCAGTATTGAAAAAAGAGCTGGCTGAAATACCATTTTTGAGGCAGATAAAGGAATGTACAAAATCATTTCCTATGGATCGAGAAGATATCAGACAATCGATGGAAGTGATCCTGAATGTTATCAAAGAAGTCAAGAAGGGGCGTAACTACCTGATTTTCCCGGAAGGTACCAGAAGCAGAAAGGGAAACCAGATGCTGGAATTTCACAGCGGCAGCTTTAAATGTGCGACCAAAGCAAAATGTCCGATTCTCCCTGTTGCGTTGATTGACAGCTTTCAGGTGCTGGATCAAAAAGGATGTAAGCCGGTTACGGTACAGATTCATTACCTGAAGCCTATTGCGTATGATGAATACAAGGATATGAATACTGTGGAGCTTGCGGCAATGGTACGTGCAAGGATTGAGGAAGTCGTGAAGACAAATTGTGAATCGCAATGATTTTTTTGTGCGCTGCATGGTTGATGCAGCGTTCCTTTATATGAAACCATATTGATGCAGCTATGCTGCAAGCTCGGTGCAAAAAGCATATATACTTAAAAAAGGAAACCGGGGGGCAATATACCAATGATAGTGGGTGAAAGAGGCAACAGGAGATATAACAGAACATACCGTAGGAGATATCGTCGCAGAAGACTCAGCAGAGCTGTCTATATGCGTAGGTTAGCTATTTGCGCGAGCACCATTGTAATACTGGCAGTGCTTGTTTGCGCAGGTTTATTAATATGCAATCTGTTTCAGACTGATCAGGATGTGCAGACGGTGGGCATGAATCAGTCGTCTGTCAGTGATCCTTTGAATGATGGAAATCCTATGGTGGAAAGTGACTCAGAGGCGTTGATACCCAGTGAGCCGGAAAGTATACAGGAGGATGATGGGATAACGGTTGTCTTGGATGCAGGACATGGCGGAAAGGATGGCGGATCTTTTCAGGGCGACATTGTTGAAAAAGACATTACTCTTGCTGTGGTATTACTGATGAAAGAAATGCTGGAGAAAGAAGATATTTCGGTGGTGCTTACCAGAAAGGAAGATGAATTCTTAAGTCTTAAAGACCGGACCATTGAAGCGAATAAGGCGAATGGAGATTTGTTTGTCAGCATTCATTGTAATTATTTTGAAGATGATGATGCGGTTCATGGGCTGGAATGCTATTATTATATGGATTCTCAGATTGGACAGTATTATGCGGAAAGCTTTATTGAAACCCTGAAGGGATATGATGGTATCCGCGTAAGAAGCGCAAAACCCAACGATTATTTTGTATTAACCTATACAAATATGCCGGGAGTGCTGGTTGAGATGGGTTTCCTTTCCAATCCGGAGGAATGTCGGAAGCTGGCAAGTCAGAGTTACCAGAAGACGATGGCGGAGGGATTAGTCCAAAGTATTCTTGATAGTATAGAAGCGTACGAACAGGTAGATCAGGGCATGGAGGAAAGCAAGGAAGAGAAAACCCAGAAAGGCAAGACTACTCTGAAAGGCAAGACTACCTAGGAAGAGAAGGCTGCCTAGGGATCAAGGCAAGCCCCGGCGGGCTCAAGGAAGAATCAAATACAGAATGGTATGGTAATAGATAGATCATTGTAGTGCGAGGTCATATATGGCAGCAAAAAAGATATATGGAGTAAAAAAGGGGAAAACCCCAGGAATATATACCGATTGGGATGCCTGCAAGGCTGCCGTAGATGGATTTTCAGGTGCGGAGTATAAAGGTTTTGCAACGGTGGAAGAGGTATGTAAGTATCTGGGAATTTCACAGACAGAAGTTTCCGGATATTTGCAGGATGCACCGCCAGGAAGTGTTGAAAATGGCGAGAAAGGCTCGAAGCCATCCGCGAAGTCGCCGGCGAAGCTCCCACCCAAAGAAAGCCACCAGCCCCAGGACCATTTAATTGCTTATGTAGATGGGAGTTATGAACATTCGATTTTAAAATACGCATTTGGCTGTGTATTTTTATTGCCGGATGGCAACATATATGTGGAGAATGGCAGCGGCAATAATCCTGACGCTGCAAAGCTGCGCAATGTAACAGGGGAAATGCTGGGTGCCATGTTTGCAGTCAGATGGGCCATTAAGAATGGCTTTGCAAAATTAGAGATTCGTTATGATTATGAAGGTGTGGAAAAATGGGTGACCGGTGCATGGCAGAGTAAAACAGAATTGACACGGAAGTATGCAGAAGCAATGAGGCGTTGGAGCGGTCAGCTCAGTTTGAAATTTACGAAGGTTGCGGCACATACGAATATATATTATAATGAAATGGCAGACAGGCTGGCAAAGCAGGCCTTAGAAGAAAAAGATGGTGTGCCGCAGATCCGTAAGAAGGAGGAGATGGAGCCGTGGAAGGTTCAGGAGTCAAAAGCGTGAAACAATCTTTTAAACCGAGCCAGGGTTCTGATTTCCAAGGGGAGACGGCAAAATGCGGACCAGAGGAAAGATTAAATAAATATCTGGCTGAGTGCGGGGTATGCTCCCGGAGAGAAGCGGACAAACTGATAGAAGCCGGCAAGGTGTCTGTGAATGGTCAGGTGGCCGGTAGGGGCTGCAAGGTCAAACCCGGAGATGAAGTCAGAGTGGGCAGGAAGGTTCTTGGCGGCAAGTCAGAAAGGACAGTACTGGCTTTTTATAAACCGGTAGGAGTGACCTGCACCGAAAAGGACAAATATGCAGAAAAAATCATTCATGATTTTATAAATTATCCGGTGCGCGTGACATATGCAGGGCGTTTGGACAAGGATTCGGAGGGGCTGCTCCTTATGACCAACGACGGGGACCTGATTAATGCAGTCATGCGTGGGGCGCACGGTCATGAAAAAGAATATATCGTGAAAGTGAATCAGGAGATTACGGACAATTTTCTGGAGAGTATGCAGAGGGGCGTTTACCTGAAAGCGTTGGAAACAAAGACGCGACCCTGCAAGGCGGAGAAGATAGGGAAGTTTACGTTCCGAATCATATTGACGCAGGGGCTGAACCGGCAGATTCGTCGCATGTGCAGGTCTTTGGGATATGAGGTAACACATTTAAAGCGCGTGCGTGTTATGAACGTACAGTTGGGGAAATTGACACCCGGTAAGTACAGGGAAGTGACAGGACAGGAGCTTGAAGCGTTGTATCAGGCAGCAGGAATCAAGCCGACAGGAGGCAACTAAGATATGAAAGATACAAATATAATGCAGCGCATCCAGTACCTTGTGGATGCCCTGAACGAAGCCGCAAAGGTCTATTATGCTCAGGACAAAGAAATCATGAGCAATTACGAATATGATAAATTGTACGATGAACTGGCCGCATTGGAGGAGGAGACAGGAATTGTGCTGTCCAACAGCCCAACCGTCAATGTAGGTTATGAGGCGGTGGAGGAACTTCCCAAGGAAGCCCACGATACGCCCATGCTGTCTCTGGAAAAGACCAAGGACAGACAGGAGCTGGTCAGCTGGCTCCAGGGAAAGGAAGGCCTTCTAAGCTGGAAGTTGGATGGCCTGACGGTTGTATTGACATACAGGGATGGCAAGCTGGAAAAAGCAGTTACCAGAGGAAACGGTGAAGTTGGTGAAGTGGTAACCAACAATGCCAGGACGTTTAAGAATCTGCCATTGCAGATAGCTTTTAAAGGGGAGCTGATCCTGCGTGGAGAGGCGGTTATTACTTATAGCGATTTTGAAAAGATCAATGTACACATAGAGGATGTGGATGCAAAATATAAGAATCCCCGTAATCTTTGCAGCGGTTCCGTGAGACAGCTGAATAATCAAGTCACCGCCCAGAGAAATGTAAAGATTTATGCATTTACCTTGGTAAAGGCAGAAGGTGTGGATTTTGAGAACAGTCGTGAAAAACAATTTCTTTTTTTGAAGGAACAGGGCTTTGCCGTTGTGGATTATATAAAAGTGAATCCGGAAACCATCGTGAGTGCCATACAAGAATTTGAACAGCGCATCAAGACGTATGATGTTCCTTCCGATGGTCTGGTACTTACGTTTGAAGATATTGCGTATGGTAACGCATTGGGCAGGACTGCCAAGTTTCCCAGACATTCCATTGCATTTAAGTGGCAGGATGAAATCCGGGAAACCACACTAAAGGAGATTGCGTGGAGCGCCAGCCGTACCGGATTGATCAATCCGGTTGCGATTTTCGAACCGGTGGAGTTGGAAGGAACTACAGTGAGCAGAGCTTCCGTGCACAATATCAGCATTGTAAGAGGGCTGAAGCTGGGGCTTGGTGATCGGATTACTGTATATAAGGCAAATATGATCATTCCGCAGATTGCGGAGAATCTGACATGCAGTGACACGCTGGAGATTCCGAGGCTGTGTCCGGTCTGCGGCGGCAAGACGCAGATTCGCAGCGCAGGGAATGTCCAGTCCCTGTATTGCATCAATGAAGACTGTGATGCCAAAAAAATCAAGGCATTTACGCTGTTTGTAAGCCGTGATGCCATGAATATCGAGGGCTTGTCTGAAATGACACTGGAGAAGTTTTTAGGTCAGGGATTCTTGCATGAATTTGCGGATATTTATCATCTGCAGCAACATAAAGATGCGATTGTAGAGATGGAAGGCTTTGGTGAGAAGTCTTACCGAAACCTGATTGCCAGCATCGAAGCTTCCAGAGAGACGACCCTTCCAAGAGTGCTGTACGCACTGGGCATTGTGGGGATCGGTGTGGCCACAGCGAAGGTTTTGAGCAAACATTTTGATTACAAACTTGACAAACTGATGCATGCGGATGTAGAACAATTAAGTGAGGTAGAAGGCATCGGAGAGGTAATTGCCGCTGCATTTGTGGAATATATGCAGAATCCTGAGAATATCGAGAGAATCCGGCACTTAATGAGGGAATTAAAGCTGGAGGAAGTGGCAGCCGTGGAAACGGACAGTCCCATAAACGGTAAGAGCTTCTGTATCACCGGCAGCTTGAACTATTATGCCAGCCGCAATGAATTAAAAGACATCATTGAGAAGAAGGGCGGTAAGGTAACGGGAAGTGTGACGTCTAAGACTACATGCCTGATCAATAATGATATTACCTCCAATTCATCAAAGAATAAAAAAGCCAAGGAGCTGCATGTTCCGATTCTGACGGAAGAAGCTTTCCGGAATCAATATCTGAACTAAGGAGAAACAAATATGCCGATTAAGATTCAAAGTGATTTACCTGCGAAAGAAATATTGGAAAACGAAAATATATTTGTGATGGATGAATACCGCGCGATGCATCAGGATATTCGACCCCTGCAGGTAGTGATTTTAAATATCATGCCTGTAAAACAGGATACGGAGCTGCACCTGCTTCGTGCATTGGCCAATACGCCTCTTCAGGTGGATATTACTTTTCTGAATATGAAGAGTCATGTGTCATCCCATACCTCTCCTTATCACCTGGACAGATTTTACACTACCTTTGATGAAATACGTCACAGGAAATTCGACGGTCTGCTCATTACGGGTGCACCGGTGGAAGATATTACCTTTGAAGAAGTGGATTACTGGGATGAAATATGTGAAATCATGGACTGGGCGGAGACTCATGTGACGTCAACCCTGCATATTTGTTGGGGCGCACAGGCAGGCTTCTATCATTATTACGGAATCAATAAACGGAAATTACCGGAAAAGCTTTTCGGCGTATATGCCCATAAGGTGTCTAACCGTAAGACACCCTTGGTAAGAGGCTTTGATGATATTTTTCTGGCACCCCACAGCCGCCATACAGAGACTCCGGCTGAGGATATTCATGCATGTCCGGAGGTAACGGTACTGGCAGAGGGAGAGGAAGCAGGGGTATTTCTGGCGATCGCTGAGGAGGGCAAGAAGATATTTGTAAACGGTCATCCGGAATATGACAGATATACACTGCACAACGAGTACTACAGAGACCTGAATAAGGGATTGCCCATTCATGTGCCGTACAATTATTATCCAAATGATGATCCTACCGAAAGGCCGCTTCTGCAGTGGAGATCCCACAGCAACAATTTGTATACTAATTGGTTAAATTACTACGTATATCAGGTCACGCCATATGAGCTGTAGGTGAAATGATGAATGAGATAAATTTAGAAGATAGTAAATATGCCCGAAAAGCCATGGAGTTGTTCCGGGAAGGCTTTAATTGCAGTCAGTCAGTTTTTCTGGCTTTTGAGGAGCTTTACGGAATGGATCGTAAAACCGCTTTGAAGCTCAGCAGCTCATTTGGAGGCGGTATGGGCCGACTTCGTGAAGTATGCGGTGCCGTCAGTGGTATGTTTCTGGTGGCGGGTATTTTGTATGGTTACGATGATCCGGGGGATCGGGAAGCCAAGACGGTACATTATAAGAGAATACAGGAGCTGGCAGGCGAGTTTCAGAAAAACAACGGTTCTATCATTTGCAGAGAGCTTCTGGGATTGGGTTCCGGCAAGGGCAGTCACGTCCCTGAAAAACGCACCGAGGAGTATTATAGTAAGCGTCCCTGTGGGCAGATGGTGGGCATCGCAGCTGCGATTATGGAAAGATATATTTGTGAATATTTGGTGTAATTTCGTTGGGAAATTATTTTTATGATAAAAAGCACAGGATTCGAAAAATGGACGAAAAAGGTTGAGAAAACTTTCATTCCATCTGTTGACAATTTGAAATAAAAGGTCTATACTGTAGAAGAATTGAAGATGATTACTAGATTAAGAGTGGACGGCAATCCACTCTTTCTTATTGCAGGTAATGAAAGGCGAAAAAGCATGTCAAAGAAGGAAAACTACGAAGCTAGAACGGAAGAACTGCTGCTTCCCATTGTACAGGAATACGGTGTGGAGATTTACGATGTGGAATATGTAAAAGAGGGCAGCGACTACTATTTGCGGGCGTATATTGACAAGCCGGAGGGTGTGAACATAAATGATTGTGAAAATGTCAGCCGTACATTGTCAGACGTACTTGATCGGGAGGACCTTATTCCGGATGCATATATTCTGGAAGTCAGCAGTCCCGGACTGGGCAGAACCTTAAAGAAGGATCGGCATCTGGCAAATAGCATCGGTCTGGACGTGGAGATCAAGTTGTATAAACCCAACAATGGCAGCAAAGAATACGAAGGTATATTGGAAAGCTTCGATGGGGATACCATTACGATTTCTGCGCATGGAAAGGAACTTATCTTTTCCAGGGGGGATATCGCAATTATCAGGCTGGCACTGGATTTTTGATATTATCGGATGAATTAGAACCGGCATAGGGAAAGCTACTGTAAAGCAGACGGACATCCTATGGCTGGATTGTTTACAAAAATATTATGATTAGGCACAAAAGGGCAGAATGGAGGAAAATTAAGAAAGATGAACAAAGAATTAATCGAAGCGTTAAATATCCTGGAGAAGGAGAAGGAAATCAGCAGGGAAACACTTTTCGAGGCCATTGAGAACTCTCTGCTTACTGCATGTAAGAACCATTTCGGCAAGGCGGATAATGTAAAGGTGGAGATCGATCGTGAGACCGGCGACTTTTTATGTTACGCAGAGAAAGCGGTTGTGGAGACTAAGGAAGAAGTGGAAGACAATCTGTTGCAGATTGCCCTGGAGGATGCCAGGGAGCTTTCCAAGAAGGCTCAGGTTGGGGATATCCTGAATGTGGAGATAAAATCCAAGGAATTCGGACGTATTGCAACCCAGAACGCGAAGAATGTAATCCTGCAGAAGATTCGCGAAGAGGAAAGAAGTGCTGTTTACAATCAATATTTTGAAAAGGAAAAAGATGTTATCACGGGTGTAGTTCAGCGCTATGTAGGAAAGAATATCAGTATTAATCTGGGCAAGGCAGATGCTATGTTAACAGAATCTGAGCAGGTAAAGAGTGAAATGTTCAAGCCCACAGAGCGTATCAAAGTGTACATTCTGGAAGTAAAAAACACTCCGAAGGGACCTCGCATCAATGTCAGCCGTACCCATCCGCAGCTGGTTAAGAGATTATTTGAAGCGGAAGTGACGGAAATCAAGGATGGTACCGTGGAAATCATGAGCATTGCAAGAGAAGCAGGCAGCAGAACCAAGATCGCTGTCTACTCCCATGATGACAATGTAGATGCGGTTGGTGCATGTGTAGGCCTTAACGGCACAAGAGTAAATGCCATCGTGGAAGAATTGCGCGGCGAAAAGATCGATATCGTTAATTGGGATGAGAACCCGGGCAACCTGATCCAGAATGCATTGTCGCCTGCTAAGATCGTAGCAGTATTTGCGGATCCCGATGAAAAGACAGCGAAGGTTGTTGTTCCGGATTATCAGTTATCCCTTGCAATCGGTAAGGAAGGTCAGAATGCAAGACTTGCCGCAAGACTTACCGGCTATAAGATTGATATCAAATCAGAGACACAGGCGAAGGATGCTCCCGGATTCCGTTTTGAAGATTACGAAGATGAGTATGACGATGAATATGACGATGAATATGAGTACGAAGAATAGTCTAATGATTTGTGCGACAGGGAGAATATGCTTGGAAGAAATTTCCGGGCATCACACTAGCGCAGTTTCGCAGGCAGTCTTACAAAAGGCAGGAAAGAGGTAAAGTTGAAGAAGATTCCCTTGAGAAAATGTGTCGGATGCGGTGAGATGAAGGGCAAGAAGGAAATGATGAGAGTTCTGAAAACCGCAGAAGGCGAGATTTGTTTAGACATAACAGGAAAAAAGAATGGAAGAGGCGCATATCTTTGTATACAGAAGGAATGTTTGCAGAGGGCTCGCAAGAACAAAGGGCTGGAGCGCTCTTTCCAAATGAGTATTCCTGAAGAGGTATACAACACTTTGGATAAGGAGTTTGAGACGATTGCAACCAGATAAAGTTTTATCACTCCTAGGTTTGGCTATGAGGGGGCGAAACCTGGTGTCCGGTGAATTTCAGACGGAAAACGCCGTCAAGGACGGCTCTGCAATGCTTGTCATTGTGGCGGAAGACGCGTCAGAAAATACAAAAAAATTGTTCAAAGACAAATGTTCATTTTATAATGTCCCGGTTTATGGTTATGGAACCAAAGCGGAGCTTGGCCGGGCCATCGGAAAAGACCTGCGTTCCTCTCTGGCAGTTACAGATGGGGGACTGGCACAGGCAATAGAAAAAGCAATGCAATTATAATGTTTTACAGGAAAAGGAGACACACAGTTGGCAGATAATAAAACTACTACAACAGATGAACTGAAAATAGATTCCGCAAAAGCGCCAAGTGCGGAAGATGTGCGTAGTTCTGAAGAAGCACCCAAAAAGAAGAAAAAAATCATTTTTGTCAGCAATCCACAGAACTCTAAAATGGGGGCAAATAAGCCTAGGAGCAGCGCCCAGAGCAGTGCAGGAAGAGCACAGCAGAGCAGCACAGGAAGAACACAGCAGAGTGGTCAGGGCAGACAGAGCAGCAATGCGGCAGGTGCACAGAAAAAAGCGGCACAGCAGCCTGCACGTCCGATCAAGCCATTGACACCACCATCCCCTACACCAAGCGTGCAGATGGTATTATCTAAGCCACAGCCTGCACCTAAGCGTGCGCCGCAGCCTATACCGGAAACAAATGCTGAGGCAGTAAAGCCGGCAGAGGTGGCAGCGGTACCGGTTCACGATGCAGAGGCACAGACCAAAGAAGCACAGATAATGGAACCACAGGCGCAAGAGGCTGTAAGCAGAGAAAGTCAGGGTAGAGATTCCCGCAGAGAATCGCAGCATACCGCTGAAAGACCCACTCAGGAGCGTCGCTCTGCTCAGGATAGGGAACGCAGCCGTGACAGAGGTCAGGGTGAAAGAAGCCAGGACAGAAACCAGAGTGAAAGACCACAGAATGGTTACAGCAGAAGCCTGGGGGAAAGAAACGACCGCAGACAGGGCAGCTATGAACGCCAGGAAAGAAGCAATGGACAGGAAAGAGGCAATAGCCAGTATGGCAGCAGAGACAGAAGTCAGGGCGAAAGACCCCAGGGCGGCAGACCTGGATTTAATAAAACAGAAGGTGGCATGCAGTCGCGCTCTAATTTCCAAGGTAGCATGGGCGGTCGCCGTGGTGAAGGTGCTGCAGCGGGTGGCAGTCGCAGCTTTAAAGATAATGAACGCGGTGGCAGAGCAAATGGGGGACAGGGAGATAGATTCCGCGACAGCAAACCGGGTAAAGGTTTTGGCGGCGATGCTGCTCCCATCAAGGATACAGAAAAGCATAGAGAAGAAGAGAAGAGACGTATCAGCCAGGAGAAGGATAAGCGTAATAAGAAAGACCACTTCTATGAAGAGGAAGAGGCATTAAAGAACAAGCCGGGTCGCTTCATCAGACCGGAAAAGAAGAAAGAAGAAGTGGTTGAGGAAGTCATCAAGGTTATCGTTGTTCCGGAGACAATTACCATCAAGGATCTTGCTGAAAAGATGAAGCTGCAGCCGGCAGTTATCATCAAGAAGCTGTTCATGGAAGGAAAGATTGTGACCATGAATCAGGAGATATCTTATGAAGACGCTGAAAATATTGCAATGGAGTATGAAATCCTCTGCGAAAGAGAAGTGAAGGTAGATGTTATCGAGGAACTCTTGAAAGAGGATGAGGAAAACGAAGAAAACATGGTTGAAAGACCGCCTGTTATCTGCGTAATGGGTCACGTAGACCATGGTAAGACTTCCCTGTTGGATGCAATCCGTAAGACAAATGTTACCGATAAGGAAGCCGGTGGTATTACACAGCACATTGGTGCTTATACTGTTAAGGTGGGTGAGCGCAGGATTACCTTCCTGGATACCCCGGGACATGAAGCATTTACTGCTATGCGTATGCGTGGTGCAAATGCGACAGATATCGCAATTTTGGTGGTTGCGGCGGATGACGGTGTTATGCCTCAGACCGTGGAAGCGATCAACCATGCAAAAGCAGCAGGCATTGAGATCATTGTTGCAGTGAACAAAATTGACAAGCCTTCTGCAAATATTGAAAGAGTAAAACAGGAACTGACCGAGTATGAGCTGATTGCGGAAGACTGGGGTGGAAGTACTGTATTTGCACCTGTGTCCGCTAAGACCGGTGAAGGTATCAGTGACCTGTTGGATATGATTCTGTTGTCTGCAGATATTCTGGAATTAAAGGCTAACCCTGACAGACAGGCAAGAGGTATTGTTATTGAGGCTGAGCTGGATAAGGGACGTGGTCCTGTGGCAACTGTCCTTGTTCAGAAAGGTACCCTGCATGTAGGTGACTTTATTTCAGCAGGCGCGTGCCATGGTAAGGTAAGAGCCATGATCGATGACAAGGGCAGAAGAGTAAAGGAAGCAACGCCTTCTACACCGGTAGAGATCTTAGGTCTTTCCAATGTCCCGAGTGCAGGTGAAGTATTCCTTGCACATGAAAATGATAAGACTGCGAAAATTTATGCAGAAACCTATGAGGCACAGAGTAAAGAAAAGATGCTGGAAGAAACGAAGAGCAGAATGTCTCTTGATGATCTGTTCTCACAGATTCAGGAAGGCAATCTGAAGGAACTGAACCTGATCGTAAAGGCTGACGTTCAGGGTAGTGTGGAAGCGGTTAAGCAGTCACTGCTGAAGCTGTCCAACGAGGAAGTTGTGGTAAAATGTATTCACGGCGGTGTTGGTGCCATCAACGAATCCGACATTATGCTGGCAAGTGCTTCCAATGCGATCATTATCGGTTTCAATGTTCGTCCTGATGCAACTGCCAAGATAACTGCGGAAAGAGAAGGTGTTGACGTCAGATTATACAGAGTCATTTATCAGGCTATCGAAGACATTCAGGCTGCTATGAAGGGAATGCTGGATCCTATCTTCGAAGAAAAGGTAATCGGTCATGCAGAAGTTCGTCAGATATTTAAGGCATCCGCAGTTGGTAATATTGCAGGTTCCTATGTGATGGATGGTGTATTCCAGAGAGGCTGTAAAGTACGTATCAGCCGTGAAGGCAAGCAGATTTATGAAGGCGAACTGGCATCCCTTAAGAGATTTAAGGATGATGTGAAGGAAGTCAAGACCGGATTTGAATGTGGTCTAGTATTCGATGGCTTTGACCAGATGCAGGAGCTGGATATTGTGGAAGCTTATATTATGGTGGAAGTACCACGATAACAGTTTCTTTGAATGACGTACGGAATCAGTCATCATATATTTCGCTCACACACCGGACTAAAAACAACATCCAAAATGATTTGTCTTTGTTCGGACACAAGTGTCCGTCAAAGCCAAACAATTTTGTTTCAGCTGTTTTTACCACGGTGTATTATGCGAGATATATAATGCCGGATTCCTGCCCGTTACTCAAAACAAACTGGTGGATTACTTCTCATCACAATGATATAAACCATGTGGAGAGAATATGAGAAAGAATAGTATAAAAAATACCCGTATTAACGGGGAGGTTCAGCGTGTGCTTGCCCAGATTATCCGTGGGGAAATTAAGGATCCGCGTATCAGTCCTCTGACCAGTGTAGTCTCTGTGGAGGTGGCTCCGGATTTAAAGAGCTGCAAGGCGTGGATCAGTGTGCTGGGTAATGAAGAGGCACGACAGGCAACTTATCAGGGGCTTAAGAGCGCAGAAGGATTTATTAAGAACCGAATTGCAAAGGAGATCAATCTGCGTAATACACCCGGTATTACGTTCATTATGGATCAGTCCATTGAATATGGTGTAAGTATGTCTAAAAAAATTGATGATGTTATGGCATCCTGTAGCAATCCTGAACAAAAGGATGTTCATATGGATACAGAAGAAGCGTAAATCCAGACTTTCGCGCTGGGTGGTTTGAATGTAACTTTGAGAATGGGTAAATTCGCACCACTTAATAATTACGGAAAGCCCCGCAGGGTTGCGGGGCTTTCCGTATATTGGAGAAAGGAAAACGATATGCAAATTTTGAAAGAATGTGCAGGTGCATCCAGAATCGGCATCAGTGGTCACATCCGGCCGGATGGAGACTGTGTTGGCTCCTGTCTGGCTTTATACCAATATTTGAAAAAGGCAATGCCTGATGCATATATAAAAGTTTTTTTACAGAAGCCGGCGGATATTTATGCCCAGCTCAAGGGCTTTGATCAGATTGACAGTGTGTTTTTGCAGGAAGAGGTCTTTGATGTTTTCTTTGCCCTGGATGGTAATGAAGAACGGTTGGGTGAGGCGCACAAGTACTTTGTGCAGGCTGTGAAGACCATTAACATTGACCACCATATCAGTAATGCAGCCGGCTGCGGAAGGGTTAACTATGTGAAGCCTGAGGTGGGTTCCACCAGCGAATTGATTTATGACCTGATTCTGGAGGATGGAAATGAGTCACTTCTGGATAAAGAACTGGCGAAGGCAATTTATACGGGTATCATTCATGATACAGGAGTATTTCAGTATTCCAATACTACACCAAAAACGATGAGAGTGGGAGCAGCGCTGATTGGTTACGGTTTTGATTTTACGAAGCTGATTCAAGAGACCTTTTATCAGAAAACTTATGTGCAGACCTTAATTCTTGGGCATGCGCTGAGGGAAAGCAAGCATATTATGGACGGCAATTGTATCGTAAGCTGTATTACAAAGAAGGATATGGAGCAGTTTGGGGTAACCCATCAGGATCTGGATGGTATTGTGAATCAATTACGCAATATTAAGGGTGTGCATTGTGCAGTCTTTATGTATGAGACGGATACGAAGGAATATAAGGTGAGCCTGCGTTCTGATGAGATGGTGGATGTGGCGAAGGTGGCTGCAAACTTTGGCGGCGGCGGCCATATGAGAGCGGCAGGATGCACCATGAGTGGTACGCTGCATGATTGCGTGGATCAGTTGTCCCGACATATCGAACAGCAGATTGTTCCCTAAATGAAGAAGGAATTGGGGAACAACATATATTGCATACGCTAAGAAAAAACATATGGGATACCCAATTTATGGTCAAATCAAGTATATTGAATGCAAGTGTAATAAGTTAGGAAAGTATAATGCTTAATGGAATTATAAATATATATAAAGAAAAGGGCTTTACCTCTCATGATGTAGTGGCTAAGATGAGAGGCATCTGTAAGCAGAAGAAGATTGGGCATACAGGGACATTGGATCCGGATGCCACAGGTGTGCTGCCAGTTTGTCTGGGCAGTGGTACGAAGCTTTGTGACATGCTGACGGACAAGGATAAGGAGTATGTGGCGGAATTGCTTCTGGGTGTGGAGACGGATACGCAGGATGTCAGTGGTCAGGTGTTGGCACGTCGTGAAGTGGAAGTCAGTGAGGCGCAGGTAAAGGAAGCGGTTATGAGCTTTCAGGGAGACTATATGCAGGTTCCGCCTATGTACTCTGCGCTGAAGGTAAATGGCAAGAAACTGTACGAGCTGGCAAGAGCCGGCAAGGAAGTGGAGCGTCAGGCCAGACCGGTTACCATTCATGAAATCGAGATTCTGGACATGCAGCTGCCGGTAGTCAAAATCCGTGTAGCCTGCTCCAAGGGAACCTATATCAGAACTTTGTGTGCCGATATCGGGGAAAAACTGGGCTGTGGCGGTACCATGCAGAGTCTGTTGCGCACAAAGGCAGGTATATTTGGGGCGGAGGATGCAATTACCCTGACACAAATGGAGAAAATCCGGGATGAAGGCAGGCTGGAGGAGATACTGTATCCGGTAGAGAGTGTATTTGAGGAATGTCCTTCTCTGCATATTCAGCCGGATTATCAGAAGCTTCTCGACAATGGCAATGCCTTTTATGCCCATCAGACGATGGAGAAAACTACCTATCCCGTGGGGAAATGGGTAAAGGTGTATGGCAAAGAGCGCTTTTTCGGGGTATATGCCTATGAAAAGGAAGCCAGAAGATATAAACCGGTAAAAATGTTTTTTCCCGAATGATGGAGAATACTGTAAAATATTTTCAAACATTCTGATTGGAACAATAACACAAGTGTTGTTTGTGTTATGCATGGGGATTAATATGAAAATTATCAGCAATACATTGGATTTTGAATTCCATACAGAGACCGCAGTGGCACTGGGGAAATTCGATGGACTGCATATTGGTCACAGAAGGCTGCTGGAGGAAATTCTGAAGAAAAAACAGGACGGTCTGGCAGCGTGTGTGCTTACCTTTGATCCGTCACCGGCGGTATTCTTTGGTTTTTCCGATGGGAAAGAGTTGACCCCAAAAGAAGAAAAGCGGGAACTGTTTGCGCGAATGGGTGTGGATATTCTGGTGGAATTTCCCATGACAAGAGAAAGTGCGGCTATAGCACCGGAGACCTTTATTGAGGAGATTCTGGTAAAGCGCATGCACACTAAGTGGATTGCGGCAGGCACCGATGTGTCTTTTGGAAACAAGGGGGCCGGTAATGAGGTGCTTTTAAGCAGGCTTGCCGAAAAGTATGGATATGGTGTTACCACCATCGAGAAGCTTAAATGGAATCAAAAGGAGGTAAGCTCCAGCGGTGTGCGCAGTCTCATAGAAAAAGGGAATATGAAGAGGGCAGCAGAGTTTCTGGGGAGGCCATACACCATTCTGGGCAAAGTGGAGCATGGCAAAAAGCTGGGACGCAGGCTGGGAATGCCTACGGTAAATCTGATACCCCCAAAGGATAAGCTGCTGCCGCCAAAGGGTGTTTACTATTCTTATGTGAATGTGGGTACAGTAAAATATGACGCTATCAGCAACATCGGCTGTAAGCCTACGGTAAGCAATGAGAAAATGGTAGGCATAGAGTCGTATCTGTATGATTTTGACAGAGATATCTATGGGGAAAATATAGAAGTGCAGCTGTTGGAATATAAACGCCCTGAGATGCGGTTTGACAGTATGGAGCAGCTGCGGCAGCAGATGGCACGCGATATGGAAGATGGAAAAAAATATCACTTTTCACAGGAATAAGTGTACGACAGGTTGGATATATATAGTTAAAACCGGCAGTACAGGAATGCTGCCAGACAATGGAAGAACAGAGAATGGAAAGCTTATCGGTTCTGTTGCGTAAGATAGATGATTTGGTCTGGGGACCATGGATGCTGACTCTGTTACTGGGAACCGGTACCTATATGCTGATACGGATGCGTTTTCTGCCCATCCGGAAGCTTGGATATGCCATGAAATGTGTCGTCGGACAGGATAAGGAGTCAAAAGCAGATAGGAAGGATAGAAGAGAGTCAAAGGAACAGAACACAAAAGAAAAGGAGGGAGCAATCTCTCCTTTTTCCGCACTTATGACGGAGCTGGCAACTACCATCGGAATCGGAAATATTGTAGGGGTGGCGAGCGCGATGGTGCTGGGTGGTCCGGGAGCCTTGGTGTGGATGATCTTTTCTTCTTTTATCGGATTATCTACAAAGTTTGCAGAAAGTATGCTGGCGGTAAAGTACCGCATCCGAAATGGGGTAGGAGAGTTGTCTGGTGGTCCCATGTATACTCTGGAAAACGGATTTCCCTGCAAACAGCTGGGGCATGTGCTGGCTTATATGTTTGCAGTATTTGCAGTCTCCGCGTCCTTTGGAATGGGTAATATGACCCAGGCAAATTCCATAGCCATGTCTGTAGAGGAAACATTTGGGGTATCTCCGGCGCTGACAGGGCTTGTTGTTACAATTGCGGTAATCTTAATTGTACTGGGCGGCATTCAATCCATTTCGAAGGTAACCTTGTTTATGGTACCGGTAATGGCCATCCTCTACCTGACCGCAGCAGTGGCAGTGATTCTTACCCATCTGGAAAATCTGACGGAAGGAATCCGTATGATATGGACCATGGCTTTTTCTGCGCAAGCAGTAGCCGGCGGGGTAGGAGGAAATCTGGTGTCTTCCATGGGGCGGGCCTTTCGATGGGGAGTATCGCGGGGGGTATTCTCCAATGAGGCAGGCCTTGGAGCGGCAGGAATCTCTGCAGCAGCGGCACATACGCAGGATCCGGTGCGGCAGGGCTATATCAGTATGACAAGTGTATTTTTTGATACCGTAGTTGTATGCTCTGTTACCGGGCTTGCGCTGGCGTCGTCGGGAGTGCTTGGAATGACAGATGGGTCGGGAGAGCTGTTAACCGGAACGGCGCTTACCATAGCGGCCTTTGAGACCACGTTTGGGGAGATGGGCGGAAGAATCGTGACGGTAGGAATTGTATTGTTTGGTCTGGCTACCATCGTAGGATGGGCATATCAGGGAGAAAAAGCATTTGAATTTCTGGTAAAAAAACCGGAATACAGTGTTATTTATCGATTCCTGTATGTTTTTTTCTGTTTTGTGGGAGCAGTATGTTCGCTGGAAGTGGTGTGGAGTTTTTCGGATATCTGCAATGGGCTGATGGCAGTGCCGAATCTGATCTGTGTGCTGGCGATGTCAGGGGAAGTATACAACGAGTTAATGAGGTACGAAAAAAGAAAAAGGAGCTTGGAAAAACGGTAAAGGCTTCCAATTGTGGAAAAAGCCTTGACAGTGTATTTCGCAACTTGTTATAATTCAAGAGGATTTTTAATAAAATTGTAACAACATTGTAAAGAATAACAAAGAAATTTAAAGGTATAACAATAAATAATGGGGAAGATGCAAATGTCAAAGGAAAGAAGAAACAAAGGATTGATCAGAGCGGTAAGCGCCGGATTTGCGGTATGTATGGTGTTAAACCCTATTAATGCCAGTGCAGCAGGTATCACTTCCATTCGGGATATATTATTGCCTGCAGGGGTTGCTTCTTACATAGAAGTAAAGTTGACGGAGGACGAGTATGTTGCGAAAGCGGCAGAAGCAAAAGGGGCTTCTTTCGGATATACTCACATCGGTATTGCCAATGTGGAATCCGGCAATCTGAATGTAAGAGCCGAAGCTTCCATTAGGGGCAAGCTGGTAGGTAAGATGCCAAAGAACGCTGCATGTGAAGTATTGGCAGTGGATAAACAGACCGGCTGGGCACACATCAAATCCGGCGAGGTGGAGGGTTATGTGTCCACAGATTATCTGTTGACCGGTGCAGATGCCATGCTACGTGCCAATGAACTGGTAAAAACGGTAGTTGTTGCAGAAACTGACGGGCTTCGGGTTCGTGATGAAGCAAATGTAGAGAGTGCAGTGCTGACACAGATCCTGAAGGGTGAGGAACTGGAATATGTTGAGGCTCTGGAGGGCTGGTACAAAGTTTCCATCGACGGTGCTGAGGGATATGTATCCGCAGAGTATGCTTCTGTAAAAGATACGCTGGATACCGCGATTACCATGACAGAGTTAAGATATGGTGAAGGTGTATCCGATGTAAGAGTTGACCTGTGTGAATATGCGAAGCAGTTTGTGGGAAATCCTTATGTATGGGGCGGCACCAGTCTGACAAAGGGCGCTGACTGTTCCGGTTTCGTGCTCAGCGTATTTAAGAAATATGGTGTGAAGCTAAGTCATCATTCCGGGACGCAAGCAAATGAAGGAACCAAGATCAGCCGTGATGAGCTGCAGGCGGGAGATTTGATTTTCTATGCAGACAGTTCCGGAAAGATTAATCATGTGGCGATCTATCTTGGAAATGGACAGGTTATTCATGCAAGCAGTCCGAAGAACGGTATCAAGATCAGCAAGTACAATTACAGAACACCTGTGAAGTATGTACGAGTGCTGGAAGACTAAATGGATATCAGATGCAAAATCCAAGTAAAAGTTTGAAAAAAAGGTTTACAAATTTGATTTCCTGTGGTATTCTAATCAAGTATGAGTCAGCCGATGCTCAGATTTGGGACACTCCAACCCGGTCCTAGTGTTAGGCGGTAAATAATATGTATTTATGGAGGAAATTACAATGATTTCAAAGGAAAAGAAACAGGCAATTATCAAAGAGTTTGGCAGATGCGAAGGTGACACAGGTTCGCCGGAAGTTCAGATCGCGGTTTTATCTGCAAGAATCGCAGAACTTACTGAGCATTTAAAGAGCAATCCTAAGGATCATCATTCTCGTCGTGGTATGTATATGATGGTTGGTCAGAGACGTGGTTTATTAGATTATTTAAAGAGAACTGACCTTGAGAAATATCGCCAGCTGATCGAGAAGTTAGGAATCAGAAAGTAACTTATCTGCAGAAAGACAAGCGGCCAGGCAGTGGACATTTGTTTTTACCTGATAAGTTAGCGATAGAACACCGTTCTAGAGCGGATGAGATTTACCAAAGTGAAGCTCATAATCATTGCAAATTTAAGGCTGAGGAATGCCCGATTGTTCGGCTGCCTCAGCCTTCGTTGCGTAACAAGAGTTTGTTATGCAGGTGGAGTTTCCCATGCGTAATTCCACCAAAAAGAAACCGTGCGGATGGTCGGTGGCAATGACCGAGACCGCTGAAAAGTGTATGATGATGGATGGAAGTGACTATGTCAGGAATACATGGCATGCATTTTTCAGTAGTTTCGGAAGCCCTGCCATTCGCGAGTATCGTTATCGCCGCAAAGCGGCAGAATGGAGGATTTATGTACAATACTTTTACAATGGACCTTGCAGGTCGTACCTTACGTGTTGACATCAACAGAGTAGGGAAGCAGGCTAACGGATGTGCTTTGATGCAGTATGGTGAAACCACGGTGCTTTCTACCGCAACCGCTTCAGAAAAACCAAGAGACGGTATCGATTTCTTCCCTCTCAGCGTTGAATATGAAGAAAAATTATACGCAGTAGGTAAGATTCCCGGCGGTTTCAACAAAAGAGAAGGAAAGGCAAGCGAGAACGCAATCCTTACCAGCCGTGTTATCGACAGACCCATGCGTCCGCTATTCCCTAAGGATTACCGTAACGATGTTACCCTGAACAATATGGTAATGAGCGTTGACCCCGAATGTCGTCCTGAAATCGTAGCTATGCTGGGTGCAGCAATTGCAACCTGCATTTCAGATATTCCGTTTGATGGTCCCTGTGCTATGACGCAGGTAGGTCTGATTGATGGAGAATTCATCATCAACCCCAGCCAGGAACAGTGGAAGAATGGGGACCTGAACCTGACTGTGGCTTCTACAACCGAAAAGGTTATCATGATCGAAGCGGGTGCCAATGAGGTTCCGGAAGCAAAGATGATCGAAGCGATCTATCTGGCTCATGAAGTAAACCAGACCATTATCGAATTCATCAACAAGATCGTGGCAGAAGTAGGTAAACCAAAGCATGAATATACAAGTTGCGCAATCCCGGCAGAGATGTTCGAAGCTATGAAGGCTATCGTCACTCCTGAGGAAATGGAAGAAGCAGTATTTACCGATGACAAGCAGACACGCGAGGAAAATATCCGTGTAATCACTGCTAAACTGGAGGAAGCATTTGCAGAAAACGAAGAGTGGCTTGCAATCCTGGGCGAAGCAGTATATCAGTATGAGAAGAAGACTGTACGTAAAATGATCTTAAAGGATCACAAGCGTCCTGACGGCCGTAAGATCGATCAGATCCGTCATCTGGCAGCAGAAGTTGATATTATTCCGAGAGTTCACGGTTCGGCAATGTTTACCCGTGGACAGACGCAGATCTGTAATGTATGTACTCTTGCGCCTTTATCTGAACAGCAGAAGCTGGATGGTCTTGATGAGAATGAAGTGGCAAAGAGATATATGCATCATTACAACTTCCCCAGCTACTCCGTAGGTGAGACCAAGGTTTCCAGAGGTCCCGGACGTCGTGAGATCGGTCATGTAGCTTTGGTAGAAAGAGCATTGATTCCTGTACTTCCAAGCGAAGAGGAATTCCCATATGCAATGCGTACCGTATCCGAAACCTTCGAATTCAATGGTTCTACTTCCATGGCATCTACCTGTGCATCTTGTATGTCCCTGATGGCGGCAGGTGTGCCCATTAAGAAGATGGTAGCAGGTATTTCCTGTGGTCTGGTAACCGGTGAAGCAGATGAAGATTTCGTACTTCTGACCGATATCCAGGGCTTGGAAGACTTCTTTGGCGATATGGACTTTAAGGTAACCGGTACAACAGAGGGTATCACAGCTATCCAGATGGATATCAAAATTCATGGTTTGACCAGAGAGATCGTAGAGGGGGCCATTGCAAGATGTCGCGAAGCAAGACTCTTTATCATGGATACTTGTATGAAGCCTGCAATTGCAGCTCCTCGTCCGGAGGTTGGCAAGTACGCTCCGAAGATCATTTCTATCCAGATTGATCCTGAGAAGATCGGTGAAGTGGTTGGACAGCGTGGTAAGACCATCAACGAGATCATCGCTCGTACCGGCGTGAAGATTGATATTACTGACGATGGTAAGGTATCTGTATGCGGTACCGATGCGGCTATGATGGATAAAGCAGTGGAGATGATCAAGATCATCACTACCGACTTTGAAGAAGGTCAGATTTTCAAGGGCAAAGTGGTAAGCATCAAAGAATTTGGTGCATTCCTTGAATTTGCTCCGGGCAAAGAAGGTATGGTTCACATCTCCAAGATTGCGAAGGAAAGAATCAACCATGTAGAGGATGTTCTTACCTTAGGCGATGTGGTAACCGTTGTATGTCTTGGCAAGGACAAGATGGGCAGAATCAGCTTCTCTATGAAGGATGTTGCACAGCGCTAGAAAATAATATATACAGCTGCTATGGAGTGATCTGTAGCAGCTATTTTTTCACGTTTCATGCATTTTTAATAAATGTTTAGAGTTAATCTATTGTTTCTTTGCGGAAAGAGGAGTAGGATATATATAGTTGCTGCTGAGGCAGCCAGAGAATTATTATATAAGTGAATCGAGGATGTTTATGAGAAGGTTACAGGAAAAATTTATGGGGTTTATGCAGGGCAGATATGGTAATGATCAATTAAACCGTACATTAATGTTTCTGGCAATTGGATTTCTGCTGATTTCTATGATTGCCGGTAATGTTTTTTATCTGCTGGCATTGATCATGATGGTATATGCTTACTTTAGAATGTTTTCAAAGAACACCTACAAGCGTGCCGGAGAGAATCAGAAGTATCTGCAGTGGGAGTGGAAATTCAAAGCACTGTGGGGAAAGAAGAAAAATGAACTTAAGCAGCTGAAAACCCACCATATTTATAAATGTCCTAATTGCAAACAGAAGATTAGAGTACCCAGAGGCAGAGGTAAAATTGCAATTCGCTGCAGAAAATGCGGAACCGAGTTTGTGAAAAAGAGCTGACAATGATTTGTGCTTAGAAGTGTGCTTGCGTCCAAATTCAGGACTTTGGCAGGAATGGAGATTAACATGTTTGGATATGTCATTGTAAATAGGGCTGAGATGAAGTTTAAAGAATTCGATGTGTATCATTCTTATTACTGCGGTCTTTGCCATGCATTGAAAGAACGCTATGGAGCTGTGGGACAGTTGACCTTGAGCTATGACATGACCTTTATTCTGATGTTGTTAACCAGTCTGTATGAGCCCGAAGGGACTTATGGTACAGGAAAGTGTATTGCGCATCCTTTTGAAAGGCATGAGATCAGAAGAAATCTATTTTCGGACTATATTGCAGATATGAATGTGGTGCTCAGTTATTACAAATGTATGGATGACTGGGAGGATGAGAAAAAAATTCATAAGCTGATCTTAGGAAAACTATTGGAAGGTAAAACAGCCCAAAAGAAAGAATTTTATCAGGATAAGGTCAGAAAGATCAACATGCTGATGCATGAAATTCACCAGAAGGAGAAAGATAATTGTCAGGATGTGGATACTATGGCAGGTCTGTTCGGAAAGCTGATGGCGGAGATCACGGCAGTCAGGGAAGATGAATGGACGGATAATCTGCATAACCTGGGCTATTACCTGGGAGAATTTATCTACCTGCTGGATGCCTATGAGGATATAGAGGAAGATGTAAAGAAAAGCAGATATAATCCTTTGAAGAGCCGTTTTAAGGAGCCGGAGTTTGAGGAGGACTGTCGGACGATTCTGACCATGATGATGGCAGAATGCTGCAGAGAGTTTGAGAAGCTCCCATTGCTGGAAAACGTGGAGATCCTCAGAAATATCCTGTATTCCGGTGTGTGGTGCCGCTACGAGATGGTAAGAGAAAAGCGCCGAGAACAGAAGGAACGGTAGAAAGTAAACGGGAAATATAATCCGGGAAAGGTACGGTTACTATAAAATGAATGATCCTTATCAGGTTCTTGGTGTGTCCAGAGGAGCCTCCGAAGAGGAAATTAAAAAAGCATATAAGGCGCTCAGCCGAAGATATCACCCCGATGCAAATATCAACAATCCCAACAAGGATCAGGCGGAGGAGAAGTTTAAGGAAATTCAGGCGGCATATCAGCAGATTATGAAGGAGAAAACCGAAGGCTTCAGCGGTCAGAGTGGTTACGGCGGCTATGGCAGAAGTGGTTATGGCAACACCGGAGGTTATGGTAATTCCGGGGGGGATGGTGGACAGGGTTATGGTCCCTTCGGCGGTTTTGGTGGATTCGGTGGCTTCTATGGAGGCTTTAATGATACCGGGAGCAATGCCGGTTATGAAGAGGATACCCATATCAGAGCGGCCGGAAACTATATCCGTAACGGTTATTACAAAGAAGCCCGCACAGTGTTGGATAACATGGGTATGCAGGAGCGCAATGCAAAGTGGTATTATTACAGTGCAATCGCCCATTCCGGGCTGGGCAACAATGTGGCGGCACTGGAGCATGCAAAAAAGGCTTCAGCTCTGGAACCGGGCAATGCAGAATATCGCCAGCTGGTGGAACGATTTGAAAGCGGTGGTACATGGTATCAGCAGAGGCAGGCGGCATATGGGTATCCGACTTCCGGTGGCGGTGATATCTGTATGAAGATCTGTATTGCGAATATGGTGTGTAATCTGTGCTGTGGAGGCGGCGGTCTGTGCTGCGGAGGAAGAGGGTTTTATTATTAAAGAAGTTGTGTAATGGTATTTAAATTAAATTTCATAAAATATACAGGAAAATATAGTTGCTATATATTTTAATATGTAGTAAACTTAGGTTGATATGAGAAAACCAGTGTAAGTGGTTCAGTCATTCTAGCAGACAGATTATCGCAGAAATGTTGGGGCGGTATTGTGAACATGCTTATCATCTGCATGGGGGAAACGTATGGAATTATTACAATTACGATATTTTTATGAAAGCGCAAGAAATGAAAATTTTTCCCATACAGCGGAAAAGTACATGGTACCCTCGTCATCGGTATCCATTTCGATTAAGAAGCTGGAAGGGGAACTGGGATGTGAATTGTTTGACCGTTCGGCAAATAAGATACGGTTGAACAATAACGGACGTATCTTGCAGAAGGCACTAAGCATGACTTTGCCGGTACTTGACAATGCAGTCGATTTAGTGAGGGCATCTGACCCGGAACAGGGTGGCGACGTGTGGCTGTTAGTAAAGTGTGGTCGGCGAATGGTTTTGGATGATATATATAACTTTAAGAAAATGTATCCCAATGTGGTTTTTCATATTTCACATGATTTTAGTATCGAGAACTTTGAACAATATGACATTATCATAGATGAGCAGTCTTCAAAGTATGGGAATTATACATATTTTCCTATGGCAAAAGAACATATTAGGCTGGCTGCAAGCGATACCAATCCTTTATGTAAACGGAAGCTTTTATTAAAGGAACTGCGGGACGAGCCTTTTGTTACCATGTGTGAGGGTAGTTCCCTGAAAAGAAATACCATCGATGTGTGCAGCAAGGCTGGATTTTATCCTAATATTTTGGTGGAGAGTGATGATCCCCATTATTTGAGAAAATACATCGAAATGAATTTTGGGATTGCTTTGGTTCCGGAACTTTCCTGGAAAGGGGAATTTGGAGATCATATAAAATTCCTGGATGTTAAGGACCTTGATTTGGTAAGGATTACTTGTGTATATAGGAGTATGTCTAAGATATTAACGCCTGCAGCAAGCAATTTTTATAGATTTTTGAAAGAAAAATTTCAATAGGATAGGAGTGAGGGCAGAGCCTGTGTCAAGGCTTTGCCCTCAAAACTTTTCATCCTGCCTGATTTTGCTTTATTCTTCGTCAGATTCGCTGGTGCCCCTATGTATGGTAATACCATTCACGACTACATCAGAGCCCAAATCAATGACCAGACATTCCCTTCCGTCAATGATTCGGGTCTGCACCAGATCAATTCTCTCCGGATTGACTTTGATCACAACATCCGGGGTCTTTACCTCAAAGCTTTTTGTATTTACTACGTTGTTCACAACCAACTCAGTACCTTCCCCGGCGGTGGCATCAAAGCATTTATCGAAGGTTTTTAGCTTTTCATTGGAGACGCCGCTGTCTGCAAATACAGTTTTTACCTCCTCTTTGTCCAGAATCAGAGGAACCGGGTCTTCCTTGTGTTCTTCGATCATTTCATTCAGACGCTCGTGGATATGGATGACAGCTTCGATACTGCAGGACTCTGCCAGCGTCTCTTCGATGAGAGACTGAAAGGATTCCTTTTGACTGCCGGCAGGAAGGGGCAGCGTACAGCCCAGCAGAGAGTCTGCAAAGCCTTCCTTCAGCTCGTTGGCATCCTTCGTGTAGTAGAGAGTGCTGTGGATATCTGCACCCCTGTCATGGAAAGCAGGGAAGAGGAAGCCGATTTCCGGCATATCAACCACCCAGTCACGGATACGGTTCTGAAAAACATTTTCTGCTGCGTTATAGCTTAAGCCCGGTTTGCTCAGGTTAACAGGGCAGATGCAGACCATAATGTATTCGTACACTTCATCAGAGGCATCATCCATCTCAATACCATCGGAGGTCTTTCCGGGCACATCATATACATCATGAATGACAAGGATCAGAAAGTTTCCTACGTATTCGTAGGATTCAATGACTTTGTCATAAAATGCCTCTAACAGTACGTCATCCTTTAGTTTACTATTCCGTAAATTTAACAAAAATTCCTGAGTACCGCCTACTGATTCTGTTTTCAAAGGAAATTCCAGAGTCAGCAGATTCTTGCCCAGAGTACCGGACAAGGTCTTTCTTAAAATTTCAAAATATTTATACATTTCTTCCTCGTCAAGAGCCAGAAATGACTGCTTGAATTCGGCCTTTTTTTCCTTTTCCCCATCCACATAACATCCGCAGATGCGGGTAATGGAACAGTTTTTGGGGGTAAATAATTTTTTGATTTCGTTGATTTCCGGTTTTATCATAGTCGTTCTCCGTTTCTATGCTTTTTGAGGTTGCTGGCTGTGTTCCGATGCAAATCCAATACCTTGAAAAATATCTTGTTACCGTGCAGACATAAGTATACTGCATTTTGCGGAAAAAAGACAACATTTTCTTGCAGAATTTGGAGAAGAAATTGTTTATATGGGAGAAAACCTCGACCGATTATAGTTGCTGGAAAAGTATCGGGGATTTTATAATATAATGGTAAAAAAGATTCAGGACAGCAGAATTATTACAAAATAGCTCGAACAAGCTCGCTTGTAGAGCGTTGCCCTGAATTGTTTTCAGACAGCCGAAACATTGGAGGAAAGTGTATGGAACAGGTAAATATGAACACTGCCAAAGATAACGAGAGAATTTACAAGGTAATCAATGAGCTGATCAGTCAGAACAAGGAATTTCAGATTATGATTACAGTTCCTTCCACTGTACAGAAAGAGAAGAAAAAGAATGTACCTGTGATGCAGGCGGTTTCACAGCCTCATGACCTGGAAAAGGAAGTTACCGATATGATCCACAATATCGGAGTGCCGGCCCATATCAAAGGATATCAGTATCTGCGGGATGCTATCATTATGTCTGTAAAAGATCCGCTGATGATCAGCTCTATTACGAAGATTCTGTATCCCACAATCGCCAAGAATTTTCAGACTACACCAAGCAGGGTGGAGAGGGCGATCCGGCATGCCATAGAGGTAGCCTGGTCGAGAGGGAAGATGGAAACCCTGGATCAGCTTTTCGGTTACACCATCAATACCGGAAAGGGAAAACCTACAAATTCTGAATTTATTGCGTTGATTTCAGATAAGATCAGACTCAAATACAGAGAATTAAAGTGAAATTTTAAGTTCCAAAATACTTGTGATAAAAAGAAGGAAACGAGAGGTGGAAAGAATTATCCGCAAAAATGTCTTTTCTAACCGGCAAGGATGTTGTATAATAAAATCGTGCAATATTCATAGAACATTTGCTGGAGGGTTCAGATGAAGAAGATTCTTTTTGCAGCATCAGAAGGAGTACCTTTTATTAAAACAGGCGGTTTGGCAGACGTTGTGGGATCTTTGCCCAAATGTATTGACAGAGAGCACTATGATGTGCGCGTAATCATGCCCAAGTACATGTGTATGAAACAGGAAGTAAAGGATAGAATGACCTATGTTACTCACTTCTACATGGATTTTAACTGGCAGCAGGTATATGTTGGTATTTCAAGTGCCACGGTAGATGGCATTGGGTATTATTTTATTGATAATGAAAGTTATTTTGGCGGATTTAAGCCCTATGGTGACAACGCGCTGTACGAAATTGAGAAGTATGCATATTTCTCCAAGGCGGTATTGTCTGCATTGCCATTAATCGGCTTTCAGCCGGATGTGATTCACTGTCATGACTGGCAGACAGGTTTGGTACCGGTATATCTGAACGAACGTTTTCAGGGAGATTTATTTTTCCATGGCATTAAGACTGTGATGACGATACACAACCTGAAATTCCAGGGAAAGTGGAATATCGATACGGTAAAGCATATGACCGATCTGGATTGGAGTTATTTCACATCGGATAAGCTGGAAGCTTATGGGGATGCAAACCTGTTAAAAGGGGGAATCGTTTACGCTGACGCTGTCACTACCGTGAGCGATACATATGCGGAAGAAATTAAGACAGATTTCTACGGGGAAGGTCTGGATGGGTTGCTCAGAGCACGTGCCAATGATTTACGAGGTATCGTTAATGGTATCGATTATGAAGTGTTCAATCCGGAAGAGGATACTTATATCGAGAAGCCTTATAATGCGTCCAACTTTAGAAAAGAAAAGAGTAAGAACAAGAGAGCGTTGCAGCAGGAGCTTGGTCTGGAGGTGGATGATAAGAAGATGATGATCGGCATTGTTTCCCGTCTGACAGATCAGAAGGGCTTTGACCTGATCGCTTATATGATGGAAGAGCTGTGCCGGGATGATATTCAGCTGGTAGTTCTCGGTACAGGTGAAGAACGATATGAAAATATGTTCCGCCACTATGACTGGAAGTACAGCAATAAGATATCTGCAAATATTTATTACAGCGAAGAACTCTCTCACAAGATTTATGCTTCCTGTGATGCATTCCTGATGCCATCCTTATTTGAGCCCTGCGGACTCAGCCAGCTGATGGCACTTCGCTATGGTACGCTTCCCATTGTCCGTGAGACCGGCGGTTTGAAAGATACGGTAGAGCCTTATAATGAGACAGAGGGTACCGGTACCGGTTTCAGCTTTGCAAATTACAATGCCCATGAAATGATGGAAACGATTCGTCGGGCCGAGCGTGTTTACTACAATAAGAAACGTGAATGGAACAAGATAGTAGACCGTGCTATGGCTGCCGATTTTTCCTGGGATGTTTCTGCTGAGAAATATCAGGAAATGTATGAGTGGCTGACCGAATAAAACGTTTGCTCTTGAGCTTGTGCTTTCAATAGACTGACGAACATGTCGGCTTGAAGCATTAGGAGAAAAATTATGGGTAATAACAACAAAAGAAACAATTTTATCCTACAGGCGGGCATTCTGGCTGCCGCAGGATTCATCAGCAGAATCATCGGGCTTTTGTACGTCAGCCCCGTTGCTGCCATAATTGGAACGGTAGGGCTGGGGTATTATTCCTCAGCCTATACTTATTATACGATTATTTTGCTGATTTCATCGTACAGCATACCATCTGCCATATCCAAGGTGATTGCACAGAAGCTGTCCCTAAAAGAATATAAGAATGCCCACAGGATATTCGTTTGCTCCATGTATTATGTGCTGGGTGTTGGGCTGATTGCCAGTCT
>JAZNXM010000056.1:0-8585 GCA_045593865.1 Acetatifactor sp. | reverse complement strand
CATAATATATGCAGCGTCGCCGGAGTAGCAAAGTCCCAGTGCTTTTCTGCCCTGTGCCATGTTGTCGATGATTTCATCCGTTACAATTTCCGGTTCCATGGTGGTCACACACTGTACCAGCCAGTGGTAAGCAGCCTGAAGCTCGTCCTCATTCTCTGTATTCATGGAATAGCCCAGGGATTTGAGTGCCATCATGAAGGAATCCCTCTCGGAATCGTACAAGTAAATATCTCCCTTGTATTTCTCATCCAAAAAGATTGCAAAGCCTTCTTTTTCCAGATCCTCCAGGCTTACCTTGGTGGTATCATAGACGATACCTACGGTTCCCCAGAAATAAGGCACGGAATACTCGTTGGCCGGATCATAGGGCTGGCTTTTTACTGCCTCCAGCAACACATCCATACATTCCAGTTTTTCCTGATCTAGAGGCTGCAGATAGCCTTCCTCCAGAATACGCTGGATCATATAGTCGCTGGGGATCAGTAAATCATAGGACTCCCCGTTAGCCACCTTAATATACATCTGCTCGTTGGAATCAAAATTCTCCATAATGACGGTTGCGCCGGTCTGTTCCTCAAACAACGGAACCACTTCTTCCCCGATATATTCACCGGGCATATACACATACAGAGTCTCCCCTGCATAGGGAAGTCCGGATTCCTCTCTGTTGAGTCCCACAAAACAAATCACGGTAACAACTGCCACTGCAATCATTGCTCCCGGTATCACAAACTTGTGCTGGTGGATCTCGGTTCTCTTCTCCCGTTTTGCCAGGAATACCGGAATAATATTTATGATAACCAGCGCTGCCGTAATGATCAGCACCACCAGTGTAGAGATGGCATTGATGCTGGGATTTACTCGCTTACTCATGGTGTAGACCATGATGCTTAAGTTTTTTACACCATTGCCGGTTACAAAGTAAGAGATGATAAAATCATCCACGGACATGGTAAAGGCGATCAGTGCACCGGACACAATGCCCGGCGTAATCTGGGGTACGATAACCTTGGTCAATGCCTTCCATGGTGTAGCCCCCAGATCCATAGCCGCATCCGCCAGATTGGGATCCAAGGACTTGATCTTGGGCATCACGGAAAGGATTACATAGGGAATACAGAAAGCAATATGCGCCAACAGCATAGTCATATAGCCTTTTTGCACCTTGAAGGTTATAAAAAGAAGCATAAAACCAATAGCTGTCACAATCTCCGGATTCATCAATGGCAGGTTATTTACCTGCTCCATCACATCCCGAACAACCTTTCTGGACTTGCTCAAACCAATGGCAGCAATCGTACCCACCACCGTGGACACAGCCGTTGCAATCAGCGCCACACCAAAGGTGGTGTACAGGGCTTCCATCATATCCCGGGATTCCAGCATGTGCTTGTACCAGCGCAGGGAAAATCCCGTAAATGCAGTCAGAGATTTTCCTTCATTAAAGGAGAACACCATCATATACAAAATCGGAAGGTAGAAGAACACCAGCAGGAGTATCATCAAAGCACTGCCTACCGGACGCTTGCCAAAGGATTGGTGTCCTGACGTTTTTTTCCTTTTTGTGCCTTCTCTCAGAGTCTTTCCACCGGAAAAACGTTGCCCGTTTTCTGTGGTTTTCAGAGGTTTTGTTTCCTTTCTCATCCTGCTCAAGCCTCCTTTCCGCCCTGATTCCGGATCTCGATCTTCTTTACCAGCATCATCAGAAGCATCATAATAGCCGCCATGATCATGGAGATGGCACTGCCGAAATTCCACTCACCTACAGTGATGAACTGGTTTTCGATCAAATTACCGATCAGGAAGTATTGTCCGCCGCCCAGAAGCTTCGGAATAAAGAAGGAGCTTACCGCCGGCAGGAACACCAAGGTAATTCCATTGATGACTCCGGGCAAGGACAGGGGCAGGGTAACACGCATAAATGTCTTTGTCCGATTTGCACCCAGGTCTGCTGCTGCTTCCACCAGGGAATGATCCATTTTGCACAGGGAGGTATTGATCTGGAGGATCATAAACGGTATAAAGTTGTATACCATACCCAACAGCACCGCTCCCTCTGTGTGCAGAAGCTGTACCTCTCCCAAACCGAAAAAGCTTAAAATCTGCTGGAAGATCCCTCCGTCACTTAAGAGACCAATCCATGCATAAGTTCTTACCAGCATATTGATCCAGGTTGGAATGGTGATGCTGAGCACCAATATACTCTGAATTCTTTCGCTGCTGCGGGAGATAAAGTACGCCACAGGATATCCCAAAAGCAGACAGATAACCGTTGTCTTGAACGCAATAAGTAAGGAACGCCAGAGGATCAGCAGAAAGTCCGGGTCGGTAAAGAACTTTACATAGTGCTCCAGCGTAATGGAAAAGGAGATGATGCTGTTGCCATGCTCTGTAATGGAATACAAGCCGATCAAAAGCATGGGCAGGATCAGCATCAACGCCGCCCAAATAATATATGGCAGTGCCAACTGGGAGAATCTCTTCATCAGAATACCATCCTTGACATAACATGAATATCTTCCGGGAAGAATGTCAGTCCGACCTCCTGACCTACCTCCGTGTAATCTGTCGTGTGAATCTTGAATTCACGACCGGTAGTCCAGAAGGTAATCTTGTACACACCTTCCTTGACATTTTCCGGTTCAAAATCATAATCTACACTGATATCGATGCTCTGCTCCTCATCGCTCAGCTTCCAGCCCTGTGCATTGGCCCAGGTCTTTAAATCCGTATCCAAAGCCTGTGATTCCTGGATCTCATCCACGGTTTTAAAGAAATTGAATGCCATGATCGCTTCATTTGCTTTTTCATTCTTTACAAAAGGCTGATTTACCACAAAAATATTTCTTTCAATGCTGGTACCGTTTGCAGTAGAGAAGGTTACCGGATACTGACCCTCTTTCTCCTGCAGATCATACTCGATCCTGGCAATGGACAGCAGCTCATCGGTTTCCGGATTCCATGCCTGTGCATTGGAAAGAGCGATGATTTCCTTGTCATCCAGATTCTTCACATCCTCCACATCCACATAGAAGTTGCTGGCACTGATTTTTTCCTTACCGTTCTCGCTGGTAACATCCTGATTGCGGATCACGCGCATATTAACCGTTACACTGGTACCGGGAACGGTCTCTACAATGATTTCATAGTGAACACCCTTAAACAGTACACTTAAGACCTCTCCTGTCATCTTGCCATTTTCCACAGCCACAATATCAATATCCTCCGGGCGAATGACTACATCTACCGGTTCATTCGGCTTATATCCGAAGTCCACACAGTCAAAGGTAATATCGTCAAAACGGACTTTGTAATCCTTCAGCATGACACCGGGCAGAATATTACTTTCCCCAATAAAATTGGCAACAAATTTATTGGCTGGCTCGTTGTAGATTTCCTCGGGAGTACCTACCTGCTGGATCTCGCCATTCTTCATAACCACGATCTCGTCAGACATGGTCAGAGCCTCTTCCTGATCATGGGTTACAAAGATGAACGTGATACCTACTTCCTGCTGGATACGCTTCAGCTCATACTGCATTTCCTTCCGAAGCTTCAGATCCAGCGCCGCCAGCGGCTCGTCCAGCAGCAATACCTTAGGCTCATTTACCAATGCCCTCGCAATGGCAACTCGCTGCTGCTGACCACCGGACAGCTGTGTGACATTCCGGTTCTCATAACCCTCAAGACCGATCAATTTCAGCATCTTCATAACCTTCTGATCAATAATGTCCTTACTCATCTTCTTGATTTTCAGACCGAAAGCAATGTTCTCATATACACTTAAATGAGGAAACAGTGCATATTTCTGGAATACGGTATTCAATTCCCTTTCATAGGGAGGCTTCTGACTGATTTCCTCCCCGTCAAAAATGACACTTCCCTCATCTGCATCCAGGAAACCACCCAGAATCCTCAGCAATGTGGTCTTGCCGCAGCCACTGGGCCCCAACAGGGTAACAAATTCTTTTTCATATATGTCCAGGTTCACACCCTTCAAAATGACTTGTCCGTCAAAACTCTTTACAATATTGCGGAACTCGATCAATTTCTTTTTTTCCATCTCAATCCCCTTTCTTACATGTGATCTTATATAAAAAACTACTCTTTTGGTAGACTGTTTTTAGGCCGGTGTGTGAGCGAGATATATGGTACCCGCTTTCGGACCTCTTCCAAAGATCTTAATTTTAGAACGTGGGCGGTGTGGTTATCCACAGTACCTTTGCCTCACTGTTTGTATGATTATATAAATAGTGGCTCTTCTTGCCATCCAGATAAAAAGTATCCTGCGCCTTAAGCTTATACTTCTTATTCTCCCTGACTAATGTAACGCTGCCCTTTAAAACATACCCAAATTCCTCGCCCGGGTGGGCCGGCAAAATATGACTCTTCCCACGGGGCTGCAATGTCAACAGGATAGGTTCCATCTGATTCTTCTGGGCATTGGGGATGATCCACTCAATCTTGTACTCCTCCTGTTCGTCCACAAAGAAATCCTGGGCGGAAAATACAATCTGTGTCTCCTGCTCCTCATGGAAAAATTCCGAGAGATTCGTTCCCAGCGCCTCCAATATATCCTCCAGTGTGGCAATACTTGGAGTAGTCAGATTACGCTCTACCTGGGACAGAAAGCCCTTTGTCAATTCGCTTCTGGATGCCAGATCGCCTAATGTCAGACCGTTCTGAATACGCAGATCCTTCAATTTTTTACCGATATCCAAAATCACACCTCCTGTTTTATGCTACTAAACTTTTTGTAAACCATATAGTTTGCTTTTACTAAACTTTATGTTAAAAGAAAGCGAACTATTTACATTATACATATAAGCATATATATTGCAATAGTTTTGTCGAAAATTTATAGAAAAGATTGTCCGATAAATAATTTTGCCTTTTTTACATTAACGCAGCAAAGTATTGTTTGACAAATTCCAACTTTCTGTTATTATTTAACTTATCAGTGTGAAATGAATATGACATGTAGAACCTTTCGTTTTACCTGATCATTCAGCACCGGATCTTAGATTCGGAGCACCATTATATTAACGGAGGTATATATCATGTACACAATGGACGAATTAAGAGCAGTTGATCCGGAAATTGCCCAGTGCATAAACGCAGAGGCAGAACGTCAGAACAGTCATATTGAATTGATTGCATCTGAAAACTGGGTAAGTCATGCAGTTATGGCTGCTATGGGCAGCATTTTGACCAATAAATATGCGGAAGGATATCCCGGAAAGCGCTATTACGGCGGCTGCGTGAATGTAGACGTTGTAGAACAGCTGGCTATCGACAGAGCAAAGGAGCTTTTCGGCTGTGAATATGCCAACGTGCAGCCTCACTCCGGCGCACAGGCGAATATGGCAGTGCAGTTTGCAGTTTTAACACCCGGAGATACCATTATGGGTATGAACCTGGATCACGGCGGACACTTAACACACGGAAGCCCGGTAAATATGTCCGGTAAATATTTTAAGGTGGTTCCTTACGGCGTTAACGACGATGGTTTTATTGATTACGATAAAATGCGTGAAATTGCCTTGGAATGCAAGCCTAAAATGATCATTGCAGGCGCAAGTGCTTACGCAAGAGCAATTGACTTCAAGAAATGCAGAGAGATTGCTGACGAAGTAGGTGCTGTACTTATGGTGGACATGGCACATATTGCCGGTTTGATCGCAGCAGGCTTACATGAAAGTCCTATCCCTTATGCTCATGTGGTTACCACAACTACCCACAAAACACTCCGTGGTCCTCGTGGCGGTATGATCCTCTCCAGCAAGGAGATGGCTGATAAATACAATTTCAACAAAGCTATCTTCCCTGGCATCCAGGGTGGTCCTCTGGAGCATGTGATCGCAGCCAAGGCTGTCTGCTTCAAGGAAGCTCTTTCCGACGATTTCAAGGCTTATCAGAAGCAGATTTTGGACAACGCCCAGGCACTCTGCGAGGGTCTCATGAGCCGTGATATTAAGATCGTTTCCGGCGGTACCGACAACCACCTGATGCTGGTTGACCTGACTACATATGACCTGACCGGTAAGGCAATTGAAAAGCTTTTGGATGAAGCGCACATTACCTGTAACAAGAACACCATCCCTAACGATCCCAAGTCTCCTTTCGTTACAAGTGGTATCCGTCTTGGCACGCCCGCAGTTACCAGCCGCGGTATGAAGTGTGAAGACATGGACAAAATTGCAGAAGCTATCGCTACCGTTATCAAGGAGGGTGAAGCAGGTGTTCCCAAGGCAAGAGCGATCGTGGACGAGCTGGTTGCCAAGTATCCTTTGAACTAATCCCAAAGGAGATCGGCTATACATTTTAAAATGGTTGAGAAAAACCATGTTTCCACAAGATAGCTTGATGAAGCTATTATCCAATACAGATTCGAAAAAGGTGGTAAATATGAAAATATTTACCACCTTTTTCAAATCTTTCTACTTATTGCTTAGCTTACTGTTTTATTACCATGCTTGCCTTCCTGCTTTATCTTCACACTTTATCCAGTTATTCACAGATTTCCTCCTCCTTTAACACGATGGCGGTGCGTGCAGGGATGTAAAGCTCAATATATTCTTGTCCGTTAAATGTCTTCACCGGATAAGTCATATGTGCCACCAGACCATTTCCGCCGTATTTATAATCATCACTGGAAAAGGCAACCGTATAGTCAGCGTGATGAGGCACCGGAATCAGCACATTGGTAAGCGACTGGCTTGGACTGAAGTTGAATACAAAAAGCAATCCTTTACGGTAGAAGCAAATCGTTTTCTCCGGCTCCTTCAGAAGGCAGAGATTCGCCATACGCTGTTCAAATATTTTATGGCTCTTGGCCAGCTTTACCATATCCTCGTCAAATTTACCCAGCCACTGGTATTTCAGCTTTTCATTGTCCCGCAGGCTCCACTGACGACGACAGTAATGGAAGCTCCATCCATTTCCTTCTCTGGGAAAATCTATCCATTCCGGATGACCGAATTCATTTCCCATAAAGTTAAGATATGCTTCGCCGCCACCCGCAAGAGTAAACAGTCGGATCATCTTGTGCAGTGCAATGGTACGATCAATGACCATGTTGTGGCAGTCCTTATTCATATCTGTGTACATACTTGCATCCGCCAGACGGAAGATCATGGTCTTGTCCCCAACCAGTGCCTGGTCATGACTCTCCACATAAGCAACCGTATTTTCACCCGGACGTCGCAGGCACATGCCGCCCCACATCTGTCCGATATACCACTCCTCATCCTTCTTTTCCCTTACCGTGCGGATCCACATATCCGGAAGCCCCATAGCCAGACGATAATCAAAGCCGATACCTCCATCTGCAATGGGCAGACACATACCGGGCATGCCGGACATATCTTCCGAAATCGTGATGGCTTTGGGATTTACCTGACGGATCAGCTCATTGGCAAGCTGCAGATAGGTAAGCGCTTCTATATGGGTATTCATGGAAAAATATTTATTGTCATTGTCAAAGCTTGTACCCAAACCATGGTCGTGATAGATCATGGAGGTCACACCATCAAAACGGAAGCCGTCAAAATGGTACTCCGTCATCCAGAACTTCAGGTTGGACAACAGAAAATGTATCACTTCATCCTTACCATAGTTAAAACACTTGGTGCCCCATGCCGGATGATCTCCCTTCTCGCCGTCATGGAAGAACTGCCATGTGGTACCGTCAAACATATTGATACCCTCTGCCGTATTCTTAACCGCATGAGAATGCACCACATCCAGAAGCACCCGGATACCCATCTCGTGCGCTTTGTTTATCAGATACTTTAAATCCTCCGGCTTGCCAAACCAGCTGGAAGCGGCAAAAAAGCTGGAAACCTGATAACCAAAGCTTCCATAATAGGGATGCTCCATAATAGCCATTAACTGAATGGTATTATATCCGCTTCGCTTTACACGGGGCAGGACATAATCCGCAAATTCCCGATAGCTTCCCACCTTTCCATCCTCCTGGGCCATACCCACATGAGCCTCATAGATGAAGAGCTGGTTTTCTGCCTCAAATTCCTGATCTGTCCAGCCAAAAGTCTTCCAATCATCCACCACCTCCGCACACCAGGTAACGGTTGCCGGATCCTGAACCACACGGCGCGCATACAGAGGAACATGTTCCGTCCTCTGCATATTGACATCCACGATTGTCTTGACCTTACAGCCCTCCCAGAGAGCATTTTCCCCCTCCAGAAACAGCTCCCAGTTGCCATTCTCCACTCTTTTCAGGGGGTGTCTGGTCTGATCCCACTGGCAGAAATCGCCGGTAAGATACAGCTGGTATGCATTGGGTGCCCATTCACGATAAATCCACCCACCTTTCACGCGATGAATACCAAAATACTCATGCCCATTGGCAAAATCCTTCAGCGTGCCCCCCTGAGGCAGAAGTCGATTTTTGGTTTCCTGGTAGCGCCACATACGCAGATCGATGTCACCTGCAAATGCCTGTAATTGAGGATTTAATTCTAAAATACGATACATAAAATCACCTTCTCATATTTATTTTTGTTCTTGCCACTTAATAAGTTTAATGCATTTTGGAAGTGTTAGCAAGAACTTTCCTA
>JAZNXM010000055.1:0-12321 GCA_045593865.1 Acetatifactor sp. | reverse complement strand
GTAATTTTATTATAGACCACGATTTCCTCCGTGTCAAGATTGCAGTTTCGGCATTTTTATCTTTTTTTGCCAAGTCTGCAACTTTATACCATCACTCATCAAATTCATATGTCGGTGAAAAAGAATCCAATCAATCAGACACTCTACAGGCACCTTCAGTTCCGGGCTGGTCAATCCCTCTTTCTCCATCCGTTCCTTCCCTTTCCGATATCGTGACTATTCAAGACATTTCCATCAATACGAACAAGGGCTCCCGCTTTGCCTGCCAATTCCAACAGTTTCTTGTGCTGAATACTATACACAATCTCAGCTTCCTTATATCTCAAAAACTGTCTTCTCAGCTTTCTTGCAGAATCTGCAACCTCTTTTCTTCGCTCTACTGTGTAATACTGTCCTGTTTCAACTTTCATCTGCCATTCTCCTTTATTTGATATTTGCTGTTAATAACCTTTAGGGAATACAAAAAGAGCCCCTTCTTAAAATTTATCTTTTAAGAAGGGACTCTAAAGTCCATAGTCTTCATTGCCAGTTTTTCCTCTGACAATTCAAGATGAGTTATTACAATTCGTATTAATCTACGAATTTGTTGTCAATTTGTTGTCAAATTCTTTCTGAACCACCGGAAACCCTTGATTTTGCTGGGTTTATTTATCGATGCTCTTCATTGTGGGGAACAGCAACACATCTCTGATCGCCGGAGAATCGGTCAGCAGCATTACCAATCTATCAATACCATATCCGATACCGCCTGTAGGAGGCATACCAATTTCAAGTGCGTTCATGAAATCTTCATCTGTAGTGTTCGCTTCTTCATCACCCTTAGCCAGCGCAGCTTCCTGAGCCTTGAAACGTTCTCTCTGATCGATGGGATCATTCAACTCAGAATACGCATTACACATTTCCCAGCCATTGATGAACAGCTCAAAACGTTCTACATAATCCGGCTTGTCCGGTTTTCTCTTTGTAAGGGGCGAAATCTCAACCGGATGATCCATGATGAAGGTAGGCTGAATCAAGTGCTCTTCTACATACTCTTCAAAGAACAGGTTCAGGATATCCCCCTTTTCATGGCGATCTTCAAATTCAATGTGACGCTCCTTAGCCAGAGCCTTTGCAGCTGCAGTATCCGGTACTTGATCAAAATCAATGCCAGAGTATTTCTTAACAGCCTCGATCATGGTCAGTCTTTCAAATGGCTTGCCAAGGTCGATAGTATGAGGACCATAGGTAATGGTGGTAGTGCCGCATACTTCCTGCGCCAGATAGCGGAACATGTTCTCGGTCAAGTCCATCATTCCGTAGTAATCAGTATATGCCTGATATAATTCCATCAGGGTAAATTCAGGGTTATGTCTGGTGTCAACACCTTCGTTACGGAATACACGACCGATTTCGTATACTCTTTCCAAACCGCCCACGATCAGTCGCTTTAAATACAACTCCAGGGAAATACGTAACTTAACATCCTCGTCCAGTGCATTGTAATGGGTGTTGAAAGGTCTTGCTGCAGCGCCGCCGGCATTAGATACCAGCATAGGAGTTTCCACTTCCATGAACCCTTGACCGTCCAGATAGTTACGGATGGACTTAATGATCTTGGAACGCTTGATAAAGGTTTCCTTCACATCCCCATTCATGATCAGGTCTGTATATCTCTGACGATAACGTAAGTCCGTGTTGGTAAGACCATGATATTTTTCAGGAAGGATCTGTAAGCTCTTGGTAAGCAATGTAACTACCTGAGCGTGGATAGAGATCTCACCTGTCTTGGTCTTGAATACTTCACCTTCGATACCTACGATATCACCTACATCATATTTCTTGAAATCTGCATAAGATTCTTCACCGATGCTGTCTCTTGCAACGTAAGACTGGATATTACCCGGTAAATCCTGTACATTACAGAAAGACGCCTTACCCATGATACGCTTGGACATAATACGTCCTGCAACCCGTACAACCTTCCCCTCTAATTCCTCAAAATTATCTTTAATATTTGTACTGTGATGGGTTACTTCATACTTTGTAATCTGGAAGGGATCCTTACCTGCTGCCTGTAAGTTAGCCAGCTTTTCTCTTCTGACCTTTAACAGCTGATTAATGTCCTGTTCCTGAACCTTTCCGTTCTGATTCTGTGCTTCTGCCATTTCTTTCCTCTTTCCTGCACTTCGCAAGATAGCATGCGAAACTGCGTTTATAACTAGATTGAAGGGAACTTCTTAGACGGCATCCTTTAACATCTTAGAAGTTTTTCCTGCGTTAAGCCCTCTGGATCTCCAATACTTTATAGGTAAAGGCGCCTGCCTGTGTTTCTACGATTACTTCATCGCCCTCGCGGCGTCCAATCAATGCTTTGCCTACAGGACTTTCATTTGAAATCTTACCCTTCAGGCTGTTTGCTTCTGTAGAACCCACAATTTTGTATTCCAGTTCTTCGTTAAATTCCACGTCCAGAATTTTAACCTTGCAGCCGATATTGATCTTGTCAAGGTCCACTTCTTCCTCATCAACTACTTCTGCATTCTTCAGGATTTTTTCCAACTCTTCGATCCTTGCTTCGATATCCCTCTGCTCATCCTTTGCTGCATCATACTCTGCGTTTTCCGACAAGTCCCCCTGTTCTCTTGCTTCTTTAATCTTCTGAGCAACTTCTTTGCGTTTTACAACCTTCAGGTCGTGCAACTCATCTTCGTACTTTTTCAAGCCCTCATAAGTTAAAATATTTTTCTTTTCCTGCATAACAATAACCCTTCCTTACTTCCTTTACATTATTTGATGCGATGTGTTTGCTATAACACCCATTTCCCCTTGTAATTTAACTTTCGTATTATACTTAATTTTATTAATAGTGTCAAGCGTTTGTAACATTTCTCCCTGCCAAAAGGTTTTCAGGGAGGTATAATAAATGCCCGTTTCCCGGTCTTCAATAGCATGGCGGCGGCTTTCCCGGGAAGTCATGTCCACCCAGACGCTTCCCGGCGGAATGCCCCATATGAAAACATTCTCTTTTCCGCAATAGTCCAGCACCATGGCTGACTCCTCAGACTGTGGCTGCAGACTTTTCTCCCATTTTATCAACAAACCATATTCATCCAGCAACTTTTCACGTATGGTATCAAAGCCTTTGGACCGGTTCAGCGAAAACTGAACAATACTTTTCATATATTTCGCCATAGGTTCGAGCCATTTCTCCATACACGGCGCCTCTCCCAGAATTACCAAATGTCTGGGCCAACGGGATTTGGAAATCTGCTGCAAAAGCACCTGCAGATTATGGGGTTCCTTATATTCTCCGTACAGGGGCAGATTCCAAAGTTGCTGCCAGTGTTCCTCCTGCCGCCGCTCCTGCAACCAGCGGGCAAAGGAACCATCGTACACCAGATATGCGTTCATCCGGTCTTGCTCTCTCTGATAACAGGCGGCAAGTCTGCTGATCCCCTTTTTCATGTAAGCCTGTACTTTCGCCAGCTCGTTGCCTTCCGTTTCCTCTCCTACCTGCAAATAATAAACCTCATAACCGCCAGCCTCTCTGAAAAAGACCGGCTGTTCTGCTGACTGGCACAAAATATTACTTTCTTCCTTCTTTCTGTTATCCTTGGTAAGCCTGAAATAATAGATTCTGTCCATATTTCATTGTATTCGGCTTTTGTCTAAGATATACAGCCCCTTGACAAATTTCGAAGAGATGCCTGACAACTTTATATCTGCATAGAAATTCACAAGTTTGCTCTCAGAAAATCTGCTCGATGCTCTGCAGCAGCTCTTCCATACTTTCCATGGCGTTTATCATCTTTCTGAAGCGTGCAGAATTGGGGTATCCCACCGTATACCAGGACAAATGCTTGCGCATCTCTCTGACAGCAGTATACTCTCCCTTGTACTGCAGCTGCAGATTGGCATGGCGGGTCACTGTTTCCTTCATCTGTTCACGACTTGGCTTGTCCAAAGTCACACCGGTTTCCAGATAACTGCTGACTTCTCTGAAAATCCATGGATTTCCCTGCGCGGCGCGACCGATCATCACACCATCACAGCCGGCATGGTCAATTAGAGCTTTTGCAGACAGTGCATCTGCTACATCACCGTTGCCGATAACCGGAATCTTTATCGCATCCTTGACTGCTGCAATAATATCCCAGTCCGCTCTGCCACTGTAATACTGCTCCCTGGTTCTGCCGTGAACTGCAACCGCAGCCACACCGCAGCTTTCTGCAATCCTGGCAATCTCCACGGCATTAACATGATCATCGTCGAAACCCTTTCGGATTTTCACAGTGACCGGTTTCTCTATGGCCTTCACAAGCTTGGTCAGAATCTCTTCCACCAGCTTTGGATTTTTCATAAGTGCAGAGCCTTCTCCATTGTTTACTACCTTCGGCACAGGACAGCCCATATTTACATCCAGGACAGCAAAAGGACGTTCTTCAATCCTTTTGGCCATCTCACTCATGATGTCCGCATCAGAACCAAACAGCTGCAGAGACACCGGCATCTCCTTCGGATGAATCTCCAACAGTTCCTCTGTGTTCTTGTTATTATAATAAATCGCCTTGGCACTGACCATCTCCATACAGATCAGACCAGCACCCTGCTCCTTGCAAAGCAAACGAAATGGCAGGTCCGTTACACCTGCCATGGGAGCCAAAACAACATTATTGTCCAGGGTCACATTTCCAATCGTTAATTTACTCATAAAACCTCTTTATTTCTGAACGATGCTGGTTTCAACACAGCATTATCTGCGGTTCTTCTCATAGATAATACGCAAACCATCCAGCGTCAATGCACTGTCGTATACATCAATGGCATCCGTCTCATCCGCAATGGTTCTTCCCAAACCGCCGGTGGCTACCACCTTCATGTCCGGAATACCGGTCTCCTCTTTTACCTTCTTGATAATATATTCTGTCTGACCAATCTGACCATACATCAAACCGGCCTGCATACTACTGATAGTTTCCTGCGCCAGAATGGACTTCGGCTTCTTGATCTCTATATTAGGCAGCTTTGCAGCGGACTTCCAAAGTGCTTCGGAACTGATGCGGATACCCGGCGCAGTAATGCCTGCCGCAAAATTTCCTTCCGCTGTTACATAATCATAAGTGGTCGCGGTTCCGAAATCAAGTACCAGAACAGGTCCGCCATATTTTTCATATGCCGCAACCGCATCCACAATACGGTCTGCGCCGATAGAACGCGGATTCTCCGTAACCACATTGATACCGGTCTTAATTCCCGGCCCTACGATCAGCGGCTTGGTATTGGTATATCTGACGATACCACCGGTCAGGGAATGCATGACATCCGGCACAACGCTTGCCACGATACTTCCCTCAATCTGTTTGGGAGAAATATCCTTCAGAGCCAGAAGCTGGGTAAACATCATGCCGTATTCATCCGAAGTTCTGGGAAGCTTGGTGGTAATACGGAAAGTAGCTTTGAGCGCCTCGCCATCATACACACCACAAGTAATATTTGTATTGCCTACATCTACAACAAGTATCATAATATCTATCCTTTCCTGATGCCCCAACAACATCCTGTCAATTTTCCGGGTGTCTTGCAACTTCTTTATACAACATCTGTCCCTATCCCACCGCTTTTGGCATGCACGGCTGTCAGCCTTACTCCTCAAGCATATCGGAGATATCTTCCTTCCGTATAAAAACTCTGTAATATAAGCTTAATGACTCCAACAGTTCCAAACGCTTACGTCTGATTTCCGAAACCAGCAAACCACTGGAGATTTCATCGTAATAAATATCATCATCCTCTGCCTGTGTTTCCAGTGAAACAGAGCCATCCGGCTCGAACACGATGGTAAAGATACCGCCCACTTCCTCCGTGAACAGCACGCAGATAATATGCAACTCATCCTTAATGGAATCCGGTATTCCATTAAACTGTTCATTAAAATAATATTTTTGTTCGTACGCATTAGCACCGCAAAGAACGATTCTGTCTTCCATATTTTTCCTCTCCCTGATCACACATATCCCTGCAATCCACGGACTGACACTTCCCCTGCATATACATGGCAGATGCTGCCATCCATTGTTTCCACGATCAGCTCACCGCGTTCGGTAATGCCTCTGGCAATTCCTTCAAAGCTTCCCTTGGGATCCAATACCCTTACCTGCGCATCCTTGTTCAGCAGTCTGCTGTCATACTCCTCTAACAATGGTCTCAGATTCCCTTCCCACACAAAGGCTTCATAATCCCTCTCAAACGCATTCATGATATTACGAAGCAGCTGCTCTCTGGATATTTTCAATCCCCACTCCTGCTCCAGAGTCGACGCTTTCTCCGCCAGTTCTCCTTCAAACACCTGTGGCTTTACGTTAATGCCTACACCAATCACAATATACTGCATCCTGCCCTTGTCCACTTTTAACTCCGTCAGAATTCCGCAGACTTTTTTCCCATGTATGAGGATATCATTGGGCCATTTGATGCAGGCGCATAATGGTTCGCTTTCTTTCGTACAACGGACACCGCTTTCGCAATTCTGTGTGTGCACTCTGCCAACCCGATTACTATTGTTCGGCAGATTTATTACATTGCTCCTCCGTTTCCTACACTCATGCGCAGTTTCCTCAATGGCTCCGGCCACAGAATGAGCCATGACCAATGTCAGCATGGAAGCCTGCTCCGCTGGAAATTCCGGCCGCAACAACAGGGAAAAATACAGATTCTTTCCTGCCGGCGACTCCCAGATTCTGCCCCTGCGTCCTCTGCCACTTGTCTGTTTATCCGCCACGATAAGAGTCCCGTGCACCGCACCCTCATGGCTTTCACGGACAGCCGCTATATTTGTAGAGTCAATCTCCGAGTGGTATTTCAGGCTCTTTCCTGCCCATTTTGTAGAAAGCGAAGCCGCCCATGTCCCTATGTCTGAAAAAAACTCCTGTTCTTTTTCCTTTTCTCGCAAAAAACCCATGACTTTCGTTACGCCAGCGTCGCTGCCATCACAGCCTTAATGGTGTGCATACGGTTCTCAGCCTCTTCAAATACAAGAGACTGCTCTGACTCAAATACCTCATTGGTAACTTCCAGCTCCATAAAACCGAACTTTTCGTATACTTCCTGTCCTACCTTGGTCTCAAGGTCATGATATGCCGGCAGACAATGGAGGAAAATACTTTCCGGACCTGCGTTCTCCATAACCTGTTTCGTCACCTGATAAGGGGACAATTCACGGATTCTTTCTGCCCAGATTTCATCCGGCTCACCCATGGATACCCATACGTCTGTATAAATAACATGGGAACCCTTCGTTCCTTCCTGTACGTCTTCTGTTAATGTAATGGTTGCACCGGTGGTCTCCGCAATCTTTCTACACTCTTGTACCAGCACAGGATCCGGGAAATACTTTTCGTTGGTACATGCCACGAAATGCATACCCATCTTTGCACAGGTTACCATCCAGGAGTTTCCCATATTAAAGCGTGCATCACCCATATATGTCAATTTAATTCCTTCCAATCTTCCGAAATGCTCTTTAATCGTCAGTAAGTCCGCCAGCATCTGAGTAGGATGGAATTCGTCCGTAAGACCATTCCATACCGGCACTCTGGAATATTGCGCCAACTTCTCCACGACCTCCTGACCATAGCCTCTGTATTCGATACCGTCAAACATACGGGACAATACTCTTGCAGTGTCCGCAATACTTTCCTTCTTACCAATCTGGGAGCAGGAAGGATCCAGATAGGTAGTTTCCATCCCCAGGTCATGAGCTGCCACTTCGAAAGCGCATCGTGTTCTGGTACTGGTTTTTTCAAAAATCAATGCCACATTCTTTCCTCTCAGGAAATCTACGGGGATACCCTTTTTCTTCTTATCCTTCAGTGCTGCAGCGTAATCCACCAAATATAAAATCTCTTCCGATGTGAAATCCAGTAATTTCAAAAAATCTCTGCCTTTTAAATTCATAATATTCCCTATTCTTGCACCAACCTTGAAATTTGGGCGCAAGCACCAATTTCTGTGTGAAAGCATCTTAGGTTTCAGGATTGTTCACACTATTCCCCAATTCTCAAGCGAAAATGCATCCATTTTCCCTTTCTTCGATTTTTGCTTACACTCTTTCCTTCACGGAAAAAAGCATCCATTTTTACTATACTTCATTCTTTTTCTTTTTTCAACCCACAAAACTGTCAAAAATGAGCAAAAGGGCTATCCGTTGCAGACAGCCCTCTTTTTATCGCTCTTTATGAAATTTCACACTGCCAAAGGGTTATTTTTCACATTCTTTCCACGCAGTAGCAAGACTCGCAATGCCCTGTAATTCGGAAGGAAGAAGAATGGTCGTAGCCTGACCGTCAGCAACCTTCTCAAAGGCCTCCAGACTCTTGATCTTCAATACTGCTTCGTCTGCACCCGCTTCCTTCAGCATCTTGATACCATCAGCCTGTGCCTGTTTTACCTTCAGGATCGCTTCTGCTTCACCCTCTGCTTCACGGATAACCGCTTCCTTCTGTGCTTCTGCTCTTAAGATAGCTGACTGCTTCTCCGCCTCTGCCTTCAAGATAGCTGACTCCTTTAAACCTTCTGCCTGAAGGATGCTGGCTCTCTTCTCACCTTCTGCACGGGTAACTGCCTCACGTCTTTCACGTTCCGCCTTCATCTGCTTCTCCATAGCATTCTGAATCTCTGCCGGAGGTATGATATTCTTAAGCTCTACGCGATTGACCTTGATCCCCCAAGGGTCCGTTGCAAGATCCAATGCAGCTCTCATCTGGGTATTGATGGTCTCTCTGGAAGTCAGCGTCTGATCTAACTCTAAATCACCGATGATGTTACGCAGAGTCGTTGCAGTCAGATTTTCGATAGCCATCATAGGATTTTCCACACCGTAGGTAAAAAGCTTGGAGTCCGTAATCTGATAGAATACTACAGTATCGATTCTCATGGTTACGTTATCCTTGGTAATGACCGGCTGAGGCGGGAAATCCGCAACCTGTTCCTTCAGGTTCACTCTTCTTGCCACACGGTCAATGATGGGCATCTTTACATGAAAACCAACACTCCAGGTTCCCTGATAAGCCCCCAGACGTTCAATCACGTATGCCTGTGCCTGTGGCACGATCTTGATACAGGACACAAGAATCAGAAGCACCAATACAAATAATACAATCATAATAGCAGGTAACATATAATCCTCCATTCCGCCGTCTAAGGCATTTTATTGATAACCGTTCAGACATTCCCTTAAATTATGCCCCGAACAGCTATATTTGATGATAGGTCTTTAGCCACACTCAGCTACTCTTACGGACCATCAGCTTGACACCGCTCACAGCTTCTACAATTACCACAGCATCTTTTGGAATGGTAATACCTTCCTCGCAGCTTCTGGCACTCCACTCCTGACCGGAAACCATAACCGTACCGGTCCCCTGCAGATTATTGATCGCCCTCGTTACCACTGCCTGTTTGCCAATAACGCTCTCAACATTGGTTTTTACACGTTCCTTGTTAAAATATTTAACAGCAACCGGTCTTGTAAAAATTAACATCAATAACGCTACCATCAGAAATACGATAATCTGCAGCCATACAGGTCCGTTCAGTGCGGCAACGATCATGGCAATCAATGCACCGCCGGCAAACCAGATACTGGTAAGTCCAAGTGTAGCTGTCTCAACACCGATGAACACGATCAACAGTACCAACCATATCATAACTTCCTCCATCCAATCACCCCTTTACCTATCTCAACCATATATTGTTTCGAGTTACTTATAATATACTACAAAACACCATCCGTATCAATATTTTTCTTCACACTTCCAGATATTGTATCGTGCGAAATTGCGCACGTTATCAGCAGACTCGAAACGCTTACGCGTTTCTCGTTCGCGTTGCTCGCCAGATGTCACCCTTCCCCACTGTGAATGCAAGCATTCCCCGGGGGAACGCTGACGCCTGGCTCTGCTGATTCGCGCAAAAAGGTTCCGGCGGCAGCCGGAACCTTTCACGATACTTTACCTGTTTTACTTAATAGAATACATGATTACCGATTACCAGACCATCTCTGCCGTCATTTCTTCTGAAGTGAGTAAGATCACCTACGTTAGAAACACCTGACAAAGCTTCCTTTGCTGCTTTGATACAGCTTTCATTGATCTTGCCGGATTCATATACTTTGTCTACTTTACCATTTAAGGCAGGTGTAAACTGACCTGACGCATAAATAACACCATGAATGGTATCCGGATAGGCACTGCTTCTTACACGGTTCATAACAACCGCGCCTACCGCCACCTGTCCCTCATAGCTTTCTCCTCTTGCCTCGCAATGAATCAATGCCGCAAGAAGAAGCATGGTATCTGCATCTGTGGTATATTCCCCATAGTTCTGATAACGTGCCGCTTCCTTCTCCGCAGCCTTGCGGGCTTTGATTTCTTCCATCGTCTCGCCGTAGTCGATCTTGAATTCCAGATCGACGAACTCAGACAACACATATCCATCTTTGCCATCCATGTCTACACATACCCAACCATCTTCTTCCACGGAGATGACATCCAATACATGATCCTTTGTCATGACACTGTAGATTGCTGCGTCCATGCTTTTTTCTTTCCGGATATTTACGGCATCTGCGTTAACAACAGCTATATTCTTGCCTACGCTCTCTGCCATTTTTTCTGCTTCCTCACCAAACAGCAAATATTTATCACTTGCCCATCCGATCAGGTTGCCTGACTGAATCTTGGTCCATCCATTCTTCTGTTCCAGAATGATACCGCCGCAGTCCTTATATATTTCTCCTACTTTTTCTGCGTTTTCGCCGGCCTCTGCTCTTACATTGAGAGCACGCTTTACATCGGCCATAACCAATGTACTCTCTTTTGCATCCTCAAATGCCCTTTGAACAACTTCTTTTTCTGTAGCCCTAATGATTTCTGCTGTTTTTCTCGTATTCAAATTCAGCATAGCTGCCACACCGCTATTTAATGAATCCAGGTAAGTATTGTTGCTACCAGCTTCGACGGTCACGCTTCCCCCACTTGCCAGCATTGCAGCGATACACAGGCCGGCAACAACGGTAAGCAACCTTCTGCTTCTTGCCATTGTCTTTACCTCCAACAAAACATTTTGTACTAATTCTTCCCAGCTGAATGTATCTTTATACATTTCCTTAAGAATCCACAATAAATTTTATCAATTTATTGACCAAAATATTACAAAACTGTTACGTTTGTTACGAAGGGCATGATAGCAAAAGATTTTTTATTTGTCAACCCCTAAATTTATAAATTATTTTTTAACAATCTTTCCTAATGGCAGCTTTTGATGAAAAAAATGACCGTATTTTACAGTTGTTTTGACTTCTCAATGCAGGCTTCCATGGCATCCATTACCGCCGCACGCATGCCTTTTTCCTCCAGAACCTTTACCGCCTGAATAGTGGTCCCGCCCGGTGAACATACCATGTCTTTCAGTTCTCCGGGATGTTTGCCGGTTTCCAGCACCATCTTTGCACTTCCCAGCACAGCCTGTGCCGCAAACTGATATGCCTGATTTCTGGGCATGCCCGCTGCCACTGCTTCATCTGCCATGGCTTCAATGAACATAAATACATATGCGGGCGAGCTGCCGCTGACACCTACTACCACGTCCATCAGTCTCTCCGGCACTACCTCTGCCACACCAAAGGAACGAACCAGCTTCAGAACCTGTTCAAGCTCTTCCTCTGTGACATTACGGTTTGCACACACACCTGTGCAGCCTTCTCCCACCAATGCAGGCGTATTGGGCATGCAACGCACCAGCTTCAAACTGCTGTTTCCAAGACCCTCTTCTATATAAGACAGCGTCTTGCCGGCAGCAATACTGACAAGGACCGTCTCCCCTTTCACAGCATCCTTAATCTCTTTCATGACCTCCGGGAAAAAGATAGGCTTTACAGCCAGTATCAAAATATCTGACTTGGAAGCTACCTCTGCATTACTTGTGCAAGTCACTATCCCATATACCTTTTCCGCTTTCTCACATGCTGCTGACATCTTATCCGACCCACAGATATCTGCGGGAGCGGCCAACCCCTTTTTCAGAATACCACCAATCATAGCTGTTGCCATATTGCCCAAACCGATAAAACCAATCTTCATAAAAACAATCCTCCGTTATGTAAACCACTTTTCTCTCTATTAATATGCGTACAGTGTTGCATTACCAATTTATGGTAGACAGCCCCCTCCGCCTTCTTTCTCCCCTCAGGTCTTCCACCTATCTCCTCTGCCTGTGGGCCTCATACATCAGCAGGGATGTGGCAATCGCCGCATTCAAGGATTCCACCTGACCTTCCATAGG
>JAZNXM010000054.1:0-13865 GCA_045593865.1 Acetatifactor sp. | reverse complement strand
AATTTCATGATATACTATACTTATAGATGAATTTTTTTGAGGGAATACCATGAAAAAAGCAAAAAAAATTATTTTCGTTGGAATTTGTTGTCTGGCAGTGGTGATACTGTCGGCCATTACCTATTTAGGGATTCAGTATACAAAGTGGGCAGAGGATTTTTCTCGTTTGAAACAGGAGGAATATGATACAGTGTTTTTCTCCATGTATCCCACGGAGTATTATGAAGAGGGGGATTATGCGTATTTTCGAGGCATGGATGTGGTTAAGACCTCTTATGCCATTCCGCACACCCGCATTATGGAATTGTACATGGATGTTGCGGTAAAATCCGGGAATGTAATCCATACTGCATACTTGGGGATTGATCCGCAGAAAGCAAGGACAGAGGATATTTTCCAAATCGTGCTGGAGAACCCGGCTACTATGTTTGAGATTGTTCTTGCGTATCCGAAAATAGATTACTGGCTGGCTATGGATGAGGAGGAGTATCAGGCGGCGCTGAATGTCTATCGTGATCTTGCAGGCAATGTGCTGGGGCTGGAAAATGTAAGAGTGTATTATTTCTGTAATGCGGAATGGTTGCTCTGTAATCCGGCAAATTATGTGGATACCTTTCATACGAATGAGGAAGTTTCCAAACTGCTGATGTGTAATTCCGATGCAGAACACTCCTATATACTGAATGTGAACAATTTTCATGACAGATTTAATCAAGCGGAGGCGCTGGTTGAGAAGTATAGAAAGGAACCGGCAGAGTATCCCGATGCTTCAGCCTGGGAAATAGTTTTCTTTGGGGATAGTGTCATCGGAAATTATGTGGACAGTATGTCAATACCAGGAGTGGTCAGTGGGTTGACGGGCGCAGCTGTATATAATTGTGGGTATGGCGGTAAAAGTGCTGCTTTGTGTGAAGGCACCCGGGAACCATTGCCTGTGATCGTGGATGCATTTCTTCTGCAGGATTTGAGCAAGATCCCGAAAGATACACAGGCTTATGCCGGCATCCGGCAATACCTTCAGCAGGAGCATTCAGGCAAAGAGAACCTGTTTGTCATTAACTATGGCTTGAATGATTATTTTAACGGTCTGCCTGTAAAATCAGGTAACCTGTATGATGTTGCCAGCTACAGCGGAGCAATCCGTTTGGCGGTGAAGGCGATTCGGAACGCATATCCAGAGGCTGAAATTTTATTAATGACACCGAACCGTTCCATAAATTTTGACTTTGGGGAAGGAATTCAGAGTGAAGTGGGCGGCAGCCTGCAGGATTATGCGGATGCGGTGCTTGACCTGGCAAAGGAATTGAAAGTGGAGGCGTTGGACAATTTCCGTGAGCTGCCCATAAAAAAGGAAAGGCATTGGGAATTGTTGGTGGATGGAACGCATCCGAATGAACAGGGAAGATTTCTGGTAGGAACCAGAATTGCCGAGAAAATAGAAAGTATGATCGGGAAGTAGGATTGTCGGCATAAGTTCGGATTAACATTGCATGAGGCTTCTTCGACAGTATTTATGGAAAAGGCCGGGGCGAGTTACAGGAGGAAAGCAAAAGTGATTTACACCGTTACGTTTAATCCATCTCTGGATTATATCATCACAGTAGAAAATTTTGAAATGGGTAAGACTAACAGGACTGCAACAGAACAGATGCTCCCCGGCGGCAAGGGGATTAATGTTTCCATAGTGCTTCAAAATCTGGGGATTGAAACGATTGCACTTGGCTTTACGGCAGGCTTCACGGGTAAGGAGATTTGCAGAAAAGTACGTGACCTGGGGCTTGGCAGCGAGTTGATACAGGTGGAGGAGGGTTTTTCCAGAATCAACATCAAGATGAAGGATTTTGAAGGAACCGAGATTAACGGCAAAGGGCCGGTCATCGGTGCTGACGCGGTGGAGAGGCTTCTTGGCAGATTGGATAAGCTGCAGGATGGAGATATACTGGTACTGGCGGGAAGTATTCCGGAAAGCATGCCCGATTCCATTTACCGGGATATTATGAGCAGGCTGGCAGGGAAGGAGATTCTGTTTGTGGTGGATGCCACAGGGGAGCTGCTTTTAAATGTTCTGGATTATAAGCCCTTTCTGATCAAGCCAAACAACTCTGAGCTGGGAGAGATCTTTCATGTGGAATTGAAGACCAGAGAGTCGGTAGTTGCATATGCTCAGAAATTGCAGGAGGAAGGTGCCCGAAACGTATTGGTATCCATGGCCGGTGAAGGGGCAGTACTGGTTGCTGAGAATGGAGCTGTGTACCAAATGGCTGCACCGGCAGGAAAGCTTGTAAACGCAGTAGGAGCCGGGGATTCCATGGTGGCCGGTTTTCTGGCCGGATGGACGCAGGGAGCCGAGCTCGCAAAGGAGCAGGCACAAGAGCAGACAGAAGAACGGGCAAAGGAGCAGGCACAAGAGCAGACAGAAGAACAGGCAAACGTGCAGGCACAAGAGCAGGAAAAAGTACAGGTGGAAGAGAGTGCAAAGTACCTGCATGCATTCAAGATGGGCGTTGCTGCCGGCAGTGCCAGCGCATTTTCAGAGTTGCTGGCTACGAAGGAAGAAATCATGGGATTTTATAAAATGCTTTAAAATTGAGAATGCGCGCCGGAGTGCATGGGAATAGAGAGCCACTGGGATGTGACGGAATAGAGGTAGTTATGAAAATGTTTCAATATGACAGGGAAAATGTCAAAAAGGTAATACAAATAGCCTGGCCTGCAGTGCTGGAATCTTTTTTTACAGCCTTTGTGGGATTGGTGGATTCATTCATGGTAAGTTCTTTGGGCGCTGCAGCAGTGGCGTCGGTAGGTTTGACAACTCAGCCAAAGTTCGTGGGATTGAGCCTGTTTTTTGCTTCCAACGTGGCGATTTCTGCACTGGTGGCAAGAAGAAAGGGAGAAAATAATAAGGAAGGTGCGAATCGGCTTTTTGCCACATTTCTGTTTTTTGTTCTGGTTGCAGCAGTTGGCTTAAGCATTTTGCTGGTTATGTTTGCAGACCCCATTATCCATTTTTGTGGTTCTAAATCGGAGACGCATGCCGGAGCGGTTGCATATTTTAAGATTATTATGGGTGGTATGATCTTTAACGGTATTCAGATGGGTGTGAATGCAGCACAGCGTGGCGCAGGCAATACAAAGATCACTATGCGTACCAATCTGGTATCCAATATTGTAAATGTTATATTTAATTATCTGTTGATCGGTGGTAATTTTGGATTTCCGGAACTGGGGATCCGGGGGGCGGCGCTGGCAACAGTGCTGGGCACAGTGGTTGCCTCCTTTATGAGCTTATGGTCGGTGCGTAAAGAAGATAATTTTGTAAGTGTTACATACATTATCCGCAAAAAGATTCGCCCCACTTATGTGGCATTTCGGAATCTGGTCAGTGTGGGCTATTCTGTTTTCGCAGAGCAGCTGCTGATGCGTATCGGTTTCATGCTGACTTCTATGATGGTGGCAAGCCAAGGGACCAGTGCCATGGCAGCTCATCAGGTTGGTATGAATATTATGGGACTGTCCTTTTCCTTTGGCGACGGGCTTCAGGCAACGGCAGTTGCCCTGATCGGTTTCAGCCTGGGGGCTAAGAAGCCGGAGCTTGCCAAGGAATACGGTGCAATATGCAGAATGATGGGCGGATGTATTTCTGTGGTTCTGGCAGTGCTTTATTTCCTGGGCGGCGGTTGGCTATACAGTATGTTCTTTAAGGAAGCAGATATTGTTGCCATTGGCGTGAAGATTATGTATGTGATCGCATTGGTGGTAATGATGCAGATTTCCCAGGTTATTTATATGGGTTGTCTGCGGGGCGCAGGAGATACTTTGTATACGGCAATGGTATCGACAGTCAGTGTTACCATTGTCAGGACAGCAGCTTCCTACATTTGCGGCTTCTTATTGAATGGCGGTATTATCGATATCTGGATGGGCATTCTGGCGGATCAGATAGCAAGGCTGATTTTTGGTGCCATCCGGTTTAAAAAAGGAAAATGGACGGAGATTAAGATCTAAGCGGAAAGAACTGTAAGGGTAAAGGGGGCAATGAAGCATGACAGAAGAATTATCCAGAACAGAGATGTTGTTGGGCAGTCAGGCCATGGAAAATCTGAGAAATGCACGGGTAGCTGTTTTTGGTGTAGGCGGTGTGGGCGGCTATGTGGTGGAAGCCCTTGCCAGAAGCGGCGTGGGCGCTCTGGACCTGATTGACAGTGATACAGTAAATCGGTCCAATATTAACCGCCAGATCATAGCGACCCATTCCACAGTGGGACAGTATAAAGTAGACGTCATGAAGGCTCGAATTGCAGATATCAATCCGGATTGCAAAGTGAATGTCCACAAATGCTTCTTTCTGCCCGAGACGAGAGATGCATTTGACTTTACACAGTATTCCTATGTGGTTGACGCGGTGGATACAGTAACAGCAAAAATTCAGTTGGTGCTGCAGGCCGGGGAGGCAGGAGTACCGGTCATCAGCAGTATGGGTGCAGGCAATAAATTAAATCCGGCAGCGTTCGAGGTGGCAGATATTTACAGCACATCTGTGTGCCCCTTGGCTAAGGTTATGCGCAGAGAACTGAAACGCCGGGGAATCAGAAAATTGAAGGTGGTCTACTCTAAGGAGGAGGGAATAAAGCCTGTGGAAATATTACCGCAAGAGACGGAGACGCCAACAGGCATTACCCCAAGAAAACGTTCGACACCTGGTTCTGTGGCATTTGTGCCATCCGTGGCCGGGCTGCTCATAGCATCTGAAGTGGTAAAGGACATTGCTGATATTGGTATGAAGGGAAACTGAAATTTCGTCGGGAAAGAAGTGGACGATAAAATTTTAAATTTTTACTGACTTTTTCGGAATAAATCTGGTAAAATATAGACACAATAGTTATTAGGATGGAAGTGTTTGGAAACAGAAGGAAAGGATGGTAAAATGTTTAGAATAGGACAGTATGTCAGCTGTGGTAATAAAGGCGTATGTACAGTAGAGAAGATTACTACATTAGATATTTCGGGCGTGGACAAGGAGAAGATGTATTATATTTTAAAACCCTGCTACATGGCGACCAGTACAGTGTATGTACCGGTAGATTCCTCTGCTACCTCTATGCGGCCGATTCTGACAAAAGAAGAAGCAGAGGCGCTGATCGCGTCAATTCCGGATATTCCTATGTTAACCATTCAGAATGAGAAATTTTTGGAACAGGATTATCGTGCATCCATGAAGACAAATCAATGCGAGGAATGGGTCAGAATTATCAAAACGATTTACAGCCGGAAGCAGAAAAGACTTCAGGCAGGACGCAAGGAAACGGCTGTTGACAGTAAATATTTTAAGATTGCAGAGGACAATCTTTATGGAGAACTGGCAATCGTCCTGGATATACAGCGCAGTGAGGTTTGCGATTATATTTCAAATCGGCTGCGGGGATTTCAGGTGGTGTAAGAGAGAAGAAACAATATACGCAATTATGAAGGTATGATGGAAACGAAGATGTATGAGGAAACAAATGATGAATAGACAAACCACGAAAAAAAGTCGCCTGTTCAATATTTTAAAAAAGCATATGCAAAGGGCTGCTGTATCCGGCATGATCCTGCTGGGGGTGTTTGCCATGACCGGTTGTGGAAAGCAGGATACCAATATTTCACAGGGAATGCAGCAGATTCAGGAATTGAAATATCAGGAGGCACTGCAAAGCTTTCAGAAAGCCGTGGAACTGGGAGAAGACGGTAAGCTGCTCTATAGAGGACAGGGGATTGCCTGTATGGGGCTGACGGAATATAAAGAAGCGGCAGAATGTTTTTTAAAGGCTTTAACATATAGTGACGGCTGGGTGGAAGATGTGGATTATGATATTAATCTGTATTTGGCAGCGGCTTATACAAAAGATGGAAAATATGCGGAGGCGGAAGAAATCTACGATGCTGTTCTGGCTATGAGGTCAGGCGATGAGGATGTATGGTTCCTTCGGGGGAATGTACGGCTGCGACAGGGAAATTACATAGGTGCGAAGGAAGATTTTGACCAGACCGTTAAGCTGGATGGTCAGAATTTTGACAGAGTGATAGAGATATTTGAAGTGTTGAACCGTTATGGCTATAAGGATGCAGGGCAGGGTTATCTGACAGATGCACTGCAGACTTATGACGAGAAAATGAGCAAGTACGATAAAGGCAGGATGTTCTTCTACATGGGAGATTATCAGCAGGCTTATCTGGCGCTGGAGGAGGCCAAATCCCAGAAGGGGGTAGAGGCATATCTGTATCTGGGCAAGGCATACGAGGCGACCGGAGATTATAACTATGCTTCCAGTGTGTATAACAGTTATCTTGCCAAGAATACAGCTGATGGCAGAATCTATAATCAGCTGGGGCTTTGTGAAATGCAGAAAGGGCAGTATGCCAAAGCTCTGGATGCCTTCCAGAAGGGTCTGGAAACGGGGGACAAAATGGCGCTTCAGTCGCTGCAGTTCAATGAGATCGTGGCCTATGAGCATATGGGTGAGTTCAAGAAGGCAGCAGTTTTGCTGGAAACATATTTGCAGTCTTATCCGGATGATGAAAAGGCGAAAAGGGAATACGAGTTTTTGACCACAAGGTAGGGTTTGTGGAGTGCCATTCCAGCCTGGATATATTGACAAAGCAATATACTTCCGTTATAATGAACGGCTGGAAATTACAATACAAGAAGAAAAAAGAATGGAGAATAATTATGATCAACAAATTAGCAGACAAGATTCAGAAGACCGGTGCTCCTATTGTTGTGGGACTTGATCCTATGATGAAATTTATTCCTGCGCATGTCACAAAAGCTGCTTTTGCAGAATACGGTGAGACACTGGAAGGTGCTGCTGAAGCAATCTGGCAGTACAACAAGGGTATTGTGGATGCTATCTACGATCTGGTACCTGCGGTAAAGCCTCAGATTGCCATGTATCAGCAGTTCGGTATTCCGGGACTTGTAGCTTTCAAGAAGACAGTCGATTACTGCAAGAGCAAAGATCTGGTGGTTATCGGTGATATCAAGAGAGGTGATATTGGCTCAACTTCGGAAGCATATGCGGTAGGTCATCTTGGCAAAGTAAAGGTAGGCAGCAATGCATTTTATGGTTTTGATGAAGATTTTGTCACAGTGAATCCCTATCTGGGTTCAGACGGAGTCACTCCATTTATTAAAGTATGTAAGGAAGAGAAGAAAGGTCTGTTTATTCTGGTTAAGACTTCCAATCCAAGCAGCGGTGAGTTTCAGGATCGCCTCATCGACGGCAAGCCTTTGTATGAAATTGTTGGAGAAAAGGTTGCTGAATGGGGGGGCGCTTGCATGGGCGATTCCTACAGCTATATCGGTGCAGTAGTAGGCGCGACTTATCCGGAGATGGGAAAAGTACTCCGTAAGGTAATGCCCAAATCCTTCATTCTGGTTCCCGGTTATGGAGCACAGGGCGGTAAGGGCGCTGACCTGGTTCACTTCTTTAATGAAGATGGGCTGGGAGCGATCATTAACTCATCCAGAGGCATCATAGCAGCATACCAGCAGGAAAAATACGCTTCCTTTGGTGGAGCAGGCTATGCGGATGCATCCAGAGCGGCGGTTATGGATATGAGAGAAGATATTGCGCAGGCATTGCAGTCGTTGTAAACGCTGAAAAGCATCTGTGCTGCAAGAAACAAATTTGTTTACTCTTTGATGAATAGCAGCAGAATACTTCAGACAGGAGATAAATAATGTTTTGTCATTTTCCAAAGAAAAGCACGAAGAAACTTTTATTACTCATTCCTTTATTGATTTTGCTCTGTGCAGGTATGCTTTTGGGATACGGATACCTTGCTAAACTAGACATTCAGATCAATGAAGAAAAACTTTGTTATAATGAAGCTCAAGATTGTTATTATCTACCAGATGAATTTGCCTTTTTTGACGGAAGATTTATCGGGAGCACTGCTCTTGTAGATGATGTCAAATACGAAATTACTGACGCTAACAATATGATAATTTCCAGTGGAGCTGTTACTCGTAGCGGAGATATTTGGACAATTGAGAAACCGGGCTTGATGATAGGAATAAATACGTTACAAATTTCTGCTTCCATGAAAATTGGAAATCCCATTACAGAAACAATTACCGTTGTGAATACAAGTCCTGCATATCAAGATAATACCTCTGTAAACACAGAGGATAGTGATGGCGATGGTTTCATTGAATATTACGAGAATATTTACAAAACAGATCCTGATAATCCAGACACCGATGGCGATGGTTTGTCCGATTATGCGGAATGTGTTTACACGGAAACCGATCCCACACGCTACAGTACAGAAAAGGATGGAGTATGCGATGCAGACCGTGACTCGGATGCAGATGGTTTATCCAATATGGAAGAAATAAACCTTAACACAGATCCTGGATCGCCAGATTCTGATGGTGATGGTTTGATTGATGGGAATGAATATTTTGTTTATTCCACAAATCCATTAGACGAAGATACAGACGCTGATGGCGCATCTGATGGTTGGGAAATTGAACATGGTTATGATCCATTGACCTATAACGAAACGTTTGAAGTGATACAAAAATCCTCTGCTGTTGGTTCACCAGTATCTGCAGGTGTTACCTTGGTGTGCGATGGCGATCCGGATGGACTACATATTGAACCTATAATCATTGACGGTTTATTAGATGAAACAATGGTAGGTTATTTGGGAAGCGCTTATTCCTTTGCCTATGGTGGAGAATTTACAAGTGCTACAATTACCATGACATTTGATTCGGGACTCTTACCTGATCATGCAGAACCAACGATTTATTATTACAATGAAGATACACAGCTGCTGGAAGAATTGAATACAACGATTGAAGGCAATACAGCTTCAACCATGGTTTCTCATTTTTCTACCTATGTATTACTGGATCGCACGCAGGTATCTCGCATAATAGAAGAAGATATTGTTTCTCCCAAAGAGGTTGAAGACACGATAGTCAATGTGGCTTTTGTTGTAGACTATTCTTCGAGTATGAATGAGAATGATCCTGAATATATGCGACTTGAAATTGTAAAGGAATACCTTGCAAAGTTGCGGGAAGGCAAAGATTCCGCTACACTGGTTCAGTTCGCTGGATATGCTACCACCCTTGTTCCGCTGACTTTCGATAAGGAAATGCTTATCAATGCAACGAACAGCATTTCAAATACCGGCTCCGATAGTTGTTCCTATGCTGATGCCGGCACCAATGGAAGCGATGGTTTAAGACATGCTTTGGATCAGTTAATCACTTCTGAAGCAGCAACTTATCAATATATTATTTTCTTGACCGATGGCGAAGACACAACTAGTAGTTATAGCTATGATGATCTGATTGCCGAAGCAGTCAACAAGAATATTATAATATATACAGTCGGTATGGGAGATTGTAACCAAGAACGCTTGTCCAATATAGCAACCTCTACTGGAGGTAGGTTCCATTACGCTTCTGCTGCTGATTATGACACCCATGGAACACTATCATTGAAGAGTGTCTTTGAAGAAATTGAAAAAGAAACGGTTGATTATTATGACGACTCAAACAATGATGGCATTTCCGACTACTACACGAGACTGATTTGTGAAGGTCTTCTTACAACCGGCACTGGTGCCAATCCGTTTGGAAGCCTTTCATATGAAGAAATCCAATCTAAGGGAGTCGATTATGATGGTGATGGCTTGTCAAACGGAGAAGAAATTTACATTGTTGAGTCTGTTGATAGAATTTATATGAAGTACAATTCTTCTCCTATTCTCTCAGACACCGACCATGACGGACACACCGATGATCAAGACAAACGTCGTCTTCTTTGGGATGTTGGAGACAGAGATCTTGCAATTTTTGCAGCTCTGGCCTATGAAGATGGATCTTCGATTATCGGAAAAATGTATAGCGCATCTCAAGTGCAAGGAAGTGAAGAAGAAAAGGGTGAAACGTATTATTTCCTTAACTATGCCTCCATTGCGGAAGGCGGCATTGATGAAGCCATTTCCGATAATTGGGTTATTATAGACTATGTAAATAAGCTTTCAACCATGGACTTTTTTAGTGCAACCACGTTTAAATGTCAAGATAATATTGTTATATCTTACAGAGGAACCAGTGAGCTTGGTGAATGGATTGATAACATAGTTTGCTATGGATTATGCAATTATCATACGGAGGAAATCCATGCACGGAATTATGCACGAAAGATTGCAGCTGCATATCCTAAGTGTAACATTTATATAACAGGTCATTCCCTTGGTGGATATTTGGCACAAATTGGAACGGCAGAGCTGTTAGAAAATACGAAAATCACACCGAAACGTTGTGCCTATTTCAATGGAATAGGAATAAATTTTCAAGATCACTCCGGTGTTACCCATTTGTTGAAAAATCGTTTTATGGAGGTTACATCGGATATAAATAAATATTTCCATCTGACCGATATGAAGCATCTTAGTGAATATGCAAAATCCGGAAACCTCATCAGCTATGAGATTTCGGGTGACGTTGTTTCTGCATTGGGTACTCACTGTGGAAGGGAAATATCTTTTGATGCATCTATGGCTTGTAGAAAGCACCACGCAGGAGAACATGGTGAAAGTGATTTCTCTGTATGGCTGGGAAATGTCCTCGCCGGTTTTCTGAGTGATATTACCGCCAAAGATATTTTTTCATATTACAGCTATTATAACACACAATCTATCATGGAATACTTTTGGGTAACACATGAAACAGACAGTTTCTTTTATAATCTGAATCAAGGAACTCGTTCTGCTGCAAAATAGGAGGTGAAAATTTCCATGGCAAGCAAACATCATTGTACGATTTTCTTCTATGTAGCGGTGTTTTGTCTTTTCATCACGTGCCTGTTTCTGTATGATGCGCTGTTCTCAAGGCATCTTTCCTACATATTTCCTTTTGTAAGTTATGGTGGCACTTTCAAGTGGAAGCATTTACAAATTGGAAACATAAAAATATCCTTATATTGGGCTGCACATATCCTGGGTATTCTTTTCATGTGCATTATTTGTACATTAAGAAAAGATATGTGCAAACTCAGCACAGTTAAAGCCATTGCAACCGGCATCTTGTTGGCGATTTTGGGGTTTGTCGGAGCAAAAATATTATTTGTTATCGAAAATATCCATTATATTCTTCAAAATAATGTAGGTATAGGATGGGGCGGCGTCTCATTTTTCGGGACAGTCTTCTTTATGCCGCTTGTTATTCCGGTTATGGGCAAACTGATGAAAGTAGATGCTTTGGCTTATTTAGATTTTTGTACACCAGCCGGAATAATCATGCTTGCCAGTATTCGTTGTGGATGTTTTATGGCGGGATGCTGTCATGGAATCACAATTTGGGTAGCATCAAATCCCCTTATCTTCCCCACCCAGTTAATGGAATGTACCTTGGATCTCTTTTTGCTCGATTACATTTTAAAACTGGAAAGAAGGCACAAGTTTGATAATGGACGATATATTATATTTATGGGGGGCTATGGAATCATTCGTTTCTTCATTGAATTTTTAAGAGACACCCCTAAAACCATATGGTTTTTATCAAATGGACAATGGTTTTCCGTCTCGTGTATCTTAATTCTGTGTTTTTATTGGGACATCAAAAGGAGGAGGGATGTAAAATGACTCGTCGTTTCAGGCTGTTCATAAAAATGCTGCTTATTGCTTTGATCTTGTTCGCAGCTTGTTTTGTCATAGCCTTAAGCAAACGCCATTTATACGATTGGGATTCAGCCGTTCAGGAGTATGTAAGCACCTTCAACTGCAAATTAGTATGTCTTGATTCCTACGAAGATGATTCGTCCGATAGTATAATCTATAAATTTCAAACGGATGATGATTTGCAAATTATCTTTGATGTACGCTGTTTTTGGGGAAACGCGCTCCTTCCATTTGGTTTTGAAGTTCCGGTCAGGAAGGCTAAAATGGTGGATGATTTTGCAGAACAGATATGTGCTTATATTGGCAAAGCCGGTGCAGCATACAACATTGATGATAAATCCATTGAGGAAATCTCGGCGCATGTGTTAGATACCCTAAAACGTTGCGAAGCCTTGTTACAGGAATACGGAATAGAAAATGTGACACCCAGTGTTTCATTTACCTTTATCAGAGCCAATGAATCTTATACATTCAAATATGGAAATAGTAATGAGACCATGCTATACGATAAATTAACAGAACTATTATGCGACTAAGATGTAAAGGATGGATTTAATCCTGTACAAACCCGGCAAATGGATTGATTGTTTCCAAGTTTTGTGGTGGTATAAAAACGAAAAAGAGTGTAGTAAAGTGTGTAGTGGAGTGCGGTCAATTTTGAGCGTAAGGATGCCGGATACCGAGGGTAGATTAAGCAGAGATAAGAATATGTGGATTCGTTTAAAAGAAAATAGGGATGATGTGATATGGACGAGGATAGTGTTGGGCTGTTCTCGTTTTTTGATGCAGATATCTATCGGCAAAAATATTGTAATTTGCCGATAGATATATAATGTGAAGATTTAAGGATGGTGTAAACAGGATGGGGATTGCGAAGCAGTGGTATGAGTATCAGGACAATGCACATCGGGAGATTTAACGTCAGGATTGGCAACAGATTATATGCTCACAAAGCCAAACGGGATAAGTGGCTGATGAATCAGATACTGTAGCCAATCTGGCAGTTGTGACAACAACAGTTCAGCCGATACTGTGTAAAAATCAGTGATATGGCTGAACTGTTGGACTTTCTTTCCGCAAACGGATTGATTATTTCGAAGTTTTATGATAGTATAGAAGCGGTATTCAGCATCCCTTCTATGCTACACATGGGAAGGAGGCAGCAAGGGATGCAACTTGTTACACTGGACAACGCAATAGACTCTGATCAACATAAGGATGTCATGCAGAGCGTGACATCCGTTGTTTCTTATCAAGAATGCTGCAAAGCAGGTAAATACGGTGATCTCTAAGGAAGAAAAGAAGGAACGCCGGGTATTAACGGTAAGTGAAACAGAGCTATTTTTGAGTGAAAATACAGGAGGTTTTAACAAGATGGAAGCATACAAGCAGGAATTTATTGAATTCATGGTGGATTGCCACGTTCTGAAATTTGGCGAGTTTACATTAAAGAGTGGTCGTAAGTCCCCTTTCTTTATGAATGCGGGCGGCTATGTTACAGGAAGCCAGCTGATGGGATTAGGCGAGTATTATGCAAAGGCCATTCATAATACGTACGGAGATGATTTTGATGTATTGTTCGGACCGGCTTACAAAGGGATTCCGATCAGTGTAGTTACGGCAATCGCATATAGCAAGTTATATGGAAAGGAAGTTCGTTATTGCTCTGATCGTAAAGAAGAGAAGGATCACGGTGCGGACAAAGGAAGCTTTCTGGGAAGTAAGTTGAAAGATGGTGACAGAGTGATCATGATCGAGGATGTGACAACATCCGGAAAATCCATGGAGGAAACGGTGCCGAAGGTAAAAGGTGCTGCCGATGTGGAAATCGTAGGCCTGATGGTTTCCCTGAACCGTATGGAAAAGGGTCTTGGCGGTAAGATGAGCGCGCTGGATGAGATTAAGGAAAAATACGGCTTTGAGGCGAATGCAATTGTCAGCATGGCAGATGTGATCGAACATCTCTACAACAAAGAGTACAATGGAAAAGTTTTGATTGATGATGAATTAAAATCTGCAATTGATGCATATTATGCAGAGTATGGCATATAAGTAAGCCATGCGCCAAATAATCATTCATTTCAGAGCGCAAGCTTGCTTGCTCTCTGAAATGAATGATTATTATGGCATAGGGCGCCCAAGCCCACCGAAAAGGAGCAGCGCAAGCTGCGGATTTGAGG
>JAZNXM010000053.1:0-18845 GCA_045593865.1 Acetatifactor sp. | reverse complement strand
TATGTTGGAAGGGATGTATCAAGTATGGTGCCCCGCAGTCTCTTCATTTCTCCGCCGATTGAATAATCAAATCTGTACCTAAAACTAAAAGATGCTCTGCCGTAAAAAGCAGAGCATCTTGGTTTTTGCTGTCATATTGCTGTCAATAGCAAAACGAGAACTGTAAAATCCCTTGAAATCAAGGGCTTTTAGAGGTGTAGGATTATTCCCACTCAATCGTAGCAATCGGCTTTGGACTAAGATCATAGCATACACGACATACGCCATCTACTTCACTCAGAATACGATTTGTTATCTTTTCCAGAACATCCCAATCAATACGGGGAACGGTACAATGCATAGCGTCTACTGTGTTTACGGCACGAATGATTACCGGCCAATAATCCAGACGTTTGCCGTCCTTAACACCAGTGGATGTAATATCCGGAACTACAGTGAAGAACTGCCAGATCTGGCTTGTTAAACCAGCTTTGTCAAACTCTTCTCTGAGGATTGCATCCGCTTCACGAAGAGCATGTAAACGATCTCTTGTGATGGCACCTGTACAACGTACACCAAGTCCGGGTCCCGGGAATGGCTGACGATCAACCATCTCTACAGGAAGGCCAAGAGCCTTACCAACTACACGAACTTCATCTTTGTAAAGTAATTTAACAGGCTCAACTAATCCTTCAAATTTGAAATCTTCGGGAAGTCCGCCCACATTATGATGTGCCTTAACACCATCCGATTCAAGAATATCCGGGTAAATTGTTCCCTGTGCGAGGAAGGAGATTCCTTCTAACTTACCGGATTCTTCTTCAAATACGCGAACAAATTCTTCACCAATGATCTTACGCTTTTTCTCAGGTTCCGCAACCCCTGCCAGTTTGTCCAGAAAACGATCCGTTGCATCAATATAAACCAGGTTCGCATCCAGTTCTTTACCGAATACTTCGATAACCTGCTCACTTTCGCCCTTACGCATTAAACCATGATTAACATGTACGCATACCAACTGCCTGCCGATAGCTTTGATAAGAAGTGCAGCAACAACGGAGCTATCTACACCGCCGGATAATGCCAGCAATACTTTCTTGTCCCCAACCTGCTTACGAACTGCAGCAATCTGCTCTACAATAAAGCGGTCTGCAAGTTCAGGGGTTGTAATACGTTCCATAGTATCCGGTCTCTTATTTGAATCCATGATTCCATCCTCCTGATCGATCAATAATAAACACCTATGAGTTCCATAAATACAGAATTTATTATAATAAAAGGCTATAAAGAAATCAATCTTTTTTTGCAATATTTGTATTGTATCAATTTAATAAAATCAAGAAAAAACGCCACTTTTCAAACTTATGCTGCAATGCTATATGGGACCTACAATCCCAACATCTGCAACGCGAAGACTACCACTGCAGCGCCGACAGCTACCGTCAGCAGACCTTTCTTAAAATACGCCAACAGGATTGCCGCCACGCAGCCTGCTGCCGCACCGACTGTAGTATCTGTACTGGAAAAGATTGCCGGAAAGGTCATCGCCGCCAGCACCGCATAGGGCACATAGTGCAGGAAGGAACGCACTCTGATATTCGTTATCTTCTTGCGAAAGATTGCCATGGGCAGCATACGAATCAGGTAAGTGGTAAGCGCCATGACCGCAATACCCATTATGATATATCCGTTACTCATACTGCTGCCTCCTTCTTCTGTGAATCCTCTTTTCTTGACTTCGGTGCTTCATCCTCTTCCATCTCCCGCGAAGCCTCTTTCGTTGCTTGCAGCTCCCCATCATTTTCCTCCTCCACCTGAATCGGAAATAGCCATGCCGCTATAGCGCTGACTGCCACTGTGATCAGGATAATAGACCAGCCCCCGGAAAGCTTATTCAAAACCGGCAGATAGGAAAATGCCAGGCTTGCCGCAATCGCCATGATAACGGTCATCATGACACTCTTCTTTTCCCTTGCGGGACCGATAATGATGGCGATAAACATGCCATACAGCGCAATTCCCATTGCATTGGTCAGGGTCTGGGGCATAAAGGAAGTCGCCACTGCGCCAAAAAGTGTACCGCCTGTCCAGCCAAGCACCGGCGTCAGAATCAATCCGAACATATACGAGCCGGTCAGATCTCCTTTATGCTGCATGGAAACCGCAAAGATTTCATCCGTCATACCGAAAGCAACTGCAAGACGCTGCTTCAGCTTCATGCTGGGCTCCAGCTTCTGTGACACGGATAGGGACATCAGAAAATATCGGATGTTGATAATCCATGTTGTCATCATCAGCTCAATCATGGTGCCCTGCTCCAGTAATATTTTCACACCCGCAAATTGCCCTGCACTGGTCAGGTTGGACAGGGAAATTGCCACTGCAGACCACAAAGGCATACCGGACAGCACCGTTGTTAGTCCGAATGCCATAGACACTGAAAAATAACCCAGACATATGGGGATACCATCTTTGATACCCTGCTTAAACTCCTGCTTATTCATTATGTTATGTACCTCATATTCTTCTCAAACTTAGTGTCACGCCGACAGATCGGCACAAGCAATGTGCGTAAACAGCAATTGTCTCTTGCGTTAAACCACGGTTTCTTTCCACACTTGCATTAGGTAGATTATCACAAACATCATGAATTGTCAAAGAAGAACCACCGTCCTTTCGGCTTGCAGTTCTGTACATACATAGTGGCAGCAAAGAAGCGCCGATTTTTGTATCGACGCCCCTCTCTCATGCTCTATTTATGTTTGTATATATTTTTGGCATCATATATTATCATATATTATACACTGTATCCTCCACCATAATTCTCTTTCTGCCGTCAATACCGGCCATTTTTGCCATCGACTGGGCTCTGCCAAATACCGGTCCCATCCAGACATCTCTCCTGTACTCATCCCATGCATTTTTCAAAGTAAATGTGACTGCCCGGCCGGATGCAACTCCAATTCCATAAACCGACTTTTCGCAATCATTGTCTCCTCTGCAGCTATTAAAGTGCGAAAGCAGTTTATTTATCTCATGGGCAACTGCCACCGCCTTTTCAGCAGATTCTTTACATCTGCGCTCAAATATGCCACAGATGCACGTGTTGTATAGGATAATATCTTTACAGTCCTCTTCCTGCTGCAGTATATTGGAGCACTCTAAAATAAACTCCTGATACTGTCCGAGCAATATACCGGCGCTTTCTTCAAACAGCAAGTCTTCTGCGTTCAGCATATGAATCACGAGCACTACAATATTTTCATACACTGCTTTTTTCTTTTGTATAATACTCATACAAACTCCCCTTTTGTCGTATTATTACAGTGCACTGCTATGATAATTATAAACAACAATATGCAAAAATGTACCCTTAAAATGAGACAGCTGCCGCATTTTAAGGATACAAAAAACTTATTTCTCCAGATTCCATATTTCTCTGTTATAGTCTTCAACCGTTCTGTCAGAAGAGAAATAGCCGGCCTTGCTGATGTTGATCAGCATCTTCTTAGCCCATGCAAGACGATCTTCATAATCTGCATAAGCCTGTTCCTTCTTACAGATATAATCCTTAAAGTCAGGCAGGGTCATAAACCAGTCCTTCCAGATCAGCTCGTTCTTAAGTCTTTCCAGTTGTTCCCTGCTGCCCACGGAGAGCATCTCAAAGCCGGTAATAAAGTCGATGGCACGACGGATTTTGGCATCGTTATCATAGTAATTTTTAGCCCGGTAGCTGCCGTTTTTATATCTTTCGATAACGACATCGCTTCGGTCACCGAAGATATAGATATTCTCGTCACCTACCAGCTGATGGATTTCCACGTTTGCGCCGTCCTCGGTACCTAAGGTTACTGCGCCGTTCAACATAAGCTTCATGTTGCCGGTACCGCTTGCCTCCTTGGATGCCAGGGAAATCTGCTCGGAAATATCACATGCGGGAATCAGCTTCTCTGCAGCGGTTACATTGTAATTCTCCACCATAACCACTTTCAGGTAAGGACTTACCTTCGCATCATTTCTGATGATCTCCTCCATACAGAGAATCAGATGAATAATATCCTGTGCGATAACATATGCAGGTGCTGCCTTCGCACCGAAAATAGCGGTAATCGGTCTCGCAGGTTTCCTGCCGGCTTTGATTTCCAGATACTTGTGAATCAGGTACAACGCATGCATCTGTTGACGTTTGTACTCATGCAGACGCTTGATCTGGATATCGTAAATAGAATTCTCATCGATGTCGATGCCCTTTGCCGCCAGGATATGCTTCTTTAAGGCAATCTTGTTGGCATTCTTAATTGCAAGCAGCTGATTCAGTACCGCCTCATCGTTTACAAATGCCTGCAGTTTTTCCAGCTCCATGGCATCTTTCTTGTACCCTTCCCCGATTAAAGAGGTAATGAATGCTGCCAGTTTGGGATTGCAGTAAAGCAACCAGCGGCGGAAGGTAATACCATTCGTCTTGTTATTGAATTTCTCAGGATATACCTGATAAAAATGATTCAGCTCGCTTTTCTTCAGGATATCGGTATGCAGGAAAGCCACACCGTTCACACTGAAGCCATAGTGAATATCCATATTTGCCATGTGCACACGCTCATCCCTGTCTATGATAGTTAACATATCATTGTGCGGAAAACGTCTGCGAACCTTGTTATCCAATACTTCTATAATCGGAATCAGTTGAGGAACTACCTTTCTTAAGTAGTCCATAGGCCATTTTTCCAGTGCCTCTGCAAGGATGGTGTGGTTAGTGTAAGCACAGGTGCGGGAAACCACATCGATAGCAGTCTCCATATCCATACCTTTTTGGGTCAACAGACGGATCAGTTCCGGAATAATCATGGAAGGATGGGTATCGTTTATCTGGATTACCGCATAATCCGGCAGGTCATACAGATTACTGCCTCTTTCCAACGCTTCTTCTAATATAAGGCGGGCACCACTGCTTACCATGAAATACTGCTGATAAATACGCAGCAGTCTGCCGGCTTCGTCACTGTCATCCGGATACAAAAACAATGTCAGGTTCTTTGCGATATCGTTCTTGTCAAAGCCAATACCATCCTTGACGATGCTCTCGTCAATGATTTCTACATCAAATAGATGCAGACGGTTGGTCTTGTTGTTATAACCTGTTACATATATATCGTACATACGGGAAGTAAGGGTAAGCCCCTTAAAGGATACCGGATAGGTCTTGTCAGTTTTGACCAGCCAGCCCTTTTCTTCAATCCATGGGTTGGGCTCCTCCGTCTGCAGATTGTCCTTAAATACCTGCTTGAACAGACCAAAGTGGTAGTTCAGACCGATACCGTCTCCATTCAATCCCAAAGTAGCAATGGAATCCAGAAGACATGCTGCCAGACGTCCTAAGCCCCCATTGCCGAGAGATGGTTCCGGCTCCACCTCTTCCAGCTCACTCAAAGACTTTCCGTTCTGCTCCAGCAGTTCCTTTACTTCATCATACATTCCTAAATTAATTAAGTTGTTTGAAAGCAATTTACCGATTAAAAATTCTGCGGAAATATAGTAGAGCTTCTTCTTACCGGTATTCTGTTCCTTTTGCGCTGTCTGCATTTCACAGGCTTGTTTGTGAAACTGCACCGACGCAACCTTTTCCTCTGCCTTTTTCTGTACCAGGTCCAGAAGTCCTGCGTAGATTTCCTGATTGGTACAATCTGTTAAATTCTTCCCATATTTCGTTTCCAAAATTTTGCTTAATTCCATAATCTTCCTTTCTATGCATATCCCAGTCCTTCTCGCTGTTTTTTCTCCTGATCAGCAACCACCCGCAAAAGCAGCTTAACCCCAAGGGCAAAAAATTCCTGGACAAGATAAAACTAGTTTTATCCCATATCCAGGAAAAATATTCACAACCGATTTCCATTAAGGAAATCTCTCAGATCTGCTTTTACAGCGAATCCTATTTTATGAAGTTTTTTAAAGACTGCATGGGTGTCAGCTTAACCCAATACTTAAATGGCATTCTATTTGGAATGTCCGCCGTTTTCCATCCACCATACCCAGATACCGGCACCTGCCGCTATGACACACATGATTCCTACAAAAATATCCATTACCATACCTATTTCTCCTGTCGTGCAAATTGTAACAGTTCGGAGTGAATTGCTCTCTGAAAGGTCACAAAACTTTAACTTGAGTATAGCATTCTTACGGCAAAGATGGGGTTAAGATGCGCTCCCTGCACTTTTTACCGTTTTTCTCTTGCATTTTCTCCCATTTAATGGCATACTTAAAAACATATTATACGTTATGAAGGGAGTACACATATGAACAAAACAAGAGACTCATTTTCCAGTAAGCTGGGCTTTGTCTTTGCTGCAGCCGGTTCTGCCGTGGGCCTCGGTAATCTTTGGAGATTTCCATACCTTGCTGCGAAATACGGCGGCGGTATTTTTATCCTGGTATATCTGATCCTAGCCCTGACGCTGGGCTTTACCCTGATGATCACTGAAAGCGCCATCGGCCGAAAGACCGGTCTCAGCGCAGTCGGTGCTTTTCAAAAGCTGGACAAGCGCTTCGGCTTCGTAGGCTATCTTGTCTGCATCGTACCATTTATTATTACCCCTTATTACTGCGTCATCGGCGGTTGGGTCATCAAGTATCTGGCTGCCTTTGCTACAGGACAGGTCAGTGCTGCGGCTACGGACGATTACTTTTCTGGCTTTATCAGCACACCTGTTGAGCCGCTCTTTTGGTTCCTGATTTTCGCACTTTTGACTGCTGTTGTCGTTATCATCGGTGTGCAAAAAGGTATTGAAAAAGCCAGCACCATTATGATGCCGGTTCTGCTGGTTCTGATTGTCGGCATTAGTATTTTCTGTGTAACCAGACCGGGTGCATTAGAGGGCGTAAAATATTACCTGCTTCCGGATTTCAGTGCTTTTTCACCCACAACGGTTTTGGCTGCTATGGGACAGTTATTTTACTCCATGTCACTTGCCATGGGTATCATGATTACATATGGTTCCTACATGAAGAAAGAAGATGACCTGCGCAGTTCTGTAAAACAGATTGAAATCTTCGACACTGCGGTTGCCTTTTTGGCTGGTCTGCTGATCGTACCTTCCGTATTTGTGTTTTCCGGTGGAAGCGAAGAAGCTCTTGGTAAAGGTCCTTCTCTGATGTTTATTACCCTGCCTAAGGTATTTGAAAGCATGAAGCTGGGCGGTTTCATCGGCGCTGCTTTCTTTGTCCTTGTAATGTTTGCGGCTCTGACCTCTTCCATTTCCCTTTTGGAAACCTGTGTTTCCATTCTCTGCGACAAGCTGCATTGGAACAGAAAGAAAGCTACCCTCATGGCCAGTGCTTATATACTTATCATGGGAGCAATTATTTCTCTTGGTTTCGGACCTTTAAGCTTTATTCAAATTATCGGTTTAGGGCTATTGGATTTCTTTGATTTTCTGAGCAACAGTGTATTGATGCCCATCGCAGCTCTGCTGACCTGTATCTGCATTGGCTTCTTCGTCAAGCCACAGGCAATTATTGATGAAGTGGAGAACAACAAACCCTTCAGGGAAAAGAAATTCTACATTATAATGTTGAAATGGGGCGCACCGATCTGTTTGGTTCTGATTCTGCTTTTTGCTGTATCAGAGGCAATGGGTTGGATCAAGGTATAAAAGACCTGCGCTAATGGGCAGATATAAACAGATAACACATCCTTCCTGTTCATATTTTGAAGGACTACTCAAATAAATTCTTGAACAATAAAGCGAAAACCGCATCGGAGTCTTCCCCCGGTGCGGTCTCGCTTTTTTTCATATATTTTATTATTTACTCTTCGATAGCTTTCTTTTTACTTACGGTAACCGTCTCATTAAAGCACTCAAAAACTTCATCTACCTTCCTCTTATCCATCTTAGGTGTAACCAGACTGACAATCGGTACTACGATCAATCCGGCTACCATTGCAATCGCACCTGCGTTAATCGGTGATGCAATGAATTTAAAAAACATATTGGATACGGTCAAAAGTACGCCGCATGCAAAGCTTGCCCAAACAGATGCCTTCGTAACACCCTTCCAGTACAGACCATACATAAACGGTGCCAGGAATGCACCTGCCAGTGCACCCCATGAAATACCCATGAGCTGCGCGATAAAGGTCGGCGGATCCAGTGCGATAATTACACTAATAACAATGAAGAATACTAACAGCACTCTCATCCAAAGAAGCTGCTTCTTTTCATCCATATGTTTGATGATATTGCCTTTGATAAAGTCCAGTGTCAAAGTGGAACTGGAGGTCAATACCAAGGATGATAAGGTTGACATGGATGCGGACAATACCAGCACGATTACAATACCAATCAGGAGATCAGGCAATGTGGAAAGCATACTTGGAATGATCGCGTCGTAAATAATGCTACCATCTTCCGCATAAATAGCGGGAATATCAAACAAACGTGCAAAACCGCCCAGATAATAGCATCCACCGGATACTACGATTGCAAAGATTGTAGAAATAATCGTACCGCTCTTAATCGATTTTTCATCCTTGATCGCGTAGAACTTATGTACCATCTGCGGAAGCCCCCAGGTACCCAGAGAAGTCAGAACAACTACACCGATCAGGTTGGGAAGGTCCGGACCGAAGAAAGAGGTAAATACACCCTTCTGTCCCAATGTAAGTGCAACATCACTTTCAATTTCAGCCAGATTCTTAACTGCTTCATAGAAGCCGCCCTGTCCATTCAGCACCGCTATAATAACAGCTACAATACCAAATAACATGACAGTACCCTGAATAAAGTCATTGATAGCAGTCGCCATGTAACCGCCGAGGATTACATATACACCGGTCAATGCCGCCATTACGATAACACATACGGAGTAAGGAATATCAAAAGCCATTCCGAACAGTCTGGAAAGACCGTTATATACAGATGCGGTATAAGGAATCAGGAAAATAAAGGAGATTGCGGAAGCTGCAATTCTCAGCGCATTGGAATCATAGCGCTTTCCGAAATAATCCGGCATGGTGGCTGCGGAAAGTTTCTTGGTCATAACTCTTGTTCTTCTGCCCAGAATGATCCATGCCAACAGGGAACCGATGACCGCATTGCCGATACCGATCCAGGTAGCGGATAAACCGTATTTATAACCGAACTGTCCGGCATAACCTACGAATACTACTGCCGAAAAATAAGATGTACCATAGGCAAAAGCGGTCAGCCATGGGCCTACGCTTCTTCCGCCCAGTACGAAGTCATTTACATTGGTTGCATGTTTTCTTGAATATAAACCTACTGCAATCATAATTGCAAAGAAAATAATCAAGAAAAGAACTTTAATAATCATCTCGATACCTCCGTTTTACACTTACTTTTGCGCTTTAATAATTTAAAGCACAACGCTTTAAACTTTAAAAGTACAACGCTTTAAAGCAATAAAGTAATTTAATTATACAAAACCCTTGCTGAAATTGCAAGGGTTTCTTCGCAAATTAATTCAATTTCAATAACTTTTTTGCATTGTTTGACAGAATGTTCTCAATTTCCTGGGATTCCAGAAGTCCATTCAATGTTCCGTCTGTCGCTGCTTTGATTCCGGCCTTATTCTCCAGTGCCGCCATGGTCTTTGGTGCAATAGCATCCGGGAAGATATGGGTATGAAAATCTATTACCATTGTTTAGCCCTCAAATCCCAGCAAAAATGCTTTTTTATTAATCTCCACAGTTTTAGGTGGAACGGTCTTCTCGATTACTTCCAGCCATGCTTCCCTGGAGAAATCCATATGTCTTGCAGCCACACCCAGCACGATGATGTTAAATACCTTGGAATTGCCAAGCTTCAGAGCTTCTTCCATAGCATTCACTTTATATACTTTATATTCACTTTCCAGCTTTTCAATGATATTTTCCGGATAGCTTGCTGCACCGGTCACTACAGTAATCGGATCGATACGATGCTCGTTGACTACAATCGCACCATCCTTCTTTAAGAAATGTGCATAGCGGAGTGCTTCCAGCTTTTCAAACGCAATCAATACGTCTGCCTGACCCTCCTCCACGATCGGTTCAGCAACCTTCTCACCATAGCGTACAAAGGTAACGACACTGCCTCCTCGCTGCGCCATACCATGCACCTCGGAGAGTTTTACATCATAACCGGCAGCCACGGTAATACCGCCTAAGATTCGGCTGGTCAGCAGGGTACCCTGTCCGCCTACACCTACAATCATAATATTTTTTGTGTTTTTTTCCATGAATTATTCCTCTCTCACTAATAACATATGATTCCGAACGTCTTGCAATAAGCCGACAACTATGCATCCACCGTTTCAATGGCATCAAATTTACAAATTCCCTTGCAAAGTCCGCAGCCATTACACATGGTAGCATCGATAGAAATGGTGCCGTCTGCATTCCTTGTCAGTGCCGGGCAGCCCGGCTTTAAGCACATGCCGCATTTCTTACATTTTTCGGGCACCGGCTTGCACTTTGTAGTAAATTTATTACCCTTCAAGAGAACACAAGGTGCTTTTGTAATGATAACGGATACTTCATCCTTTGCAACTTCTTCCTTGACTATCTTCTCCAACTGAGCAGTATCAAATGCATTCACTTCCACCACGTTCTTGATACCCATGGCTTTGCACATATGGTAAATATTGATAGCAGGTACTACCTCACCCATCAAAGTCTTGCCGGTAGCCGCGTGATCCTGATGACCGGTCATACCGGTGGTGAAGTTATCCAGAATCATTACGGTTCCGGTTCCCTGGTTATAAACCATATTCATCAGGGAATTGATACCGGTGTGCATAAAGGTGGAATCACCGATCACTGCTACCCAATTCTTGATATACTCCTTTCCCTTAGCTTTTTCCATACCATGCAGTGTGGAAATACTTGCACCCATACAAACAGTAGTATCCACCACACTAAGAGGTGCAACTGCACCTAAGGTGTAACATCCGATATCGCCTGCCGCATGGATTTTCAGCTTGTTCAGTACAGAGTAAACGCTTCTGTGCGGACAGCCGGGACAAAGAATTGGCGGTCTCGCAGGTACCTGCGCAGGTGCCTTCAGTTCCATTTCTTCCTTCAATACTGCCTTGCGGATCATATTTGCACTGTATTCGCCCTGAACGGTGAAGATTTCCTTACCAATGCACTTGATACCCCAGGATTTGATCTGCTCTTCAAATACCGGCTCCAGCTCTTCAAATATGTATAAAGTCTCTACCTTAGAAGCAAACTCCTCAATCAATTTTCTGGGAAGGGGATGTACCAGACCCAGCTTTAAAACAGATGCTTCCGGACAGGCTTCCTTCACATACTGATAAGCGATACCACTGGTAATAAAACCAATCCCAGTATCATTCATTTCCACTTTATTGATCGGCATATCGCAGGCGTCTGCCGCCATGTCCTTCAGTCTCTGCTCTACAAACAGATGACGCTGCTTTGCGTTGCCCGGCATCATCACATACTTACTTACATTTCTCTCATAAGGGATATCGATCGGCTCACATCTTTCCTCTAAAGTAACCGGTCCCTGAGAATGGGATAAACGGGTGGTTGTTCGGAGAATGACAGGAGTGTCGTATTTTTCAGACAGGTCAAAGGCATACTTCATGAAATCCTTTGCTTCCTGAGAATCGGATGGCTCCAATACCGGCACCATGGCTGCTCTCGCCACACATCTGGTATCCTGCTCATTCTGAGAAGAATACAGCCCGGGGTCGTCTGCTGCCACCAATACCAGACCGCCGTTTACACCTGCATAAGAGATAGTATAAAGAGGGTCGGATGCCACGTTCACCCCTACGTGCTTCATGGATGCCATGGCACGCACACCACTGATAGACGCACCGATAGCTACTTCCATCGCCACCTTCTCATTGGGTGACCATTCTGCATATATTTCAGGATAATTTACGATATTTTCGCTGATTTCTGTACTGGGGGTGCCGGGATATGCTGCGGATACCTTTACACCCGCTTCATATGCACCTCTGGCAATGGCCTCATTGCCCAGCATTATTTTTACTTCGCTCATATTTCTGTTCCTTTCATGTGTTAATTTATCTAACCCCGGTTCTGATCTGCAACCAGGCTTGTCGCACCATACATTTCACGCAGCTTCGGCTTTTCGATCTTGCCCGTAGGATTCCGTGGAATCTCTGCAAAAATAATTACGTGGGGACGTTTATATCTTGGCAATGTCATACAGTAGTCGTTCATCTCTTCCTCTGTCATGCTCATCCCCTCTTTTAGCTCGATAATTGCTGCTGGAATTTCACCAAGACGTTTATGTTTCAGACCAATAACAGCAACGTCATGTACCTTATCGTTGGTACGGACAAAGTCTTCAATCTGTACCGGATACAGGTTCTCACCACCGCTGATGATGACATCCTTCTTACGGTCTACCAGGAAAATAAAGCCATCCTCGTCTTCCTGCGCCATATCTCCGGTAAAAAGCCATCCGTCGCCCAGCACTTCATTGGTCGCCTTCTCATCGCGATAGTAACAGGTCATTACACCGGGACCTTTTACCGCCAGCTCGCCCACCTCGCCCTTCTTCACGGTGTTTCGCTGTTCGTCCACAATTTTCACTTCCCAGCCATAGCCGGCCTTGCCGATGGCACCTACCTTGTGAATATTCTCCACACCAAGGTGTACACAGCCGGGTCCGATGGACTCGGAAAGACCATAGTTGGTATCGTATGCATGATTCGGAAAAATGCTCTTCCACTTCCTGATCAGACTCTGAGGGACAGGCTGTGCACCGATGTGCATCAAACGCCACTGCTCCAGTTCGTATTCCTCCAGATTCACTTTGCCGCTTTCGATGGCCTCCAGAATATCCTGCGCCCAGGGAACCAGAAGCCATACAATGGTACATTTCTCCCTGGAAACTGCATCCAGAATAAATTCCGGCTTGGTACCTTTTAAGAGCACTGCCTTACTGCCGGAAAGCAGACTTCCGAACCAGTGCATCTTGGCACCGGTATGATACAGAGGAGGAATGCAAAGAAATACATCTTCCCTCTGCTGACCATGATGGTTCTGCTCTACCAGGCAGGAATGTGTCAAGCTTCTGTGTTTATGTAAAATTGCCTTCGGAAAACCGGTGGTTCCTGAAGAAAAATAAATTGCTGCATCATCGTCTTCAAAAAGTGCAATGGCTGGTGACTGGCTGGAACAGTTTGCGGATAGAGAATTATAGTCATCCGCAAACCCGGGACAGCCTTCGCCTACATAGATCAGCAGTCTTCCCTTACTGATGCGGTCGGCAATCTCCTCCACACGTCCGATAAAAGGATTACTGAACACCAGAACATCCACTTCCGCCAGATTTACACAATATTCAATTTCATCTGCGGAATAACGGAAGTTCAGCGGCACTGCAAGTGCACCCGTCTTCAGAACACCAAAATAAATCGGCAGCCATTCCAGACCATTCATCATCAGAATTGCAACCTTATCTCCCTTTTTGATTCCTCTTTGAAGCAAAAGATTGGCAAAACGATTGGCCTTCTCGTTGAATACACTCCATGTGATCTCACGACGATAGCTGGTCTTAGGACTGGGCTCAATCAGCTCATATTCTTTCCAGGTAACCCTTCGATCCTCCTTGATTTCCGGGTTGATTTCTACCAGGCAGACATCGTTTGGATATTGTCTGGCATTTCTCTCTAAAAATTCTGTGATCGGCATAATTCGTTCCTCTCATTCATTCATGATTTACAGCGTTTTCCTGATGTGATTCCTCTTTGATATTTCATCGCTTTAACGCTTTTACTCATTAAACCGATTATAGCAGAGGAAAGCAGTAAGGTCAACAAAAAGAAACACTTTACAACACGGATTACAGCACGGATAAAAAATTCTTTACAACACGGAAAGAATCCACATTTTCCGATTATAAGGATTGCATTTCCGCTTATTTTCATATATTCTATGATTAACATGAATCGTTATCAATCTACATTTGAACATCGTTTCGCAAGCAAGCTTGTGAAATGCAGAAAAGAGGGAAACAATGAAAAAAACTGCAGAAGACATCATGAAACAGATTCAGGAACAGGACATCAAGATGGTTGACTTCAAGATTGTCGACATCAACGGCCAGTTCCGCCACGTAACCATCCCTGCGTCCCAGTTTACACCGGATACCATGAAAGACGGTATCGGCTTCGACGCATCCAACTACGGTTATGCAGTCGTAGAAAAGAGCGACATGGTTTTCATTCCAGACCTCGACACCGCGGTCATGGATCCATACTGCGAAATTCCTACACTGTCCATTACCGGAAATGCCATGATTATCGATTATCCCGAAAATCGTCCTCTGGCCCAGTACCCAAGAAATATCGTACAGGCCGCTGAGCAGTACATGAAAGATCTGGGAATCGCCGACGTCATGTTGATTTTGCCGGAATTCGAATTCCACCTGTTTGACCAGGTTGGCTGGTCCGTTCAGCCCAAGAACATCAGCATGTCCGTGAACGCTGAGCAAGCATACTGGAACAGTGCCACCGAAGGCAAAGGCTGTGTTGTTCCGCATCAGAAAAACTATCATATCGCGAAGCCTTTTGACCGTACCTACGAATGCCGCTCTGAAATGTGTCTGGAACTGGAAAAAATGGGGATCGCAGTAAAATACCATCATCCGGAAGTGGGTGCTGCCGGTCAGTTCGAAATCGAACCTATGCTGGGGCAGATGTCCAAGATGGCTGACGCTTCCATGATGATTAAATATGTAATTCACAATACTGCACTGAAATACGGCAAAGCTGCTACTTTTATGCCAAAGCCTGTTTATGGAGAGGCCGGCAACGGAATGCATGTACATATGCTGCTGTTAAAAGACGGTCAGCCTGTTTTCTCCGATAACGATGGCTACTCACACCTGAGTAAAACCGCTCACTACTTCATGGGCGGTCTGCTGAAGCACATCGCTTCCCTCTGTGCTATCACTAACCCAAGCACCAACTCCTTCAAGAGACTGGTTCCCGGCTTCGAAGCTCCTGTTACCGTGGGCTATGCCACCTCAAACCGCAGCGCTGTTATCCGCATCCCTGCATATACTAAAACACCGAATCTGCGCCGTTTTGAGCTCCGTAATCCGGACGCAACCTGTAATCCTTACTTCTGCTATGCAGCACTCCTGATGGCAGGTCTGGATGGCATCAAGAATCAGATCGATCCTCACGAAAATGGTTGGGGGCCTTACGATTTTAATCTGTATTCTTTATCCGATGAAGAAAAGGCGAAATTGACTTCATTGCCTACCCGCCTTGAGGACGCACTGGATGCATTGGAGGCAGACCATGATTACCTGACTGCCGGCGGCGTATTCCCTGAGCATCTGATCAAGAACTTTATTGCACTTAAGAGGAAGGAATGTCTGCAGATGAATGCAATTCCTCATCCTGCGGAGTTTGATAAGTATTTTAATTTATAATTGGATATTGATATCTGAAAGCAAACGAGTCGCTTCCCCTTATCCTGGTGCGACTCGTTTGTCTGACGTACATCCTCCTATCATCTGCCTGCAGGGCACTTTATTACTTGCTGTCTCTAACAAAAATACCCATCCTTAAAATTATATCCATCCCGATCCCGCCAATAATGTGGCCGTCTGCTGCTGCGCCGGACATCCAGCTTACTGTACTCAATATGATCAACCGGCGTCATAAGCTCCCCATTCAGATCCTCCAGCAACATTCCCTCCACATACTTTAACCGGCGCTTTTTCTGAGTGTCGCCCCAATTGACCAGTTCTGTCACCAGCCCGTCGACGTCCATTTCCCTATAGTATTCATCAAATATTTGGTATTTCCCTTCCTCTCGCCGCAAAAATATGATCATGTCATTTACCGAGCGATATGCCTTATTATGAGTCTGAAATAACGGTTTCCATCCGTCAGAACGTTTGCCGATATGAACTGCATATCCAAAGAATGGTTTATCCACCAGTGTCCATTCATCCGCATATCTTTCCCCGAAATACTTTACCACCCACGCTTTGTTTGTACTGATCAGATTGTAGTTTGTTCCCATACAAAATCCTCCTATCTTCGCCAATTTTTGGCTCTGATAAGAGGATAATATATTGTCAAGTATTTTGTCATTGGACTTTTAGTCCAAAGCTCATGCTGCTATTCCACACAACCTTTCATAATAAGACCAGATTCGGATCTCTGCCCGTATTCCGGCGGCATTGCTCATGAAAACAACATCTTCCCTTTGTTTTGGCACAAGCAATTCCTCCATATGCATTCCCAGAAGGCGACTGATCACATATAAATGGTCTACCGACGGTAACACCTGTCCTTTGAACCACCGATAGATTGGCTGAGGACATGATAAATGCAGATATTCCTGAAGTGTTTTCACATCTATTCCCGCTGTTTTTATAGCCGCTTCCATTCTTTTTCCGGTTTGCCTCATGTTGATGTTAGGGTAAGAATTCATTTGCCTCCCAATGCCTCGGACGAATAAGCTTACGGATTCCTTTCCGCTACAAATCCCGACTGAACATTTTGTTTTCATTCCTGTTGATAGTTATATATCTATCATAACAAAAAACGTCAGAATACTCAATAAATATATTGTCCCCTCAATATTCCACGCTATTGTTGATACATAGTAATTATGTAAAATAATAAATTATCTCAATCTATCAGTTTTGACAGTGTCTCCCCATCCGCCACATAAATGGTTGCCTTTTTCTTAACAATGTCCTGTCCGTAATTATACTTGTCATAAATCCCAACTGTGGGAAATCCTGCGTCAACGGCCGTAGTAAGTGCAACACTGGAATCTTCAAAAACCCATGTCTCCTCCAATGGCGTGCCCAGATATTCCAAGGCAAGCAGATATACATCGGGACATTCTTTTCCTTTTCCCAGTTCGCCGCAGGAACAAATTTTAGAAAAATATTTATCAATATTGCAATGCTTTAATGCAGACGCCACCAAAACCGGGTCGGTTGCTGAGGCAATGCACATCTTAACATTCTTTTCATAGCAATAATCCAAAAACTCTTTCGCTCCCTTTTTGAGCTGCACTTCGTTTTTATAAAAGTTATGGAAAAACTCCGTTGTAACGTGAAATAATTCTTCGCCGCTGCTGCCAATATTGCAGCTTTCGTGCAGATACTCCATTCCCTCTCTCAGAGGCATAGTTCTCAAGGCCTTGTCCACTTCAAGCGCCGGCTCAAACTTATTACCGTTCAAATACCTGTCTCCGAATTCTTTCCACAATCTTTCCCACAGCATAAGCGAATCTATGAGGGTTCCATCCATATCAAAAATAGCGCCTTTTATTTGTTCCATCATCCTACCACGTACAATCCGACCATCTCAAATGGTAATTGCATTCTCCTTGTTAAAAATTTTGTAAACAGTTTCCTTTTAACCGATTTACCTTACTACTAAAGTAAATTATAATAATTCCCTAATTTTGTCAAGTTACATTTTATCTACAACTGTTGTATGTATTGATCCGTTAAGGATTCCTTCTTACATTATCAAATTTTTCCCAAAATCGTCCTGAATTTTGCGATTATATCGTGCAAAAAAATTATTGTCAAGGGAGAGAAATTGTGATAACGTATTATTGAGAAATGTTTCTATTTATGTTTCTATTTCAAACACCGAGGAGATATCTAACAATGAAAAAGATTTACGAAGGAAAGACAAAAGACGTATTCAGCCTTGACAACGGCAATGTAATGTTGAAATTCAAAGATGACTGTACCGGTAAAGACGGCGTATTCGATCCAGGTGAGAACAGTGTTGGTTTAACCATCGAAGGCATCGGTAAGGCGAATCTGGAAACTTCTATCCACTATTTTGAATTATTGAAGGAAGCCGGCATCAAGACTCACTATGTAAGTGCTAATCTTGAAGACGCTACCATGGAAGTACTTCCTGCAACGGTATTCGGTCATGGCCTCGAAGTTATCTGCCGTTTGGTTGCCACCGGAAGCTTTATCCGCAGATATGGCGAGTACATCAAAGATGGCACTCCATTAGAAGGCGGTTATGTTGAATGTACATTCAAGAACGATGCGAAAGGGGATCCACTTGTAACAAGCGAAGGTCTCGCTGCACTGGGCGTTATGACTCCTGCAATGTTTGAAAGCATGAAGGAACAGACCTTGAAGATTACCAAGATTGTAGCAGATGACTTAAAGTCCATTGGTCTTGATTTATGGGACATCAAATTCGAATTCGGTTACAACAAAGACGAAGTTATCCTGATCGATGAGATCGCTTCCGGCAATATGCGAGTTTACAAAGACGGCAAGATCGTTGATCCTGTAGAATTGACCAAGATTATCAATAACAGATAAGTATTGTACCAATGGGTACATTTTGAAGTGGAATGAGTCTAAGCTCAACAGTGCAGGCTGTCAGTTTGACAGCCTGTTTTTTCGTTTTGAAATGAAAACTGCGCTCAATGAGGCCCGTTTTCTGCCTTCCGACACTGTGAAGCAGAGCAGGAATTACCTATCTTTTTACGCTGTGCTGATGCAGATATTTTTCTTTTGTTGCAAGCCCTCCTCGGATATGCCTTTCCGCCTTATTGGCGTTCAGCACCTTACGTACTTCCGTTGCCAGAGATGGGTTAATCATGACGAGGCGCTCTACGCAACCTTTATGTACCGTACTCTTGCTCACTCCAAATTCTCTTGCAGTCTGTCTCACTGTGGCATTGCTCTCAATAATATAATTAGCAATATTGATTGCCCGTTCTTCAATATAATCTTTCAAAAAAAGAACCCCTCAAAGCCGATTTCTACATTTTATGCAGGACTTTGAAGGGTTATGCTTGATAACACCATTATTCTTCATATATTGAACATTCAAC
>JAZNXM010000052.1:0-3505 GCA_045593865.1 Acetatifactor sp. | reverse complement strand
TATCCTGAAGGTTCATGCCAAGAACAAGCCCCTGGCAGAGGATGTGGATCTGAAGCAGGTTGCCCAAACAACGGCCGGTTTTACCGGTGCAGACCTGGAAAATCTTTTAAATGAAGCTGCTATATGTGCAGCAAAAGAAGGAAGAGCATTTATCAAACAGGCGGATATTCAACGCTCCTTCGTAAAGGTAGGTATCGGTGCGGAGAAGAAGAGCCGCATTATTTCCCACAAGGAAAAGAGGATTACCGCGTATCATGAGGCCGGTCATGCCATTCTGTTCCACAAGCTGCCGGATGTGGGACCGGTTTATACCGTATCCATCATCCCTACGGGAGCAGGTGCGGCAGGTTATACCATGCCGCTGCCCAAAAAGGATGAAATGTTCCTGACAAAGGGACGTATGCTTCAGGATATTATGGTTTCCCTGGGCGGTCGAATCGCCGAGGAGATTATTTTCAAGGATATTACCACAGGTGCTTCCAGTGATATCAAGCGTGCCACCAAGGTTGCAAGACATATGGTTACCCGCTTCGGCATGTCAGAGAACATCGGTGTGATCTGCTACGATGATGACGACGAAGAAGTATTTATCGGCCGTGACCTTGCCCATGCGAAAGGTCACAGCGAGGCAGTCTCCGGTGCTATTGATATGGAAGTCAAAGCAATCATCGATGATTGCTATGCCAAGGCGAAAGAGATTATTCTGGAAAATGAAGCGGTGCTTCATACCTGTGCCCAGCTTCTTTTGGAGAAAGAGAAGATCGGAAGGGAGGAGTTTGAAGCGCTTTTTGGGGATGAGGGAGTTGTCGAGGCTGAATAATGAAAGTCAGAAATGCCCGATTTGGTAAAAGTGTACAAAAACTAATTATAAAAATTGTAATATTTGTGAATATGGTGGATTGCAATAATGCCAGGCTGCTGGTATTATAATACTTGTAACCCCCCCCAATACATTATATATAGTTTTTTGCTATACCCCATAAGAAAGAAATACCTTCTCTAAAAAGGACAGCTATCCCGGCTGTCTTTTTTCCTTTATAAGGTAAAATTATGTTAATTGCACAAATATGGCATAAACATATTTTACATTTCCCTTGCAGTTCCCCATTCTTTCCAGTAAAATAGAAACAGAGTATTGTAAAACGCGGGCAATTCCAATATTTTCGCATCAGATCGGAATGTAAGCCCTGTTGCATTTGCCTGGTAACATAAAAGAATAATAAGGGGTGCACAAAATGGACTTGAATCAGTTAAGAAGGCCTGAATACAACCAGCTGTACATTGCATCAATGAGACCGGTTTTTAACAGAAGAGGTTTGTTTAGCGACACGACCGAGAATTACGTAACACCTGCCCAGCCGGATCCTTTCGAAATCGTAACGATCCGTTTCCGCACGGCTAAGGATAATGTGGATCGGGTATTATTTATATATAAAAATCAGCCCTATCTTATGAAAAAGGCAGAATCAGACGAATGCTTTGATTTTTATGAATATGAGCTTCAGCTAACAGAGGAAAAGGTAAATTATCATTTTGTTGTGGAAACCGGCAAGATCAGTGCGATTTTTGATACCAGGGGAATCACAAAGGACAGCAACGAATACTATGATTTTGTGATTTTTCCCGGATTTAAGACTCCCGAATGGGCAAAGGGCGCAGTCATGTATCAGATTTATGTGGATCGTTTCTGCAATGGAGATCCATTGAATGATGTGCTGACGGATGAATACAATTATATCGGAGAGCATGTGCACCATGTGGAGGACTGGTATCGCTATCCGGCACAGATGGACGTGCGTGAGTTTTACGGAGGAGACCTGCAGGGTGTTCTGAATAAGATGGATTATCTGCAGGATCTGGGTGTGGAAGTTATATACTTTAATCCCCTGTTCGTATCTCCTTCCAATCATAAGTATGATATTCAGGATTATGATTATATCGATCCTCATTTTGGTAAGATCGTAGAAGATCAGGGGGAATTGCTACAGCCCGGCGACAAGGACAATACGCATGCAGGCAGGTATATCAACAGGGTAACCAACAAGGCAAATCTGGAAGCCGGCAATGCATTGTTTATCAAGGTGGTAGAGGAAGCCCATAAAAGGGGAATCCGGGTGATTCTGGACGGTGTATTCAATCACTGTGGTTCCTTCAACAAATGGATCGACAGGGAGCGTATTTACGAGAACGCATCCGGGTATGCCAAAGGAGCGTATGTTGCCGGGGACAGTCCTTACAGAAATTATTTTGCATTTTGTGGAGAGAATTGGCCGTATAACCGTAATTATGACGGCTGGTGGGGGCATGACACCTTGCCCAAGCTGAATTACGAGGGCTCAAGGGAGCTGTTTGAGTATGTGCTGCAGATTGCTGCAAAATGGGTCTCTCCTCCCTTTAATGCGGACGGCTGGAGGCTGGATGTGGCTGCGGATTTGGGACATTCTCCGGAGTTTAACCATCATTTCTGGCAGGAATTTCGCAGTGTGGTAAAGGAGGCCAATCCGGAAGCCATCATCCTGGCGGAGCACTATGGAAATACCAGAGACTGGCTGCAGGGGAATGAATGGGACACGGTAATGAACTATGATGCGTTCATGGAACCCATCAGCTGGTTTTTAACTGGTATGGAGAAGCACAATGATGATTACCGGGAGGATCTGCTGGGCAATGCAGACTGTTTCTGGAGTGCCATGAAGCATCACACCGCCAATTTTTCCATGCCCAGCTGGCAGGTTGCCATGAATGAATTGTCCAACCATGACCACTCCCGTTTCCTGACCAGAACCAACCACAAGGTGGGACGAACCGCTACTCTGGGGGCAGAGGCTGCCAACCAGGATGTGAACAAGGCAGTTTTTAGGGAGGCTGTGGTAATGCAGATGACCTGGATGGGTGCACCTACTATTTATTATGGAGATGAAGCTGGATTGTGCGGTTTTACGGATCCTGACAACCGCAGGACGTATCCCTGGGGCCGTGAGGATATGGACATGATAGCCTTTCATAAGGATATCATCCGTATCCGTAAGGGTATACCTGCACTGCGCAAGGGTTCCATAAAATATATTGACGCAGATTACAATTATCTGGCTTACGGCAGATTTGACCGTCAGGACCAGTGTGTGGTTCTCGTCAACAACAATCATCATGAGATTACAAAGACTGTATCCGTGTGGGAGGCCGGTACACCGAAAGAGGGTACTATGGTCCAGTTGATTGCTACGGATGACAATGGTTATACTCTGGAAAATAAGGAATATGAAATCAAGGCGGGCAAGATTTCTATTACCTTGCCAAAGACTTCAGCAGTAGTGCTGAAATATAAGAAGGATTAGTGTAACGCAGGAATAATATGTATAGAATGGAAAAATGGATACAGAAAAATAATATATTTCTCTAATGTATACGCAAGAGTAGTCTTTGTAAAAATAACTTGCATTTTGTATGAATATGTGATACAATTTCAACTTGTCAGGACATAATTGTGATGATATAGTTCTTAGGA
>JAZNXM010000051.1:0-11361 GCA_045593865.1 Acetatifactor sp. | reverse complement strand
GGACTCGGACATGCCAAGAACTTTGATACGCTTTCCAAGGAACAGCTCTTAAAAATGCTGATCACTGCTTCCAGCGAACGTCACTTCGTAATGTATGAAGCATTGAGAAAGGGTGCTACAATCGAAGAAATACATGAGCTTACCAAGGTAAAGCACTATTTTATCGAACAGATGCAGGAACTGGTCGAGGAAGAAGAAGAGATTCTCAAGTCCAAAGGCAGCCTGCCTGCTGACGAGTTGCTGATCAAGGCTAAGAAGGATGGCTTCTCTGACAAATATTTAAGCCAGTTATTGGAGATTCCTGAAGCAGATATCCGTAACAAGCGTATTGCATTAGGTGTGGAAGAAGCTTGGGAAGGGGTACACGTAAGCGGTACCGAGAACAATGCTTATTACTACTCCACCTACAACGCAGAAGACAGGAATCCTGTGAATACCGACAAACCCAAAGTAATGATTCTGGGCGGCGGTCCTAACCGTATCGGACAGGGTATTGAATTCGACTACTGCTGCGTACACGCTGCTCTGGCACTGAAGAAGCTCGGTTTTGAAACCATCATCGTGAACTGTAACCCCGAGACCGTTTCCACCGACTATGATACCTCTGACAAGCTGTACTTTGAACCTCTGACTCTGGAAGATGTGTTAAGTATCTACAATAAAGAAAAGCCTCTGGGCGTAATTGCCCAGTTTGGAGGACAGACTCCCTTAAATCTGGCAGCAGACCTAGAGAAAAACGGCGTGAAGATCCTTGGCACTTCTCCTGCTGTTATTGACCTTGCAGAAGACCGTGACCTGTTCCGCGAAATGATGGACAAGCTGGAAATCCCTATGCCCGAATCAGGAATGGCAGTTACTGTAGAAGAAGCTCTGGAAATCGCTCACAAAATTGGTTATCCTACCATGGTACGTCCTTCCTATGTACTGGGCGGCCGGGGCATGGAAGTGGTATACGATGATGAAGGCATGATCAACTATATGAACGCTGCTATCGGCGTGACCCCTGACAGACCGATTCTGATTGATCGCTTCCTAAATCACGCCCTTGAGTGTGAGGCAGATGCCATCAGCGACGGTACCCACGCATTTGTTCCTGCCGTAATGGAGCATATCGAGCTTGCAGGTGTTCACTCCGGCGACTCCGCTTGTATCATTCCTTCCGCTCACATTACCGAAGAAAATCTGGCAACCATTAAAGATTATACCAGAAAGATTGCAGAAGAAATGCATGTTAAGGGTCTGATGAACATGCAGTATGCGATCGAAAACGGCAAGGTATATGTGCTGGAAGCGAACCCTCGTGCATCCCGTACCGTTCCGCTTGTATCCAAGGTATGTAACATCCGCATGGTACCTCTTGCAACCGATATCATTACCTCCGAACTGACCGGCAGACCTTCACCTGTCCCTGCATTAAAGGAACAGTACATTCCGAACTATGGTGTGAAAGAAGCTGTCTTCCCGTTCAACATGTTCCCGGAGGTTGACCCCTTACTCGGACCTGAAATGCGTTCCACCGGTGAAGTATTAGGCTTATCTGCTTCCTACGGCGAGGCATTCTACAAGGCTCAGGAAGCAACACAATCCAAGCTTCCTCTGGAGGGAACGGTACTGATTTCCGTAAATCGCAAGGATAAAGCAGAAATTGTGGAGATTGCTCAAATGCTTCACGAAGACGGCTTCCACATTCTTGCAACCGGCGGCAACTGCGATATTCTAAACGAAGCAGGCATTCCTGCTGAGAGGATCAAGAAATTGTCTGAAGGACGTCCTAACACACTGGATGCGATTACCAACGGCAAGGTTGACATGATCATCAACTCCCCTGCCGGCAAGGACAGCGCAAGTGATGACAGTTACTTACGCAAGGCTGCTATCAAGGGTAAGATTCCTTACATGACTACCATCGCTGCTGCGAGGGCTACCGCGGAAGGTATCCACTATATCAAAACCAACTCTGACAGCCCAATCAAGTCGTTACAGGAGCTGCACAGTGAGATCAGAGATAAGTAATTTAAGATCCTTTTGAAATCCAAACATTTTTATGTAACGTTAAATCCCCGTCTCCCTAACCGGAGACGGGGATTGTATTTTATAATTGTTTAAAGCATTTCATCCATTCTCTTTTAATTATCTCATAGAAAGCAAGCTTTTACATATCCTTATTGCAACACTACTTTATTCATTCGGTGCCTGATAAAACCTTCCCGCCAACTGTTCTGTCTTCATAACATTTACAAATGCCTTCGGGTCAATATCCTTTACTTTACTTACAACCTTCTTGCTCTCCGCACTGGATACAACAGAGTAAATCATATAACGCTCACAATGTTCATAAGAGCCTTCACCCTGGATGATCGTGGCCCCATGATGACTTACCTTATAAATCTCATCACAAACCTCCTTCGGCTTATTCGTCACTACAAACAATGTCTGCTGCTGATATTTTTTATAGAGTGCATGTAATATTTGAGTAGATGTAAACTGGAAGATGATGGAATATAATGCCTTATCCCATCCAAACAATACACCCGCCAGAGAAAGAATCACAATATTGATTCCCAGCACCATGTTAAAGCTGTCCATACCCTTCTTCTGGGACATATAAATGGATAGGAAATCAGTTCCGCCGGTGGAAGTATTGACCATCAGACACAGACTGATCACGAAACCATTAATAATTCCGCCAAATACACTGATGAGCAGGGTATCATAGGTAATAACATATCCCGGAATCAAGTCCGTCAATATATTGGTCAGAAATATCATCAGACAGGAATACATGGTAAATTTCTTTCCAATGAATCGAAAGCCAATATAAATCGGCAGCGCATTCAGCAGCACATTTGCCACTGTATAGGGGATGGTAATGTGAAAAAACATTTCCCCAATATGCTGTACCAGTATGGTCAGACCGGTTGCACCGCCCGGATACAGACCTCCCGTGCGGACAAAGGTCTTGATATTGGTTGCCATCAGAGCAGCGGCAACACAGATAATTAAGATTTTTTTAGTAGCTTCCCTGTAAGATGGCATAACAATATCCTCAACTGTGTCTATTTCTATTTTCGCCACAATTTCACTGTCCTCAGACTTTATCCAAAACAGCACTATGGGACATCCTTGCGAGGATCTCATCAACGATTGCTCCCGCCACTTCTTCCTTGCTCATGATGTCCATTTCCTTTACCGCATCCTTGGTAATCATGGTAACCACATTGGTGTCCACACCAAAACCGGCTCCCGCCTGTTTTAAGTTGTTTGCCACGATCATGTCCAGATTCTTTTTCCGAAGCTTTGCCTTGGAATTTTCAATCATATTTTCAGTTTCCATGGAGAAACCGCACAGGAACTGCTCCTTCTTATGTTTACCCAAATATCCTAAAATGTCCTGCGTTCTCTCCAGTTCAATGGAAAGCTCGCCATCTTTCTTCTTGACCTTCTCGTCCGCCGGATTTTTAGGTCTGTAATCCGCTACTGCTGCAGCCTTGATGACAATATCCTGTTCCTCAAAATCCTTCACAACCGCCTGGAACATTTCCTCTGCCGAGGTAATATTCACTACCTTTACAAATTTCGGCGGTTTTATGGCAGTCTTACCAGTAACCAAGGTTACATTGGCACCACGCAGCATACAATTCTTCGCAATGGCATACCCCATCTTGCCGGTAGAATGATTGGTAATAAAACGCACCGGATCCATCTTTTCCATAGTAGGTCCGGCAGTTACCAGTACATTCCTGCCCACCATGTCCTTTTCGCAGGCAATCTCTTTCAGAATATATTCCAGCAAATCCGTCTCCGCCGGCATCTTACCATCGCCCACATCGCCGCAGGCAAGATATCCCTTGGCCGGAGCGATCACTTCATAGTGAAACTTTCTCAGCTTTTCCAGATTATCCTGCACAATGGGGTTGTTGTACATATTGGTGTTCATGGCAGGGGACAGGATAATCTTGCATCTGCACGCCATAACGGTGGTGGTCAGCATATCATCCGCAATACCATTTGCCAGCTTGCCAATCATATTGGCGGAAGCCGGAGCCACCAGCACTACATCCGCCAGCTTGGCAAGGGAAACGTGTTCCACCTTAAACTGAAAGTTTCTGTCAAAGGTATCCACAAGGCACTTATTGCCGGTTAAGGTTTCAAATGTAATCGGATTAATAAAATTGGTGGCATTCCGGGTCATCAGCACATGCACGTCACACTCCAGTTTCTTCAGCATACTGGCAAGATTTGCAATTTTATAAGCAGCAATACTTCCGGTCACGGCCAGAAGCACCGTCTTTCCTTTCAGATTCATACGTTCTCCTTCATCCTGTTTTCAGAATCATGTTCCATTTCCCGAAAACATTCCATGTGAAAATTTATTTTCACAGTACCCATCACATTATGCAGTTTCCATATTTAGTTCTTTCGAAATCTCAGCAACGCTCCTCCTACAAGCATGGCAAGCAGACCGCCTACGATAGCTTCCGGAATGCCATTCATGGCAACAATACCCAGAATTGCACTGAAGACTGCATCTGTCGAAATATCTTTCGCAAGGGCAAATTCATCCTTGAAGCAGACATAAATCAGGCTCATTACCAATACCGTATTGGTCATCGCGCCGCTGACACCTGCCCCCACAAGGGAAATGGCTTTCCCTGCTTTTATGTCAGGTAATACGTTTACAAATAATCGATATACAAAATAGGGAACGATACCTACCAGTGTTCTTGGCAGCAGCGCAATTACCACACTCCAGCCGTTTCCTCCGATATTTCCCACTTGATAAAATGGTGAAAATGCGAATGACAGCAAGCTTGGGCTGAACGTGTTGACCAGCAGACTGGTAATACCGAATGTCGCACCTAATACTGCGCCCAGTTTGGGTCCCAGCACAACGGAGCCGATGATGACTGGCACATGTACCATCGTGACCTTAATCAGGATCAGATTAATGTATCCGATATTGGGTACAGTTGCCATGATGATAATGATGGCCATGAACAGACCTGTCAATACCATGTTGAACGTTTTGTTTGATTTCATATTTTTATTTCCTCCTGTTATCATTCTCCCATTATTGGAGATACAATACAGATGTGATTATAATATCACTGTTGCTAAAATACAAGATTTTTATGTAATTTTATATGGCTCACTTTACACTTCGAAATCCATGCAGGATCTGGTCTTGGTGTAAGGTCTTACCTTGGTATCAGCCACCTCAACATGAGCTGGATGTACCGCATAGCCCTTCAGCGCATCCCCATCTGCAAAAGTAGAGTCCAGCATTACTTCTGCATTGGAGGACTCCAGACAGGTTATCTGTACCTTAATATCCAACAGACCGGGAATCTTACCTGCCAGTCCTTCCAGACTTTCCTTGATACCTGCTTTGATATTTTCCTTTTCCTCTGGCGTAAATTCATCTTTTAACTGCCATAAAATGATATGCTTTACCATGATATTTCTCCGTCCTTATTGATTTTTTTACTTACCGGACTTGCTCCATTTCAGCCGGCTTCTGCCTTTACCTATATTATATCTGGAAATGCAGTAAAATGCTACCACTATTCTGCCTATGAATCACTTCACTATAAACCCTGCTGGTAATCTCCATGAGGAATTGGAATAATAAAAGGTTACACTTGTCATCAAATACGCATTGTCATAATACATACAGGAAGAACTGCCGCCATCCAGATTTGCAGCATTTACCGCATCAAATTCCTGCATCACTTCAATCAGATCTGCGCTGGATGCCCCAAGATGACCGGATTTACCACGACCGTCTGTGACAAACATAAGCACCGCACCATCTGCCCGCTGACCGATTGCTGTCCGGGGATTCAAACCACTCCCCATTCCATTCATTTCTCTTGCCTCGCCGTTAATGATCAGCTGCACAAAATGGTTGTTTGCATCACTTGCCTCCTCTTGGAAGGTAACTGCATCCCGGATTTTCATTTCCGCCACCAACTGTTCTACCTCAGATTCATTTTTATCAGAAATATCCACTATCTGCAAAATATGTTCTTCCGTAAAACCAATCAATACCAGTCCTTTAAACTCCTGGGGTTTATTATACTGAATTTCACCATTGGAAACAATCACACCATAAGGACTTCCGCCGGTATTATTTGCCGAATTATAAAGACCACCATTAATACCTGCTATTGCATCGTTTTCTTTTACCAGCTGGTCTAACGTCACACCCTTATCTCTCCATGGGTAAATGGTTGCCAGGCTAATTCTTGACGGATCTTTTACGATCATCATGGTTCCGGTATAGGTTGCACCCGCCACTTCAATAATCTCAATGTCTGCCGTTTCTTCTGCGTCTTCCTGTCCACTGCCAACGGCTACATTTACTTTTCCAAAGCTGCCTTTTTGAATCAAATCTGTATTGATCTGCACATTAAAGGCTTCCATGGAATTTTGGTCAACCACTTTTTGAATTTCTTCCGGAGACATAAACCAGGATGCCAGAAACTTAAGCTGACCCGTTTCCAAAATGGTCGTCACAAAAGTCTGCTGAACATGGGGAAAGGTATCCGAACAAAACATCTTTAAGGAAACAAGCAACACAACTGCCACAGCAATCAAGAAGGTTGCTGTCATTAAAAGCAGCCTCAGTGATAATGTAACGATAATCCCACATAAAGAGACTTTCTTTACTTCTTTATTTTTCATGGTTTAAAATCTCCTTCATACCTGCGATTTTCCATTCAGGATTGTCCACATTATCGTTGGTGTCATCATATTTCACAAAATAGAATCGATCTTTCATTGCATCGTCTACCTCTATTCCATTCCGCAAAACCATATGTTTTACAAAGCTTATATCTACAGAAAAGCAATCCTTAGCTATCCACCGGAAATTGGTAACAGAACTATCTGTAAAGGCGGGATCCCTGAGTATATGCCCACTTGTAAAGGTAATATCAATGCCCGTAGCATACTGAACGGCTACCTTGTGCTGATATGATTTTGCTATTAAATGTTTCTCTATCTCAGCAAATGGCAAGTCATTTGACATAAATAAGCTCCATTTCTGGGCAATATCCAAAACATCCACCTGGGGACTTACCTCTTGTGGCACCCCTTTGTGCCCCTCTGCCTGTGTTGTAAAGTCATAGAACGATTCTGTCGGATCCAAAACTACAGCATTACCATTTTTATCGTATACTTTTATTTCTGCATCATCCCCCAAAACGGCTATATGATAGGTCGATATTTGCGGAAGCTCCTCTACGAAATCTGCCAGCAAATCATACTCCGGATTTACCCCACGGGTAACTACTTCCTCGGGAACCGGTTTACCTGCCACTTTTACAGCATACCTGTTATCTGCACAAACCTTCATATATGTCATGGGCAGTTCATCTCCACCTTCGTATGAAATGACATTGCCAAAGGAATCCGATATATGTACCACCGGTTTTGTAAGCTGCCGGATGTCATATTGAACAAGATTTTCTTCCAGCTTTTCCCCAACACGTACTTTACCATTCACTTCAACCTTTAATGTTGCCGGAAGAATCAGCCTATAATCATAAAACTCCGCAATTACCTGATTCTCATCCAAGGTATACTTAACAGACTCTCCATTATGATCGGTAATCCGGAATTTGGGTTCAAAATATACTTCACTTATGTTATAGGTTATCATTTCATCCTGCTGCATCGCACCATCTTCTTTCGATAGCCGAACATCATTAACCCACACTGCAAAATCTGAGGGAACAGATATGGTATAGCTTTCAGGTTCCAATAAAGGCTTAACATACTCTATCTGCCATTCCCGAAAGCTCAATACAGCCAATTTCGTAACTGCTTTACCTCTCGCTTTTAGCTTAATCTCTGCCAGGTCCTGCTCTTTATTTTTGACTGCATAATAAAGTTCATCCGCTTGAACACTATGTTTTAATTTATACTCAATGTCCTTATCCGAAAACAACGATAAATATTTTCCCTGGATATCCAAATGCTTCTCAAACCTGTTACCGGTAACTTCCGGCATGGAATAAGTACTCCAAAAAGCTCCGTTTGCAGCATTGTCCACCAATTCTGCAACTGCACTCTTGATATATTTGTCCGGCTGACACTCCTCATACTGATGCAGCACACTATTCACATATAAAAGAGCCGCCAGCACTGTTATAATCAAAAGCAGAACATATGACAAATATACTCTTTTAAAAGTTATCTTTTTCATAAAATCTATTCCTCATTATTGGTTGTCGCATTATTAAAAACCCACTTATGCTGTATACGGAAACTAAAAAAGAACAGCGTGGTATCAATAATTGTTTTTGCAAGTGTAGACAATGCAGGTGAAGAAAGGTGTAAAACACGCTCCACTACCAATACCAGAATAGCTGAAACAGCAATCTGGACAACTGCCAGTATGTAATATTTTATCAAGGATATTTTATTGACTCCTTCGCCGAAAACCAACCTGGAATTCAGCCAAAAATTCATAAGCGAAGATATTACTCTCGCGAAAAAGGCGGACGTAACTGTCAGAGGAATCGGTAAAAACGTCAAAAATGCCAGCTTTTTGAACACATAAAATGCCAGTTCATCAACCACTGCCGCTGCCGCCGAGCTGAATAAATACTTCAGTATAAATGCATAAACCCTGACACTATCCCTTACCGCCCGAAAGTGTGAAGATTGGTTATCATTCAAATAAACCGTTTCTATATTTACTTGTTCATAAGGAATGTTTTTCCGGTTTATAAAAATCAGCATATTGGTTTCATATTCATACCTGTCACCGGCAACTTGCATCATGTCTGCCAAATACTTAACAGGAAAAGCTCGCAGCCCCGTCTGGGTATCTTGAAGCTTCATTCCAAAGAATCCTCTAAATACCATGGAGGTAATCTTGTTTCCCGCCTTACTCCTCGGAGGAACCTTGGGATCCGAAAAATCACGTACCCCGAATACTACCTTTCCCTGCTTCCCTGCCTCCAAAGCCACTCCTTTGATATCTTTGGGCAGATGCTGGCCATCTGCGTCCGCAGTAACCACACAACACGTCTGCGTCCTATTCTGCAAAATATATTGCATGGCAGTCTTTAAAGCGGCTCCCTTACCCCGATTAACCGAATGCTCTAAAACGGTACACACCGGTATACTCTTTACCTCTTCAAAAACGGGTTCAAATGCTTCTCCGCTCCCATCGTTTACAACAATGATATCCAAAAATCCTTCCTTTACAAGCTCTCTCACTGTCGTAAGCAATTTGTCATCCGGTTTATATGCCGGTATAATTACTGAAATTTCCTTTGTACACATAATATATCACCCTAATTATAAGTCTTCTTTTTTCTTGATATCACGCCCATGATATATAAAAATGCCTAAACCAACAATAATTACCAAAATGAACATACCGATTATGGAACCCATCATAATCGCGTTCTTTCTTTGTACCTCTTCCGCCCTTTGACGTTCTTCCTTCTCTCTCAATTCTGCCGCCAGACGCTCTGCTTCTTCCCTGGCCTTAGCCTCTGCCGCCAGACGCTCCGCTTCTTCCTTCGTCTTAGCCTCTGCTGCCAAGCGTTCTGCCTCTTCCTTTTCCTTCGCTTCTTTTTCTAATCTTGCAATTTCCGCCTCGCGTTCTTCATAGGTTACGATATTTTCAAAGAAATCTCCACCCTTAATATCTAATCCAACGCTGCTATAATACAATCCGTACAGGCACGGAGAATATTTCACTATATCGGTTGCTTTTGTAATTGGTTTTTCTTCCGTTCCGTAAATCCACTTGTAAAACCAGGTCCAATGCTGACTTTTATGACAGGCAAAACCATCCTGTGACACTTGAAATGCTGTTTTGCCACCAAAATATTCTAATGGTTTATCATAATTCATCACTATCCGGTTTTCCTCATACAAATGCAAATATACCTTTTTCACCGACCATGTACCATATTCTCCAAAGCTCTCCGGATACCGGCTTTCGTCTGCCGCATATTCTATTGCTTCTGTAATGGCAGATGCACATACCACATGGGTTCCATGCCCATATTCTCCGGCTAAATCGTGTGAAACCACTACCAAGGGCTTAAATCGCCGAAAACATTCTGTAATATAGCTCAAAAAATCGTTATAAGTAATTCCTGCCGACTCATAAACCGCTAAAGCCTGCTCAAAAGCCACCTTACGATCCTTCGACTCTGCATATAAATCCGGGAAATCCGACATTACCGGATAATTTCTCACACCTACCGTCCAAAGACCATCCAATTGTTCATGTGGTCTTTTATGATTTGCAACTCCATTGGCTTCAAAATGCTGCACCACATATGCCACCTGCACCCTTAATCCCATCTCTCCTGCATAATAAGGCAGGACTCCGGAAAAAAACAATTGTTCATCGTCAGAGTGTGAGGAAATCAGCAGCAGGTCTGCACTCTCGCAGGGGGGCTGCCATATCTGCACCCAGGATGGCACATCTCCCTCTGAAAACCCATAAATCTCCGCTATCTGCGTCCCGTCCTCAAACGTCATTATAAGGGATTTCGGAGGTTCTTCAAACAAAGATGCCACATCTACAAATTCATGAAGAAATCCATTTTTACCATATGTTACGCTTACCTGTGATACAGGATCCGTTAATGTCCATAACTGCGGTATACGATCAAATTCCACATAAACAGCGCCAATTCCATCACTGCGCAATACCGTTACCACTCCCGATTTACCGGCTGTACTATAGGTATCCCGATTCTCATCCTGCAGCCTTTGCGGGTTATGAACCCCCTCTGCCATAATAACCGTATCCTGATATACTGCCTCTTCTGCAGAAACTGTCATATCTCGAAGGAAAACCCACATAAGGACAAGTCCCATACTCACTATTATTCTATTTATTTTAACAAAGCTCATTATTCTCTCTCGATTTTTCACACTAGCTGCCTCATGGTATTGTGATATGTTTATTCTCCTTTTATAATATCCCAACACTGCAAAAACGTCCAGCAGTAAATATTGCAAAAAGACCACATTGCTGCCTTCCGCTATGAAACTCCGACGAGGACTTTCTTCACACCAAAGGATTTTTCTATGTTTTTAAGTTCTAATATCATTTTGCGTCATACTCCTTGAATTTCAAGTTGATGGCACCGATACCGCCACTAACCTCTATGCTGTTATTACCGTTACCCTGTCCTTTGATATTCGAAACGCTTGTGCCATCTACGGTGTTATTGACAAGACCTTTTTCTATATCAAGTTTATAATCGTCCTTATTGCCAATTACAGTTATGTTGGACTCTCCAACCCCTAAATCAAGATCACTTTTGCCTGTAAGAGCAGACGTCAGATTTAACTGACCGACACCCATATCTAAAT
>JAZNXM010000050.1:0-2506 GCA_045593865.1 Acetatifactor sp. | reverse complement strand
CACATCACATACTTGATTAACTTTTTGTTCCATCAGGTCTATATAATATCTCAACAGTGGATATGCTTTGTTAATCTCAATTCTGCATACCTCATATCTTCCATAGCTTATCTCATCTTCATTTAAGGTACAGAATACTTGTTTTTTTTCTGAATCAAAGCATAAAAAAACTGTAGGTTCGAATTTTTGCAAACACTCTTCAAAAGATGTCACTTCCAAATAACTATTAATTTGTTGCAATGTATTATCCGAAATACTCTCTGGCATCTCGTCCTGTATAAAAGTAAAAATGCTTCCCTTATTTGGATTTATCTCTTCAAAAAGAATTGTCCTATTTGTCTGCTCCATCTTTTTTCCCTTTTTCTTGCCTTTTTACTACTTCAATCCGTCAAAGAAATCCATCTCCCATGCATCATTTTCAAATGCATAGAATGCCTCTCTGCCGATACACAATATGGAATTTCTTCTTGTTATGGGTACCAGGAAGAAGCCCCACTGATCCTTGGCTGCAAATACGAAGAATTTCACTTCCCCTTCGTAGATGCTGTCCATATCGTCCTGTGGGATACACTCGCTGTAGTCATAATAGCGGTCCAGGATTTCCTCGTAGGTGGTTTCCTGGTAATCCGCTTCTTTGTTATCGTATATGTAACGATACTTCAGATTGCCGGAACCATCCTTTAGGAACAGCTCCAGCTGGCGGATGCCGCTGTTTCTGGACAGGTGTCCATAGGTCTGTGTTCTATCCAGACTGTATATAAGCTTTATCTCCTGACCTTCATGGGTTAAACCGCTGACTGAATAGGGTATGGAAGGCATCTGGTAGTACAGACGCACATCCGTGAAGCCCATCTTTCTGGCATTTACATACTGGATAGCACCTCTTACACAGGTCAGCTTCAGCTCTGTGATATCCTTCTTCTCCTTGGATTGTTGCTTGAACTCGATACTCTTGCCGGGTACGAATTCCTTTAATGCTTCCCTGAATATGTCGATTCGACAGGACTGTCCTGTCAGCTTGATAATCGAATATTCGTCTAATATTCTGCTCTGATAAAAATCATTCAGGAATTTATTTACGATTTCATAAATATCTGCCTTCAAAAGCAGCTCTATCTCTTTGATATTGAAAATAACCTCCGGGAAGGAGTGCTTATATACCAGTCTGCCTTCCTCTCGGATTACCAGATTCCATCTTTCAATCTGGGTTACCTTCAGGTCATCATCTTCTTTATCATAGTTATTCTGGAAGCTGTTACGGATGATACCCTCACGCATATAGAACTGCTTCTTCATGCGGTCTGCGATATCAAACAGGAAGTAAAAATTGTTCTTCACCATGAAATATTCATCCCTGGTTCGATTCTCATAATTCTTGAACTTGGTAGGGATAATATTCTCCGCTTCGTCATATGCCTTTTCCAGATATTCGTATACTGCATCCCTGCCAAACTCGTCCACATAGCGGAAGATATCCTCCGATGCCACCTGGATGATATCATCGATACGCACGGACTTACCCTGGCTGTAAAATGCCGCAAACATAATCTTGATATACTGCATGATACGGTAGGTAATATTGTTACCACCGAAATTGGTATCACCGTTTTCATAGGTGGTTTCGATATCCACACGATAGGATACGCTGTCATTCTCAATCACGAAATTACAGGAGGACAAATCGGTAGTACCACCGCCACAGTCTATGATAAGGGCGGATATCCGCTCTCCGTCGTAGTATTTCTTCTTCTCTATCAGGTTGTGGATGGTATTATAAATAACCGCTGTTCCTTCATCCAGCATATGCTGTGTGTCTATTTCATACTCAGGCAGCAAATCCTTAAACATAAGATTGTACTGGCGTTTCATCTTCACCGGGCTGGTAAGATGGAGGTGCTTAAACTTACATTTGAATCTCTGCTCTGCGCAATGGATCACATAGAGCAAATACTCCCTTACTATATCTCCACGCTTTACAAAGGCAGTATTACCAGCTTTATCATTAATCTCCTGTCTGGATTCGTAGCTGTTTACCCAGCGCTTAATCTCATAGAAGATACTGAAGGATTCATCATAATACTTAATCTCTGCGTCTTTTTTCGCCGCATAACCGAAATGGTAGATGATATTGCTTGCATCACTACAATCCACTACAGATACTACTGTAGGCAGCATGGGTACCCATTTCTTAATCTTTTTGGTATGGTCCATGAAGCGGACCTCATTTATGGCATCCAGCTTCACACCACCATTCAACAGGTCATTGCTGTCATGCTGGTTGATGTAGCCATAGTCCAGATAAGTTCCTGCTGTGGTATTGGAGGTACCAAAATCAATTGACAGAATCGCCTCGGTCTCCTCCGCCTCTCTTATCTCCAAATCCACCAGGGGTATCTTGTAATAATTGATTGCTGCACAGGGCTTCTGTTCCTTGGCATAATAAGCATTGTACAAATAATCGGATTCTCTCTTTTCGAAAAACAGCAAATAATAGAACTTTTAAGTC
>JAZNXM010000049.1:0-5445 GCA_045593865.1 Acetatifactor sp. | reverse complement strand
AGCCCTGGAATTTATCCGGCGATACAGAAAGCAGCTGGATATCAGGATCCTGAATATATCTGTGGGCATCGGAGAGCTGAAAGACAGGCAGGTTACGGAGAAATTACGCACCTTAACGGAATGTCTATGGGATGAAGGAATCGTAGTAGTCTGTGCAGCAGGTAATAAGGGGCCGGCAGATGGTAGTATATCTTCAGTTGGCGGAAGTAATAAGGTAATTACGGTGGGCTGTCATGATGGGGATTATTTTAAAGAGGATAAGAATCGATGTGAGATACATTCGGGCAGGGGAAATCGGTTTGATTCTGTGAGAAAGCCGGATATTGTGGCACCAGGAACCCTGATTACGTCATGTAATTATAGCTGGAACGCTTATACAAAAGACAAGAAAGCATCTTATACAGAGAAGACAGGTACTTCCATGGCAACCCCCATTGTTTCAGGTTGTGCTGCATTGCTGCTTGCTAAGGAGCCCTGGCTGTCTCCCAATCAGGTAAAGGAAAGAATCCTGTACACAGCAAAGGATCTGGGGGAATCTTGGAACAAACAGGGCTGGGGGATGATAAATGCAAGAAGATTATTGGAAAATGACATGTCCATTGAACAGTATGTTGCAAAGTAGCGAAATTAGGAGTAATATAAGTGTTAGAAGGAGAGTGTCAAGGGGTATTCTTTTGATGTATAGCTTATAGAGGAGTGAAGATTTCAAGTGGGCAATTATGATGTAAAACAGGAAGTTTCGGATAAGTATTCTCTGAGAGGAAGAGTGTTCCATCGTTTAAGAGAAGATATTTTAAGCGGTAAATACAGTGAAAATGAAGAATTGAAGGAAGTGACTATCGGGGAAGAGCTGGGTGTCAGCCGTACGCCGGTCAGAGAGGCATTTCGGCAGCTGGAGCTGGAAGGGCTGATTCAGATTGTGCCGAATAAGGGAGCATATGTAACAGGCATTACCGAAAAGGATGTGAAGGACATTTATATGATTCGTTCTTTACTGGAAGGGCTGTGTGCACGTTGGGCAACAGAGCATATTACGCTGGAGCAGATGGAGGAAATGGAAGAGAATGTATATCTTTCCAAATTTCATGCCCAGAAGGGACATTATGAACAGCTGGCGGCGTTGGACAATCGTTTCCATGAAATTATGTATGAGGCATGTAATTCCAAGATGCTGGAGCATCAGCTGAAGGATTTCCATGACTATGTGCTTCGTGTCCGCAAGAAAACGCTGGCTAATGTAAAACGTGGTACAAAGTCAAATGAGGAGCATGAACAGATCATGGAGGCCATAAAGGCGAAGGATGCTGACAGGGCGGAAGCACTGGCCAACAGGCATATGATCAATGCATATGAAAATATGGTCACTAATGGGCTACATGAGGCATATCATAACAGAGAAGTAAGCCCCCGGTAGAGCAAGTACCTGTGACTGGTAGTGGGTTAAAACGAGAATCGATTTGTAGCTCGTTTTAATCCACTTTTTATGTCGCTTCAGCAAGCTCTTCCCAGAGCTCGTACAGTTTTTCCAGCTCTTCGTTGTTTTTGGTCTGTTCACTGGCCAATTCCTGCAATTTTACGGAGTTGGTGGCAATCTTAGGATTGGACATTTCTGCATCGATCCATTCGTTTCGTTCTTCCAGTCTGGAGATGCGGTCCTCGCATTTCTTCAGGTCATTTTCCAGCTTGCGCAGGCGGGCCTGTTCTTCCTTCTGGGCTTTCCAGTCGATTTTGTTCTGGGAAGGTGCTGTGTTTTGTCCGGCAGTCTGTTTGCCGGCAGTAGTCTGCGCTACAGTATATGCAGATGCAGCTGCCATAACAGCATCGTGTTTTTCCAGATAATAATTGTAATTGCCTATATAGTTAAACAGTTGGTTGGCTGTCAGATCCAGGATTCTGGTGGCAGTCTTGTTGATAAAATATCGGTCATGAGATACGTATAGCACAGTACCTTCGTAGTGATTCAAAGCATTTTCCAAAATTTCTTTGGAGATAATATCCAAGTGGTTTGTAGGCTCGTCCATGATCAGGAAATTAGCGTTAGACAGCATCAGCTTGGCAAGGGATACACGGCCCCGCTCGCCGCCGCTCAGGTCACGGATCCATTTGAATACATCGTCACCTACAAACAAAAAGGCGGCCAGCACATTGCGGATTTCCGTGTTGGTCAGTGTCGGATAGGCATCCGATATTTCTTCAAATAATGTCTTGTCCGAGTGAAGTACGTGGTGCTCTTGGTCGTAGTAGCCGATTTCTACGTTCGTACCCAGGGTAAAAGAGCCCGTATCAGGCGTTACCAGCTCATTCAATATCTTCAGGAGAGTGGTCTTGCCGGTACCGTTGTCGCCGATGATAGCTACATGTTCGCCTCGTTTGATTTCAAAGTCCACATGCTGGAACAGCTTCTTATTACCGAAACTCTTGGACAGGTCACAAGCCGTCAGTACATCATTTCCGCTGGTAAATCTGGGCGTCAGCTTCAGGCGCATATCGGCCTTGACCTCGGCAGGCTTGTCCAGCACTTCGATTTTGTTGAGCATCTTTTCCCGGCTTTCCGCACGTTTGATGCTTTTTTCGCGGTTGAAGGATTTCAGCTTGGCGATAACTTCTTCCTGATGCCTGATTTCACGCTGCTGATTCTCGTAAGCGTTCCTGGCAGCTACCTTCAGAAGCTCTTTTTTGGAAATATAGTCGGTGTAATTACCGTCGAAAACAGTGGCTTTCGTCTGATCAATTTCGATAATCTTACTGGCGATACGGTCCAGAAAATAACGGTCGTGGGATACAATCAGCACAGCACCCTTGTAATTCAGAAGATAAGTTTCCAGCCAGGCAATGGAATTCATATCCAAGTGGTTGGTAGGCTCGTCCAGAATGATGAAGTCAGGCTTTAAAAGCAACAGTCGTCCCAGCGCCACGCGGGTCTTCTGACCGCCGGACAGAGTTGCAATGGGTTTGTCGAACTCAGATTCCTCGAAGCCGAGACCTTTTAATACCCCGGTCAGTTCGCTTTTATAGGCATAACCATTTCCGGCCTCAAACTGATGGGTATAAAGGGTATACTGATTCATCAGGGCATCCAGTTCCTCGCCCCGGGAATGCTTCATATTCTGTTCGCAGACACGCATCTTTTCTTCCAGAACAATTAACTCCTGCTTTACAGACAGCAGTTCGTCATAAATGGTTCTGGAGGAATCCACAGCAGCATTCTGGGCAAGATAACCGAATGTTTTGTCTCTGGAAAGAGCAACCACACCTGCGTCAGCCTCCATTTCACCAATCAGGATACGCACAAGAGTGGTCTTACCAGCACCGTTGATGCCTACAATGGCAGCCTTTTCGTAATCTTCTATGTGAAAGGATACATTCTGTAATACTTTGTTTTCTGAAAATGCCTTGGAGATGTTCTGACAGGATAAAATCATTTTAAAAGCCTCTCTCTTGTTTAATATTTTTATTTTATATTGTGAGTGGTGGATTGTCAAATTTTTATGTGTGATGATTTGGCGGGAAATTATGAGTAATAGTATATCTTGTGAATTATAGCTGAAATTGTGATGCATTTAACAAATAATTTGACATTTTTTTGACGAGTGTATATAATGATTATATTATAGTTTGAATGTTAAAAGAGGCTGTTATTAATCATGCAGCAGTGGGTTTCGGATAGATGGTTAAGTTGGAGGAAGTTATGGAAGCAAAAGGTATTTCACAGGCAGTCATCAGCAGGCTGCCCAGATATTACAGATATCTGGGGGAGCTGAAGGATGCGGGGATTGAAAGAATCTCTTCGCAGGAGTTAAGTGAATTGATGAAGGTTACTGCGTCTCAGATAAGACAGGATTTTAATAATTTTGGGGGGTTTGGTCAGCAGGGTTATGGCTATAATGTACAGTACCTGTCCAGTGAGATCGGTAAGATTCTGGGGCTGGATCAGACCCACCGTTTTGTGATTATCGGAGCTGGTAATCTGGGACAGGCATTGGGCGGTTATGTAAATTTTGAACGCAGAGGCTTTATTTTCTGTGGTATGTTCGACAATAATCCGGCTGTAATAGGCAGAGAAGTGCGAGGGATCAGAGTTCGTCCTATGGAAGAACTGGAGGAGTTCGTCAAGAGTAACAATGTTGATATTGCAGTGCTGACAATTCCAAAGAGTGGTGCGGTAGAAGTGGCAGAGAGGCTGATGAAGGTAGGAATCAAAGCATTTTGGAATTTTGCGCATGTAGATTTAAACGTGCCAAAGGATGTATTGGTGGAAAATGTTCATCTTTCGGACAGTCTGATGAAGCTGTCCTATAATATCCGCTGTGCAAATCCACGGGAAGAAGATTGAAAGTTTTTTAAGTGAATACATTTCAATAAAAGCAAAGAGGACTGTTAGACAATAACGGTCCTTTTAAAAGGTAATGAAAGAAAAAACGGGTGAGAATGAAAGGAAGGTAAATTTATGGATATTCGTGAATGGGATTTGCAAAGAGGATACGTGGAAGTTAATCTGGATCATATCCTGGAAAATATGGCTCAGATGAAGCAGCATATCCGCAAAGATACGAAGATGATTGCGGTTATAAAGACAGATGGTTACGGACATGGAAGTGTACCCATCGCGAAAACACTACAAAAGCTGGATTATCTGTTTGGCTATGCGGTGGCAACAGCGGAGGAAGCTTTGAAGCTTCGAGAAGCCGGGATAGAGAAGCCCATTCTCATATTAGGCTACAGCTTTCCCTATGCTTACCCCATGCTGATAGAGAAGGAGATCAGAGTAGCAGCATTTCGGTACGATATGCTGGAAGAATTAGGTCGTATTGCAGTAGAAAAGGGCAGGGATGCCCTGATACATATTAAGGTGGATACCGGTATGGGGCGGATCGGTATCACACCGGATGAGGAAGGTATCCGCTTTGTTCAGAAGGCGCTGAGTACACCGGGCATTAAGATTGAGGGTATCTTTACGCATTTTGCCTGTGCGGATATGTCGGATCTTTCTTCAGCAAAGGAACAGGTTCGTATTTTCAGTGAGTTTGTGGAGAAAGCGGAGGCTGCTGTCGGCTATAAAATTCCTCTTCATCACTGTTCCAACAGCGCAGGTATTGTACAGCTGCCGGAGGCCAACATGGATCTGGTGCGAGCCGGTATTACCTTGTATGGTCTGATGCCGTCGGATGAGGTCAGTAAGGATCTTATTCCTTTCAAGCCAGCATTATCCCTGCACAGTCATATTGCTTTTATAAAGCAAATGAAGGACGGTCAGGCAGTCAGCTACGGAAGTACGTATGCAGTAACCAAACCTATCAGGGTAGCTACCGTTCCTCTGGGTTACGGTGACGGTTATCCCAGAAGCCTGTCTAATAAAGGATATGTTCTTATCAGAGGGAGGAAGGCGCCTATCCTGGGACGTGTATGTATGGATCAGTTTATGGTGGATGTGACCGATATACCGGA
>JAZNXM010000048.1:0-5487 GCA_045593865.1 Acetatifactor sp. | reverse complement strand
GTCCGGCTACACCTCATGATCTTCCGAAACCATTTAAATTTTATTACCAGAAGAATGCAAGGCACTCTTCCTGTGTGAGAGAAGCATCTTGTTGCTATCGTTCATCTTAGATGACGTATTTTGACATCTTAAAGGAACATCTCACACTTATATCCTAAATGCTTCGTCGGGGCTTTGACTAGGCATTGTGATACATCGTCACACATTGATATATTATAGTATAGGGGCGTATTTCTGTCAATCATTTTTTTCATATTTTTGGGAGTTTTTCATTTTATTTTTAGCCTTTTGTGCTTTTTTCTGCACCTGTTCCTATAAGGCACCAATCTTTCTCTGACTTTTGCTCTCCCTTTAAAACAAATGATTCCCCTGCCGTGCAAAAGGGCTAGTTAACCTCAATATCATCCTGAAACTCATACTTTACCAGCATCAGCCCGTGAGCCGGCGCGGTAGGTCCCGCCGCGCTGCGGTCCCTCTTTTCCAGGATGGCAGGAATGTCCTCCGGTAATTGCTTCCCCTGTCCCACTTCCATCAGTGTCCCGACGATGATGCGCACCATATTGTAAAGGAAGCCATTTCCACACACACGGATGATCACGTCATTGTCCTGCTCAACTACATCCACACTGTAGATAGTGCGTATGGTGGTCTCTGCCTGGGATTTGGTCTGGCAGAAGCTCTTGAAATCATGTTTTCCTTCCAGATAACGGGCAGCCTGCTGCATCCGCTCCACATCCAGCGTATGGTAGGTAAACAGCGTATAAAGCCTTTTAACGGGCATCGGAAACTCGCCACGACAAATTCTATACTCATAGGTCTTTCGGCTCTCGCAGCGCCTTGGATGCCAGTCTGCAGGCACTTCCTCGGACTTCTGGATCCTGATATCCTCCGGTAGCCGTTGATTCAGGGCATAAGAGATCTTTTCCGCAGGCATGCGGGCTTCTGTATCAAATACCGCAATGTTACCCAAAGCATGGACACCGGAATCCGTACGGCTGGCACCAATGACCTGTATATCTTCCTTTAACAGCTCTGACAGACACTGATTCAGCTTACTCTCGATCGTAACCGTTCCCGATTGTAGCTGCCAGCCATGGTAAGCTGTGCCATCATAGGCCACAGTCAGTCTGACTCTTTTCTTACTCATATGTGAATATCCTCTTATATACTCTCTTACGCTCAGTGACATCTGCATCTACAATGGCATCCACCATATCTGCGAACATGCTCCATCAGGAAGCATTTAAAATGCCACGACTCCTACGATTACCTTAAGCATCAGATATCCGGCAATAAATCCATAGGCCATGTAATCTGCGTTCTTATAAACAAGCGGTTTCATCTTGGTACGTCCGTCGCCGCCTCTGTAGCATCTTGCTTCCATAGCCATAGCCAGATCATTTGCTCTTCTAAATGCAGAAATGAACAACGGCACCAGTAATGGTACCATGGCTTTGGCCTTTTTCATCAGGTTTCCCGACTCGAAATCCGCCCCTCTGGCAATCTGGGCCTTCATGATCTTATCCGTTTCTTCCAGTAAAATCGGAATGAACCTGAGCGCAATGGACATCATCATAGCCACTTCGTGTACCGGCACCTTGAAAACCTTTAATGGACTGAGCATCTTTTCCATACCGTCTGTCAGGTTATTGGGCGTGGTCGTCAGCGTCATTATGGACGAACCGATAATCAGGAATGTCAAACGAATCGCCATAAATATGGCTATCCACAGGCCTTCCTTAGTAATTGTCAGCTTCCAAAGGGTTATAAGCGGTTCTCCCGGTGTTAAGAACAGATTAAATACTACTGTCAGTAACAGCAGGAAAAGGATAGCCCTCATACCTCTTACCATGAATTTAAATGGTACTTTGGACAGTTTAATGACCACTGCCAGGAAAAGGGCAGCCAATAGATAGCCACACACATTTTCAAACAAAAACAGTGAGATAATGTATAAAAGGGTGCCCCCCAGCTTCACTCTGGGATCCAGTTTGTGAATCACAGACTCCGTCTGATAATATTGTCCTAATGTAATATCTCGTAACATAAAATCTCCTACAACCTTCTACTTCAAGGCTTTCAAAATTTCACGAGTTGCCTCTTCGATTGTGGTCGCATTTACATCCACATTCAGTCCCTTCTCCTTCAAAGCGTGCATGATATAAGTTACCTGGGGAGCAGCAAGCCCCACCTCTTCCAGTTCCTTATAATACTTGAACACCTCTCTGGGAACGTCATCATACATAATCTTCCCGCCATTCATAACAATGATGCGGTCCACATACTCTGCAACGTCCTCCATGCTGTGGCTTACCAGTAGAACCGTAATACCAGATGCCTTCTGCAACTTTTTAATCTGGTCAAGAATCTCTTCTCTTCCCTTGGGGTCCAGACCTGCTGTAGGTTCGTCCAGGATCAGAATTTCCGGTTGCATGGCAAGAACGCCTGCAATCGCCACACGACGTTTCTGACCACCGGACAATTCGAATGGAGACTGTCTATAATATTCCTCAGGCAAGCCAACCATCTGCAGGGCTTTTGTGGCTCGCTTCTCAATATCCTCCTGGCTTAAACCCAGATTTCTTGGGCCAAAGCAGACATCTGCAAATACATCTATCTCGAACAGCTGATGCTCCGGATACTGGAACACAAGCCCTACTTTGCTTCGGAGCTTTTTCATGTCGTATCCTTTTGCATAGATATCTTCTCCGTTAAAATATATTTTTCCTTCACTTGCTTTCAGCAGTCCGTTCAGATGTTGCACCAGTGTGGATTTACCGGAACCGGTATGCCCGATGATACCGATAAACTGACCACTGGGAATTTCCAGACAGATATCATCCAACGCTTTATGGGCAAAGGGGGTATCTGCTTCATATAAATGACTTAGATGATCCACTCTTAAAGACATAATCCATTTCCTCTTATTTCATCTATACTCTGTCACAGCAACAAACTCGGTGTATCCAGATGCAACGCCTCAATCAACTCATCTATAGTCAGTATACCATCCGGCAAATCCACACCATTGTGCTTCAATTCATAGGCCAGCATAGTTACCTGTGGAACATCCAGCCGTAGCTCCTTCAGCTTATCCACCTGTGAGAAGATCTCTTTCGGCGTTCCTTCCATGGCTATCCGCCCCTCATCCATGACAAATACCTTATTGGCATGAATAATTTCTTCCATGTAGTGTGTGATCAGAATAATTGTCACTTTTTCCACATCGTTTAATGCCCTTGCGGCCCGGATGACCTCCTTGCGCCCGTTAGGATCCAACATGGCAGTGGGTTCATCCAGTATAATGCACTTGGGGTGCATTGCAAGCACACCTGCAATAGAAACTCTCTGTTTCTGTCCTCCGGACAATTTGTTGGGAGAATGCTTGCGATATTTGTACATTCCCACTGCACGAAGGCTTTCCTCCACGCGCTCCCAAATTTCTTTTGTAGGGATACCCATATTTTCAGGGCCAAATCCAACGTCCTCTTCCACAACCTGACCGATGATCTGGTTGTCCGGATTCTGGAAAACCATTCCGGCTGTCTGACGCACATTCCAAACATTTTTTTCATCGGAAATATCCATACCATCCACCCATAGAGTGCCTTGAGTGGGATAAAAGATTGCATTCATATGCTTGGCAAGAGTGGACTTACCGGAACCGTTGTGTCCTAATATAGCGATGAAGTCACCCTGCTTAATATCCAGGGAAACCTTATCCAATGCTTTGGTTACACCCTCCACATTGCCTTCCTCGTCGCGTTTTATATATTCAAATGTTACATCTTTTGCCCTGATGATTTCCATACATTCCTCTTTTCAAGTTCTCACACTTTGTAACCACCATTGTACTAAAACATTTCAAGAATTACAACCTAAAACATAGTAAAAAACCGACACCAGTGTACAATATAATTATACTCAAGTATCGGTTCTTAATCAATCATCGTATGACTTGCTTTGATTATACTAACTCAAGCACAACTTCCATAGCTGCATCACCTTTACGTAAGCCAATCTTAACAATTCTGGTGTAACCACCTTTACGATCAGCATACTTAGGAGCGATTTCATCAAACAGCTTAGCTACTAAATCAACTTCCTTGGTGTTTTTCTTCTTGCCAGCGTTTTCAGCAGGTACTTCAACAACTGGGCAAAGAGTCTTTAACATCTGACGACGGGCATGTAATCTGGAAGGAAGATCTTTCTTGATTTCCTTTTCTACCGTTTCATACTTGGTAACCTTCTTGCCATCAACAACTTCTTTTACTCTTTTTCCGTCTTTGTCCTTAACCGGAACCTTAGCAGAAACAGTAACCATTTCGAAATTGTCTTTCTCTTTGATAGCAAGTGCAATGATACCTTCAGCAATCTTAGCTACTTCCTTAGCCTTTGCTTCGGTAGTAACGATCCTGCCATGATGAATCAATGCGGTAACCTGATTCTTTAATAATGCTCTTCTCTGAGAAGAGGTTCTGCTTAATTTTCTGTACTTTGCCATGATAATTTTCCTTTCTCCATTCATGGTACATCCGGCTACGCCTTTTTGGTCTTACTGGCCGAATGTGTGTTATTTTACACTTAGAGTTTCATCACCCGGGTAGACGTGGGATTTACATCGAATGCTTTTATTCTTCGTTGGGATTCAACTGAAGTCCCAGCTCTTTTAATTTTGCTAATACTTCTTCCAAAGATTTACGTCCTAAGTTACGAACTTTCATCATATCTTCTGAAGTTTTGTTGGTTAACTCTTCTACAGTATTGATACCTGCTCTCTTCAAACAGTTGTAAGAACGAACAGAAAGCTCTAATTCGTCGATACTCATTTCTAATACTTTTTCTTTCTCGTCATCCTCTTTTTCAACCATAACTTCTGCATTCTTAGCATTTTCAGAAAGGTTGATAAAGAGATTTAAGTGTTCGCTAAGTACTTTCGCTGCTAAACTAACTGCTTCATCCGGAACCAATGTACCATTGGTATAAACGTCAAGCGTTAATTTATCGAAATCAGTAACCTGACCTACACGTGTATTCTGTACTGTGACATTAACTCTTTCAACAGGTGTATAGATTGAATCAATTGCAATTACTCCGATGGGTAAATCTTCGTGTTTGTTCCTATCAGCACTTACATAGCCTCTGCCCCTGGTAATGGTCAGTTCCATGTAAAGTTTTGTGTCTTTGCCGCTTAAGGTTGCAATAACTAAATCCGGATTAAGAATTTCAATGTCCTGATCAGCCTGAATGTCAGATGCTCTTACAACACCTTCGCCTTCAACTTCGATATAAGCAGTCTTAGGCTCATTTGTCTCGCTGCTATTTTTGATAGCCAAGCTCTTGATGTTCATGATAATTTCTGTAACATCTTCCTTCACGCCTGGAATTGAACTAAATTCATGTAATACACCTTCAATCTTTACCTGGCTTACTGCTGCACCCGGCAAAGAAGAAAGCATGATTCTTCTGAGAGAGTTACCAAGAGTG
>JAZNXM010000047.1:0-11401 GCA_045593865.1 Acetatifactor sp. | reverse complement strand
ACTTCCTGCACAGTAGGAAATCAGAGTTGCGAAAAGGTTAAATAGTCTGAGTAATATGAAGCGTGTAAGCAGCGATAATCAGTCGCTGCTTATTATACGTTATGGGAAGAGTCAAGTAGAAAGGAATTAAGGATAAAAGCGTGATACATCAGTATAAAAGTAATGGACATAATATCGTTATGGATGTGAACAGCGGTTCCATTCATATTGTGGATGAAATCGTTTATGACATGATCCCACTGGTAGAGCCATTGGTAAACGAGGGCATCAAGGATCCGGCTACGATCAAAGCTGCGGTGATCAATCTGGCCAATATTCCTTATCCGGAGGAGGAGATTCTGGAGGCAGTGGATGAGGTGCTGGCGTTGGAAAAAATGGGACAGCTTTTTGCCCCTGATATATACGAGAATTATGTGTTTGATTTCAAGAATCGCCAGACAGTGGTCAAAGCACTGTGCCTGCATATTGCTCATGACTGCAATCTTGCCTGTCAGTATTGCTTTGCAGAGGAAGGCGAATATCATGGCAGAAGGGCATTGATGAGCTTTGAGGTGGGTAAGAAGGCTCTGGATTTTTTAGTAGCCAATTCCGGCAGCAGAGTGAATCTGGAGGTGGATTTCTTTGGCGGTGAGCCTCTGATGAACTGGCAGGTGGTGAAGGACCTGGTGGCCTACGGCAGAAGTCTGGAAGCAACCCATAATAAAAAGTTTCGCTTTACCCTGACCACCAATGGCGTGCTTTTAAATGATGACATTCTGGAATTTGCAAACAGGGAAATGGCGAATATCGTTTTAAGTATTGACGGACGTAAGGAAATTCACGACAGGATGCGTCCTTTCCGAGGCGGACAGGGCAGCTATGATCTGATCGTTCCCAAGTTTAGGAAGGTTGCCGAGAGCCGCGACCAGATGAATTACTACGTGAGGGGTACCTTTACACATAACAATCTGGATTTTGCAGCAGATGTAATGCATCTGGCGGATCTGGGCTTTAAACAGATTTCGGTGGAGCCGGTAGTGGCCCCTGCAACGGAGAGCTACGCAATCAGGGAAGAGGATATTCCGGTAATCAAGGAGGAATACGACAAGCTGGCGAAGCAGATCATTGAGCGAAGACGAGAAGGGAAAGGCTTTCATTTCTTCCATTTTATGATTGACCTGCAGGGTGGTCCCTGTGTAGCTAAGAGATTGTCCGGCTGTGGTTCGGGAACTGAGTACCTGGCAGTGACACCATGGGGGGATTTTTATCCCTGTCACCAGTTTGTAGGTCAGGAGCAGTTCCTAATGGGCAATGTAGATGAGGGGATTACAAAGCCGGATATCCGCGATGAGTTTAAATGCTGCAATGTTTATGCAAAGGATAAGTGTAAGAAATGCTTTGCAAAATTCTACTGCAGCGGCGGCTGTGCGGCAAATGCATATAATTTTACGGGCTCCATTAATGGCACTTATGAAATCGGATGCGAATTGCAGAGAAAGCGCGTGGAATGTGCGATTATGCTAAAAGCAGCAGAGGCTGAAAATATAGGGAACAGTGTGAAAAATCCATAAATCAAAGATTTTTCGCAATAACTTATTCGTTTTGGAAATAATGTGCTTGTGCTCAAATTTCAGGGCTATGGCAGGAATGGAGATTAACATGAAAAAAAGTAAGGCGATACTTGTGTTGATTGCACTGGTTTTATCATTGCTTGGCATCACATACATAGACTTTTTCGGTATTGACGCAATAGGTTCATATAGTGCAAAGGATATTAAGCTGGGTTTGGATCTGGCGGGCGGTGTGAGCATTACCTATCAGGTGGTGGGAGATGAGGATCCCGATGCCACAGATATGGCAGACACTATCAACAAGCTGCAGAAGCGTGTGGAAGGCTATAGCACGGAAGCAATCGTGTATCAGGAGGGCTCTGACCGTATCAATATTGAAATTCCGGGAGTGACAGATGCCAATGCAATCCTGCAGGAGTTGGGTAAGCCCGGTCAGCTGTATTTTATTCATGAGACGGCTGAGGATGGAACGAAAAATTATTCGCTGAAGACAGTAGCAGGTGTAGGCGGCAGCTCCGGCTATATGTACACCCTTGACAGAACCCTGGATGAGCTGGCGGAGGACGGTTCCATTGCTGTTGTGGGTACAGATATCAAGGATGCCCAGGCCGGCGGTTATAAGGATAATATGGGAAATACGCAAATCGTGGTAAGTCTGACCATGACCGAGGAGGGTACCGAAAAGTTCGCAAAGGCTACGGAAAGAGCATACAACAATAACAAAGAGACGCTGGGTATTTATTATGATGGAACATTTGTAAGTGTTCCGTCAGTTGGGGTGGTCATCACAGATGGTAAGGCACAGATCTCCGGTTCCCCAAGCTATGAAGAGGCAGAGCAGCTGGCTTCCACCATCCGTATTGGTGGCCTGAAGCTGGAGCTGGAAGAGCTGCACTCAAAAGTGGTAGGCGCCCAGCTGGGTGTGGAGGCTATTGAGACAAGCTTAAAGGCCGGTTTCATCGGCTTCGTGATCGTAATGCTGTTCATGATCGCGGTTTATTATATTTCAGGTGTGGCATCTGCGTTGGGATTGAGCTTATATGTGGCTTTGGTGGTACTGCTGATCAGAGGCTTTGATATGACACTTACCCTGTCCGGTATTGCAGGTATTATTCTGTCCATCGGTATGGCGGTGGATGCCAATGTTATTATCTTTGCACGTATCCGCGAGGAGCTGGCAGAGGGAATTGGTGTGCGGGCTGCCATTAAGAGTGGTTTTGAGAAGGCCAATTCTGCAATTATAGATGGTAATGTTACCACATTGATCGCAGCAGGTGTACTTTGGGTATTAGGCCCGGGTACGGTAAAGGGGTTTGCACAGACACTTGCGTTGGGTATTGTTCTGTCCATGTTTACAGCCATGGTTATTACGAAGCTGGCTATGAATGCACTTTACGGACTGGGCTTTAAGAATAAAAAGTGGTATGGTGTGGCAAAAGAACGGAAATCCATTGACTTTTTAGGCAAGAGAAAATGGTTCTTTGGACTCTCTTTGGGTGTGATCGTTGCCGGATTCGTTGTGTTAGGCGTCAATAAGGTGACTACCGGAGATATGCTAAACTTCAGCCTTGAATTTAAGGGAGGTACCGCTACAACAGTAACCTTCAATGAGAGTATGACGCTGGAGGATATTACTGCTGACATTGTTCCGAAAGTAGAGAAAATTGCCGGAAGTGCGGTGCAGATTCAGACAGTGCAGGATTCCAATGAGGTTATCTTCAAGAGCTCCAGTCTGAATGTAGAGCAGCGGGAAGAGCTGAATCAGATGTTTATGGATGAGTTTAAGGTAGGGGAGAAGATGATTACCTCCGAGACTATCAGCTCTACCATCAGTGATGAGATGACATCCGATACCATCATTGCGGTACTTGTTTCCATTGTGGGGATGCTGATCTATATTAAATTCCGTTTCAGTGATATTCGCTTTGGTGCCAGCAGCGTGATTGCATTGTTCCACGACGTGCTGGTAGTGCTTGCCTTTTATGCGGTTGCCAGAGTATCTGTGGGCAATACCTTTATTGCATGTATACTGACCATTGTGGGTTATTCCATCAATGCTACCATTGTTATTTTCGACCGTATCCGCGAGACCATGGCCACCATGACGCGAAAGGATACTTTGGAGGATAGAATAAATGATAGTATTACCCAGACTCTGTCACGAAGTGTATTTACTTCCCTGACTACCTTTATTATGGTGGCGGTGCTGTATATTCTGGGTGTTACCAGCATTCGTGAGTTTGCGCTGCCTTTGATGGTTGGTATTTTGTGCGGTACCTATTCATCCATCTGCATTGCAGGTGCAATGTGGTATGTATTTCGTAAGAAATTCCCGCCGAAGCCAAGCGTTGAGTAATTGTCAATAGAATTTTTGCAAGGGGAGAGTTTTTGCAATGGCAGAATTCTTGCAATTGGGGCACTCTTGTTATGAGAACGTTAAGTGAAATAGTCCGATAGTATGGAGTAGGAAAGGACTAAGGTTTGATGGTTAAGGATAAAAGGTTTCTCTATGAAAAAGGAAAAATGGTTGGTGGCTGCCAAGAAGGCAGATTTTAATGAATGGGCTAATGTGTATCACATTAGCCCTGTTTTGGCAAGAATCATAAGAAACAGGGATGTGACAGAACCGGAGCAGGTGGGAAAGTATCTGCACGGTACCATGGAGGACTGTCATAGTCCATGGCTGCTTCATGGAATGGAGCAGGCGGTGGAGCTGATACGTAACCAGATTAAGGATGGCATAAAGATCCGCGTTATCGGTGATTATGATGTGGATGGCATATGCTCTTCTTATATTCTGACGGAAGGCTTAAAAAGAATGGGGGCAGATGTGGACACGGCAATCCCCCATCGTATTAGGGATGGTTATGGGTTAAATGAGCAGCTGATACAGGAGGCACAGCAAGCGGGTGTTGGCTGTATCGTAACCTGCGATAACGGAATTGCGGCAACAGAACAGGTGGCTTTGGCAAAAGCACTTGGCATGATGGTTATTGTAACGGATCATCACGAGGTTCCTTTTGAAGAAACCGCAGGCTGTGAAGGGGTATCAGGTAGCGAAGAGGTTTATACCTTTAAGAGCCATGTACCGAGAAAAGGGAGTAGAAAAGAAATCCTGCCCCCTGCAGATGTAATTATCGATCCGAAGCAGGAAGCTTGCGGATATCCTTTTAAATCCATTTGTGGTGGTGTAGTGGCTTATAAATTGATGCAGGCACTTCGTGAGAGGACAGAATTCATGGAAGAGTCTGATTTCAGGAAGGATTTTCTTCCCTTTGCGGCACTGGCTACAGTCTGCGATGTGATGGAGTTGAAGGATGAGAACCGAATCGTTGTAAAAGAGGGACTGAAGCAGTTTAGCACTACAAAAAATCTGGGATTACAGGCGCTGATCCAGGTCAATCAGCTGGACGTAAGTACCTTAAATGCCTATCATTTAGGATTTGTAATGGGTCCCTGTCTGAATGCTACCGGCAGATTGGATACTGCGAAACGAGCACTGGAATTATTGCAGAGCAGTACCAAAGTGGAGGCCATGACTGCGGCAACGGAGTTAAAACAGCTCAATGACAGCCGCAAAAATCTGACGCTGCAGGGATTGCAGGAAGCGGAAGAAAAGATTATTCAGGAAGAAATATATAAAGACAAAATCATGTTGGTGTATCTGCCTCAGGTGCATGAAAGTCTTGCAGGCATTATTGCCGGCAGGATCAGGGAGCATTATTATCATCCGGTGTTTGTACTGACAGACAGCGAGGATGGAATCAAGGGTTCCGGGCGTTCCATTGAAAGCTATCATATGTTCGAGAGACTGACAGCAGTAAAAGAGTATCTGACCAAATTCGGAGGACACAAGCTGGCAGCGGGACTTTCCCTGAAAAAAGAAAATTTGGAGGATTTGAAAAAAGCCTTGAACGACAAAGCGGATCTGGCGGAAGAGGATTTTGCGCCGACAGTACATATCGATGTGCCTATGCCAATGTCCTATGCATCACTGGAATTTGCGAGGGAGCTTCAATTGCTGGAGCCGTTCGGAGTGGGGAATCCTAAGCCACTGTTTGCCCAGAAGGATGTAGTCTTCGTAGGAGCAAAAAGAATTGGAGCAAGCGGTAATTATGCTCGATTTTGTGTACTGGTGGAACATGGCAACAGTTATGGAAGGGAAGCTAATTTCACGAGAGGAGGCGATTACCGCAGAGAAGATTTGATGTATTTTGGAGACTTGGATGGATTTTGCAGCTTTCTGGATGAAAAGTACGGAGGAGGAAGCGCAGAGGCGTTGTTTGCGGGTGGAGCCGAGTTTCAAGTGTCCATTACGTATCAGGTAGGAGTAAACAGCTTCAGGGGCAGAGACACACTGCAGTATATTATGCAGAATTACGCCTGATGTATAACATTTTTTTTACGGATACTTAAGTATTTTATTATTATTTTGACACAGTTTAGACACAAATTAACGGTATTGTATTTATAGATAGTTGAGAAATCACTATCTCCCCCCTCATAAGAAAATTGCGGAAAGCTTCGGTCCACACCGGAGCTTTCTTGCTGTCAGGGTATTATTTGTTTTCGATAAGTGCGGGCATTTATTTTGAATCGTGTTTGCATGAATTTTTGTTTCAGGGAATTTTCATTGTGTAAAGCCATTGGAAATGTTACAATGATTATAATTGCAGCAGAAAATGCAGGAATGGTGGTAAAAGGATTTTCTTGTCAGAAGGAAAATCAAAATCTTTTGTAGTTTCTGCAAGAAGGGCAGTAGAAGGTGGGGAGTGTATGAAGAGTAAGATTAGGAAAACGGTTCTGGAAAAGCGTGCCGGGCTTACGGAGGAAGAGCGTCTGGAAGCTTCTGTCCGAATGGCGGAAAGGCTGCTTTCTCATGAGTGGTTTCGCGAGGCAGAATATATTCTGCTGTTTGTGGGCTATAGAAGTGAGATATCTACATGTAAACTGATTCAGAATTGTTTGGATATTGGAAAAAGGGTATTTCTGCCAAAAGTGCAGGGTGCTGAGATTGAGTTTTATGAAATTCATTCTTTAAAGGATATTTCCGAAGGATATAAAGGGATTCCTGAACCCAAGGACGATAGACCATGTTTTAGATTTCGGGAGGAAGTGGCACAGAAAACGCTGATGATCATGCCCGGAGTGGCATTTGACCATCAGCGGAATCGTATCGGTTACGGAAAAGGTTTTTATGATAAATATCTGGCCAGGTATCCCGGGTTGCAGCCTCGGACCATAGCAGTGGGTTTTCGGTGCCAAATAGTAGAGCATATTTCGGCTGACGAGAAGGATATTAAGCCTAGTCAGGTAATTGCGATATGAATTTTTGTGGAGAGATTTTTCAAGGAAGTTTTCTGCAAAGAAAACCGTTTACAGATTCATTTGCATAATTTATAGTATATGTAGCAGAATTTTGCTGGCATGTAGCTACAGTCAATTCATAGAGAAAGGACTTGAGAAAGAATGCAGTTGAGAGATTTGTTGGAAAATTTAGAATATGAAATTCTTCAGGGGACAGAAGATTGTCAGGTGTCAGAGGTGGTATATGATTCCCGCAATGTAACGGAGGGCTGTCTGTTCATCTGTATTGAAGGTGCTAATTTTGACGGGCATAACTTTGCTGTGCAGGCTGCTGAGAAGGCTCGTGTGCTTGTGGTTTCCAAGGAAGTAGAAGGTATCGCGGATAACAAGCTTGTAGTTGCAGAAGGTACGGCAGATAAGAAAGGAAAGGAAGCAGAAAATGCTGCGGATAAGGATGTTACTGTAGTGAGGGTCAAGGATACCAGATACGCTATGGCTTTTATTTCCGCAGCTTATTTCGGACATCCGGCCAGGAAGCTGAAGGTCATCGGCATTACCGGAACCAAGGGAAAGACCACCACTACATATCTGATGAAGGCTATTTTGGAAAATGCAGGCTACAAGGTCGGACTGGTGGGAACGATCGAGACCATTATCGGGGAGAAACATATTCCGGCGCTGAATACTACACCGGAATCCTACACACTGCAGTCCTATTTTGCGCAGATGGCAGAAGCAGGCATGGATGCCGTTGTTATGGAGGTATCCTCTCAGGGACTGAAGCTGCACCGTACCCAGGGATTTGTGTTTGATATCGGTATTTTTACCAATCTGGAGGCCGACCATATCGGTCCCAACGAGCATGACAGTTTTGAAGAATATATGTACTGCAAGAGTCTTTTGTTCAGGCAATGCAGGGTAGGTATCGTGAATGCCGACGATGTTCACTGCGAGAAAGTGATTGATAGTCATACATGTACCATTGAAAAAATTGGATTTTCAGATAAAGCAGATATTAAGGCAAATAACCTGTCTCTGGTACGAGAGAAGGGGATGCTGGGCGTAGAGTTTGCTGTGAGTGGTATGATGAATCTGGATGTGAAGATTGCCACACCGGGACGTTTCAGTGTGTACAATGCCCTGACAGCTATTGCCACCTGTCGACATTTCCATGTTTCAGAGAAAGATATAAAAAAAGCACTGCTGACCGCTAAGATAAAGGGACGTATCGAAATGGTTAAGGTCTCCGACCATTTTACCCTGTTAATCGATTACGCCCACAATGCCATGAGTCTGAAAAGTCTGTTGACTACCCTTAGAGAATATGAGCCTCACAGACTGGTGTGTCTCTTTGGGTGCGGCGGCAACCGTTCCAAGCTGCGCCGTTATGAGATGGGTGAGATCAGCGGCAGGCTGGCAGATCTGACGATCATTACTTCGGATAACCCAAGGTTTGAAGAACCGCAGGATATTATTGATGATATCAAGACCGGTATCGGAAAGACGGATGGTAAATTCGTGGAAATCTGTGACCGTAAGGAGGCTATAAAATATGCCATTGAGCATGGTGAAGAGGGAGATATCATTGTGCTGGCAGGAAAAGGTCATGAGGATTACCAGGAAATCAAAGGCGTGAAATATCATATGGATGAGAGGGAATTGATTCAGGATATTTTAGCCGGAAAGTAAGGGAGAATTACACTTGGCGGAAATTTTTGCAGATATTATTGTGAATATATCTCATGAGAAGGTTGACCGGGCCTTTCAGTATCGAGTGCCCCATGAGCTGCTTGGGTGTGTGGAGCCCGGAATCTGTGTGAAGGTGCCCTTTGGCATCGGAAATAAGCTGATTCAGGGTTATGTTGTGGATATCAGTGACAAATGCAATTTTGACAGAAGCAGGATCAAGGATATTCACTGTGTGGTGAAGGACGGCGTAGGTGTAGAGAGCAGGCAGATTCAGCTGGCAGCATGGATCAGGCGTCAGTACGGAGGGACTATGATTCAGGCTCTGAAGACAGTGCTGCCTGTGAAGCAGACTGTGAAGCAGAAGGAGCATAAGAAGCTGATTCTTGCTGCGGACCGGGAGACAGCCCTTGCATATCTTGGGGAGTGCGTGCGGGACAAAAGACGCAGTGCTTCTGTCAGATTGCTGAAGGAGCTGCTTGGAGAAGCAGAATTGCCCTATGAGCTGGTAACGGAAAAGCTGATGGTTTCCACCGGCACCATTAACACCCTGGAAAGGGCAGGGATTTTAAGGGTGGAAACCTGGACCGGTTTTCGAAATCCCGTAAAAGAAATGATAACCGGAAGGGACAGAAAGCAGTTAAGCGCAGGTCAAAGTGGTATCGTGAAAGAAATCATGGGGGATTTCGACAATAACATAAGGAAAACCTATTTGATCCATGGAATTACCGGAAGCGGTAAGACCGAAGTATATATCCGGCTGATCGAGGAAGTGGTGGCAAGAGGGAAGCAGGCTATTGTGCTGATTCCGGAGATTGCCCTGACTTATCAGACACTGATGCGGTTTTATAAGCATTTCGGAAATCGTGTCAGTGTGTTGAATTCCAGTCTTTCTGCCGGGGAAAAATATGATCAGTGCCAGCGTGCAAAATGCGGAGATATTGATGTGATCATCGGTCCTCGTTCCGCATTGTTTACGCCTTTTCCGGAGATTGGCCTGATCATCATGGACGAAGAGCATGAGGCCAGCTACAAAAGCGAAGTGACGCCCAAATATCATACCAGAGAGACCGCAGAAGAGCTTGCAAGGATGCATCGCGCAAGTGTGGTGCTTGGGTCGGCAACACCGTCTCTGGAAGCCTATGACAGAGCCCAAAAGGGTATTTATAAACTATTTACTTTAACAGAGCGACTGACCGGAGGGCAGCTGCCCCGGGTGCACACCATAGACCTGCGGGACGAACTGGCCAGAGGGAACCGGACTATTTTCAGCTATAAGCTGCAAGAATTACTGGCAGACAGACTTTCAAAAGGCCAGCAGAGTATGCTGTTTATCAATCGAAGGGGGTTGGCGGGATTTATTTCCTGCCGCGCCTGCGGGCATGTTATGAAATGTCCTCACTGTGATGTGTCCCTGTCAGAGCATAGGGGAGGCAGACTGGTCTGCCATTATTGCGGATACGAGACGCCCAGAGTGGATAAATGTCCGGAGTGTGGTTCTAAGTATATCTCCGGCTTTCGGGCTGGTACCCAACAGATAGAGGATAAGCTGAAGGAATTGTTCCCACAGGCAAGAGTGCTGCGAATGGATGCAGACACCACCAAGAACAAGGACAGCTATGAGAAAATACTGGCATCCTTTGGTAATGGGGAGGCGGATGTGCTGGTGGGAACCCAGATGATCGTAAAAGGGCATGATTTTCCCAATGTGACTCTGGTGGGTGTGCTGGCGGCAGATCTGTCCCTGTCAGTAGGAGATTATAGGGCAGGGGAGAGAACCTTTCAGCTGCTGACCCAGGCAGCAGGCAGAGCCGGCAGAGGAGCGGAGTCCGGTGAAGTGGTAATACAGACCTATCAGCCGCAGCATTATGCAATCGTTCATGCAGCCAATCAGGACTATGAGGCTTTTTATGGGGAAGAAATTTTGTACCGTGATCTGCTTCAGTATCCTCCGGCAGCACATATGCTGGCGGTGCAGATTTTTGCCTCCCAGGAGGAGGACGGAAGAAAGCTGGCAGAATATTTGGCACAAGGGGCAAAGCGGCTCTCCTGCAGTGAAGAGAAATATTTTACAGGCGAAAAGTTGACGGAAGAGCCAATGATTGCCTCCCGAAAGGAACGCCTGGAGAAGTTTGAAGGGCTACAGATCATCGGTCCGGCACCGGCGGGAATTGGTAAGGTAAAGGATATTTATCGGTTTGTATTCTATATAAAAGAGGAAAGATATGAGACATTAATAGAGGTAAAGGATAGATTGGAGCAGATATGGCAGGACATGGATCTGAGACAGATACATATCCAATTTGACTTTGACCCTATGAATACGTTATAATCCAATTAAAATTAAAATTAGGAGAGAGAAGAAAAATGGCCATTCGAAATATTCGTGAAATCGGAGAAGATGTTTTAGGTAAGGTATGTAAGGAAGTGAAGGAAATAACCCCTAGAACAAGAGAATTGATTGAGGATATGCTGGACACAATGTATGAAGCAAATGGTGTAGGTCTGGCAGCGCCTCAGGTGGGAATCCTGAAGCGTATTGTGGTGATTGATTGCACCGGTGAGGATCCTATCATTATGATCAATCCTAGAATCCTGGAAACCGACGGAGAGCAGACCGGTTATGAAGGATGTTTAAGTGTGCCCGGTAAGTCCGGGGTTGTTACCAGACCGAATTATGTAAAAGCCACTGCGCTGGATGTGGATATGAGACCTTTTGAGATTGAAGGTACAGAGCTGCTGGCAAGGGCCATCTGCCACGAGCTGGATCATTTGGACGGACATCTCTATGTGGAAAAGGTGGAAGGTGATCTAAGTCGGATCGTAGCCATGTCGTTCTGTGAGCCAAGGAGTTGCAA
>JAZNXM010000046.1:0-36031 GCA_045593865.1 Acetatifactor sp. | reverse complement strand
AGCTACTGAGCACAAGTGTAGCTTGCCCTCTTTTCTCCCTTGGCAAATTTAATTCCTTTAAAAATGTCACATATACATGATAATATGTATGACATACATAAATTCGCTGTTTCATTTCCCTTCTCATTTCCACATTTTATTATGTTATCTTACTAGTTTACCACATTCTTTCGCTTCGTACCACCCCGTCATTTGTATTTCTCTGCACAAATACTCAATGAATGCGGTAAACCCATACCTTGATATTGACCCATGTATTAATATTTTCCGTATGATTCACAAACTCTTCCCTGTGACTTACAAAGTCACAAGCCCCAAGGATTAGCTGCACAATGCTATTCTCTTTATCCCATCATAAAATAGGTTTCACCCAGCATGATCCTCACAAAGAATATCAGTCCGCAGTACAGCTGATAAGCAAACACCACGCCGCATACCCAGAACATTACCTGATACATTATTTTTTGCTTCCACATCTGTACCCATTTCACAAAGCTCAGCACAAAAATGTAAAAGATGGCAAAACAATATCCCCACAGGAAGTTGCCGTCATTAGCTCTGCTGCCGGTTTCTGCCAGGAGCAGGGCTTCTAGGAAACCAATTCCGGTCATCATCCAGCCAAAGAAATAGCTTTTATCCCGAAATATTTCCTTCCCGGAGCAAACTGCAACCACCAGCGGAAATGCAATGGAACAAAGTACCGCCAGCTTGGGTCTGTCTGCATGGAGAGAAAAGGTAAACCATGGCTGCAAGGAAAATCCCTGTCCCGTCTCTTCCCCAAAAAGCACCGCATTCTGCCACAGCACTACTCCGCAGGCCGGAAGAACCGCACAGCCAAAGATAAAAATCTGCTTAAAAGACACTTTGTGAAACAAATCCCACAAAAGCTTACACGCCATCGCCGGTGCGAACACCGTCAGAAAGCTGGGCTTGATTCCGGTACAGACAATCAGCAGCACTGCTAATGTAAGCCACTGCTTTATATTGATATGCTTCTTATATTCCCTTTCCATTTCCAGATAACCTAAAATGGCTGCCAGTGCCAGAACCTTCATACACTGATATGTAGAATTGTGCCAGATGTTGCCCGCCTGATAGCTGACATAGCGATACTGTCCCGCCATTTTCCAGAAAAAAGGCATCACCAGGTTCAGTGCCAGACCTCCCCAGAAGGTAATCGCAGTCATATCCTTTTTCTCAAATAATACCCTTAGCAGCTTCTCTGTCAGAACAATGCCAAGCACCGCCATGACTGCCAGAAACAGGGCAATCCCCATTGTACTCTTTCCAAACAATACATATAGCAGCTGATAAGCGTAAGCTGTAAAGCTGTAATACCAGCCATCATCAATGATCATACTGATATGATACGGCAGATCCGATTGAAAGTAGCGGTTATTATAATCCAGCGGCTGAATGGACTGCATGTAAAACAGATACAGGCAAGCCACACCATATATAGACAGTACGATCCAGTTGATCGGTTTCACATATTTACTTAAGAATTTCTTAGGATTCATCGGTAACCTCTTTTCTGCTTTCTTTTTATTTCCAATTTACTTCATCACTCGTTCTGCAATTTTATCAGCGTCCATCCAAAAAGCTTCCCCAGAATCAGCCTGGGCAGTAAACCACACAACACAAAAGAGGCAGTAACCCCATAATTACTGCCTGTAACCACAAAACCTGTCTGCTGCACAGCTTCCTCTTCATAAATATCCTTTCCTTGCAGCTTGCCAAACGCCTGCAATACTGCATAAATAGGAACATTAATCTCTTAACATTCCTTCTGGGCCTCCATATTTATACGTTCTCTGATCACATATTGGGGTGAATTGTTCAGACTGATATAAATACGTCCGATATACTCTCCAATTAGCCCCAGCATGATCATAATCATCCCACCAAAGAATACGAGCGCTGCCATCATGGAACTGAATCCCATAGGCACAGCAGGATTGATAAATTTCTTGATAATGGTATAAAAACCATACGCAAAGCCCAACAACGCACTTGCAGCACCTATACAGGTGGCAAGGCGCAGCGGTTTCACCGAAAATGCGGTAAAGCCATTAAACCACAGGCTTAAAAGCTTCTTAATGGTGTAGCCGGAGTTGCCTTCTTCTCTTTCTCTATGATGCACCATTACGTTCGTAATATTCTTGGTCGCGCGAAGAACCAGACCGATTACATAAGGATATGAATTTTCATAGCGGATCATATCCTCCACCACAAATCGCTTTACCGCAAAATAGCTGGAAATATACAAATCCCCAGGCTTATCCAGCATCACCCGGGTCATCAGCTCATTTACCTTGCTTCCCAGGTTACGGAAGGCGGAGTGCTGCTTGTGGTTATATGCCGCATAAACCGCATCATAACCTTCCTGCAGCTTATGAAGCAGCTTATCCACTTCATCTGCCGGGGTCTGGCCGTCATCATCCAGACACACTACATAATCTCCCTGGGCATGGCGCAGCCCTGCCATCAAAGCTGCATGCTGACCGAAATTACGGGCAAATCCAATACCCTTTATATGCAGATCTTTCTCACAAAGTCTGCGGATGGTTTCCATGGTATTATCCGGTGAGCTGTCATTGATCAAGATAATTTCATAGGTATATTTTTTCTGCAGTTCATAACCTGCCATGGTCTCCTCAATTTCATTTACAACATGCTCCACTGTATGCTCCGAACGATAACAGGGAATTACAAAACTGACTTTTTTCATTGTCTTCCTTTCCATGCATATTGCAGGCACAGCTGCAATCCTGCACTCATATATAGACTGTACCTTCTTTCAATCCATACATTTATCTGTTTAGTACACCCATCAGCACAATATCACGGAATACACCGTCAATACACACATCATCCCGCAGATATGCTTCTTTCTCAAAGCCGGCCTTCTCATAGCTTCTGATGGCCTGCTGATTCTCCGCATATACACGCAAGAACAGCCTATGAAGCCCTAGTTCTTCAAAGCTGTATCGGATCATCAATCTGGCGGCCGCAGTACCATACCCCTTTCCTCTGGCAGATTCCTCACCGATAAAGATGCCGTACTCCGCCTTCTGATGATTATGGTCAATGTCTCTGATATAAACAGAACCCACGGGCTGGTCGGTCTCTGCTTCACAGATAATCATCTGTACCACTTTACCGGTTTCAACCTTTGTCCTGATCCAGTTTTCATGGCTTTCTTTCGTAAAAAGTGCCTGATATATAAAATTCTTCCGCACGGCGTCACAATTTCTCCACCGCACAATTAACTCTGTATCTTCATAAGTCATAAGGCGCAGATATATGCCTGCTCCTTCCTCAATATATGAATTCATGAAAATCGTTCCTTTTCAAAATATAGCGACTGCTCATATCCATCCGGGAAATCTTCTGATTTCCTCCCCGCATCGAACTTGTCACTACCTAGTTTATCACAGTAATCGGATTCCTGCAACTTTCGTCCGCTATTTCACGACTCTGTATTCTACAAACACTTTATCCACACTGCAAACAACCTCTTCCCCAGGCTGCAATTCGCACTGCCCGAACCTGTTTTGAAGATAACGTTCCAGCCAGGCTATATCCCTTTCCTTTTCTGCCAGAAATGCCACCTGTTCATTCTCGTATAACACCTCTGCACCATCCGAGGCTCCATAAGCCGCAAAACGTTCCTGCGCCAGGGGGCTTGCACTCATCCAACCTCCTGCAAGCATCATATTTCCGGCATCCTTGTCATAAGGAATATCGCTGTACTCCACCGCCGAAAATACATCCACCAAATACAGCATTTCCTGATTCTTTCCACAATATTCCTTTAATGTGCTCCATTCCTGCTGTATTGTCCTCTTTTCCGCGGCTCTTACAGCATCTGCCTTGACTTGTATTCCCAAAAGTCCAGCCATAGACAGCAGGACGCACGCCGCGCACACCTTTTCCACAAAGGTCAGTACCCGTTCCTTGCTTCCTGCCTTTTGCACCATCATCTGTCTTATCTGCTTCAGGTTACTTTTACATAAAGACGACAGATTCAACGCCATTCCCACCAGCAGAGGCAGCTCTATCATATAGAGCGATAATAGGATACGTTCCGGGAATCTGCCTTTCCAGATTAAAAATACCCAGATCAGGCTCCTGCCCCCGCCAAGACATCCCAGCAAAAGCAAAGATATCCAATCCCTTCCCAGCACCAGCAGCACTGCCAGCACCAGAAAAACTGCCAGCCAGAGAGTCCCATAGATATCTTCTCCGTAGCGCATCTGATAATAATACTGCTTGACACACTCCTTCAGCCACGCCGCCTCATCCCTGTGCGCGGTCATTCCATTTGCAACCGCTTTTGCAACTTGAGCGACCTTTCCCTCATCTATAGAGCCGTCCAGCATAGTATTGTAACTGTTCAAAATCGTAAATTGTTCCTCCGACATACCATACTGTTCAAAATTCTCCCCGTAATAGTCCGTGGAAAGAAAATTTGTATAATCATATAACGTGGTTCTGGCATCGTTATACTGCAGATATGTCTGCCAGTCCTCGCCTGCATAGAAAAATCTGTTGATTCCCACGCAAAGCAAGAACCCTGCGGCTGCGACGCAGCCTGCTTTCAGCCAATCTTTCCGTTCTGCCTTCAACCTAGTCTTGGACTTTGCTTTCTGCAAGCATAACGGCTCTTCCTCTCTGCTTTCCGCAGCCGTGGCCAGCAATTTCCACAACAGCGCGACCCCCAGAAAGGGAAGACCCAGGTACGCCACCTGACTGCGCACCGTCCATGCAAGCAGCCAGAACAGAACAGGCTTAATCCGCTTTTTCCCTGCACATATCAGATAAGCAGCCGTTCCCACCAAAATAGCGGCAATAACCGTGTAATGCATGTACAGATAAAACGGCGCAAGAAAAAGAAACCCTAAAAACAGCCCCGCCCTTTTGTACTTAGCCACGGATACCATCTCTACCAATGCCCACAGAATACAGCCTGCAAAGAACAGCTCGAGCCAGGGGATTTCTCCCACAACGCCATAAAGTATACTCAATATCCCTGCCAGCGGATACTTCATGTACACTGCATGCCCGTCAGGAGTTCCGGTATAGCTGCCGCTTAAGATGCTTCTCATGGTCACATCATCGTTCAGATAAAACACCGGACCACACCAGATAGCCAGTGCCAACATCAAAAAAACTATGATACATGCTAATACAATTCGTTCCTGCTTTGGTTTCAACTTCTTCTCTTCCTTTCACCAAGGATTATTCCTGCTTTCCCAGCTTACCTTTCTTTTCCACATTGACACGATTCAGCCGGTACTCAAAATCCCTGCGGTCCTTTGCAACCGTACTGTCCAGAATCACACCCGCAAACAGCGACTGTAACCCTGCAATTGCCAAAAATCCGCAACCCATCAAAGTAGGGAATCTGGGCACCAGCCCGGTCACCAGATATTCCTGCAGCACGGGGATGAATAAAACAACGGCTACCAGAAGCAAAACCAGTGCAACCAGGCCAAAACACCTAAGTGGCTGGTAATTTTTATATAACTGCAGCATTTTCCGGATTACTTTCATGCCATCCCGATAGGTATTCAGCTTGGATTCACTTCCCTCCGGGCGGTCACGATACTGCACGATTACATTTTCCACCTGCATATTGTAATTCACTGCATGAATGGTCATCTCTGTCTCGATTTCAAAGCCTGCCGAAAAAACAGGGAAGGTCTTCACAAATTCATAGGAAAAAGCTCTGTAACCGGTCATAATGTCCTTTATCTCTGAATGGAACAATCTGTTAATGCAGGCTCTCATCAGAAAATTCCCAAAATTATGGAAGGGACGCTTGTTCTCCACAAAATAGGTTGAAGACAATCTGTCTCCCACTACCATATCCGCATTGTGGAAAAGTACCTTGTCCACCAGCTCTTTCGCACAGTCCAGAGGATACGTATCATCACCGTCAATCATCAGATAACACTCTGCATCAATCTCCCGGAACATTCTGCGGATCACATTGCCTTTTCCCTGTTTATACTCACGGCGGAGGATAGCTCCCGCTTTCACAGCCAGCTCAGCAGTTCTGTCCGTAGAGTTATTATCATATACATAAACCACTGCTTCCGGCAGCGCATTTTTCACATCTATTACCACTTTTTCCACAGTCTTTTCTTCATTATAACATGGAATTAATACCGCGACCTTATCCATTTTATCTTCTCCTTTAATACCGTAAATCCTTTTTCCAGGTACAAATGATACATGTGAATACCTGCCGCCATGCCGGGCAACACCATGACCACATAGGGCAGAACATATCGTGACTTTGACTCCCACAGCAAACTGAAAATCATGCCCCCAATGGCAATTAACGGAAGTATGGTCTTCCGAATATCTTTTTCCTTCAGCAAGCCATGCAGGCAATGGGAAAATACAGAGAAATAGAGAACAAACAAATATTTATCCATCCAGCTTAGCAAAATTCCCTGGAGTGCTCCACCATATACAGACTGTGCCAGAGGATAAGGTGCATCCTCGAAATGGTTGGTCATGAACAGACTGCCCAGACTGCCTACATTCCATTGCTCCCAGATCTTTAACTGGTAAAAATACCTTGCAGAAGGAAGGTCTGCGGCAAATTCCTGCAGCCTGCCATCAATGTACTCCCAAGCAATTTCCGCAGCGATATCGGTGTCTCCGCCGGCGTCCCAGAAGGTAGTATGGTTGTATGCATTATAAGCTCCGGCTCCCTGCCAGGACTGCTGCATCCCCATCGCCACTACCAGAGCCGTGGGAATTCCTCTGCCTACCTCCAGACCGGAGCGGAGTTCATAGCCAAGCTCCACCGCCCGGATACTTCCCAGAGGCAGGAGAAACAAAAGTGCCGCAAGTATGCATGCCTTCCAATTTCTTTTCCGCAATGCAGTGATCGCAAGAATAATCGCCAGCGCAATGGCCACAATAACCATATTTTTTCTGACCAGCAATGCAAGAATCATGGCAAGGGATGCCACTGCCCCATAACGTTTCTTGCCGGTATCAAGCCATCTCATCACTGCCCATACGGCACATAGGGACATTGCTATAGTACATAACTCACCGTAAACAAAGTTTACATAAATTATGAGAGGCAGAAAACCGTTCATTACCAGAAGTGTATAGAGCCCCACCTTCAGGCTTCCGGATAACCCTTCCCCCACCTTAAATCCAAAGAAATAGATCATCAGCAGGAAAATAATATTGATGTATTGTATCAGATGATAGCTCTCCCATATCCACAATACACATTCGTAAAGGAATGCCAGCCCATACTGCTGGGGACACATATAAAAATATTCCTTCATGTCCCGGTATATGCCCTGGCTGAATTCCACCGCTGTCAGATATACCTGCATCTGATCCGCATAAGGCTTAATATGACAGCCCGTTACCCAGGTTATGGCAAAGATACCCACAATTACCAGATCTGCCAGCACAAATAAGTACACTTTTTTTCTTTGCCTTTCCTCCGAACCTTTCAGCAATAATTTTTGCACCAGGTAAACAAAGGCCAGCACGAACAAAAATACAAAAATATTCTCCCACAAAGAATCAAAATAGCCTAAAATACGTTCCTCCGAATAGTCCGTGGGAAATTCATGAATGTATTTTGCCGCCCAAAAGGTAAGCCCTCCAAACATACCGGTCGATATTAAAAAAACAACTTTGGTGCAGAATGTCTCTAAGCGCGAACCCCATTTCTCCATAACTCACCCAATCACATTTACAAATCATCAAATAATCTTTTGCTTCTTACCCTTATAATACCCTAACTTTTTACAGGTGGCAACTTTTTCCTGTTTTAAATGTGCAATTGCCTGCTTGGAAAGTTCCCTGAACAGCTTGGATGATTCAATTGCTTTCCTGAAAATCTCAGCCAAGCCGCTTTGAATATTCGATAGACCGCTGCAAATGCATAATATCTGCCGAAATCCCATTCCTGCCTGCAGCACGAACACCGGAGCATAGATAAACAGATATCTGGCTCTGGCCTCGAAAATGGTTTCAAACAGGAACAATCCCACAATGGAAAGCATCAGCACATTGCCTGCAGCATACTGTTTCTTCTTCAAGGAAGCTGCGGCACCCAACAGTAATATGCCCATCCACAAGGTCTGCATATAGTTAACAAATAGGGAGTACCTGCTTCCATGCTCATAATAAAAGCTGGACAACAGACTTCGCAGCAAATAATTTCCATCGTACATTTCCTGGCTATAAAACTGTCCTTCCTCCCACCAGGCGAAGGTTCCGTCAGAAAAATTTGTAAGAATCTTCTTCGTCCACAGCTGTGCCAGTCCCGGTAATCCCATCTCCTTAATCCGTTCCGCCGCAACCTGAAGATTTGCCCTGGTTCTTTCCTCTGCCGTGGAAAAACTCATAGAAAAGTTCTGATCCTCCAGATTGATGACCCCATTCGCCTCATCATTCATCCCCATCATTAGATAGTGGGGGATACTGAATACAAGCCCATCATCTATCTGTAGCCTGGTGGCTTTCACGCCGGCAGTTACAATTCCCATCCCTGCAATGAAACCCAGCAGCGGCCAGATCAACCTCTTTAACCATTGCTTCCGACGACTGCCGTGGGCCTTCGCAAATTCCAGCACTGCCACGATCGCAATACCAATCGGCATGATCAGTATCTGGGGCTTGATACGATAGCCTATATAAGAAACCAACGTCAGCAGCATTAGACTTAACCCGATATGCTTTCCGTCCTTAACACACAAGGAAAGGTAAAACACCAATATCGGGAAAATAATTCCCGTTGCATCGGAATAAGGAATCACTACCCAGGGTGAAATCCCCACAAAAAGCACATACAGAATCCAGATTCCCACTGCCCAGACTGCATTCAGCAGCTTTTCAGCCGCGCAATATACCAGAAATCCCGCAGCCGCAAACAAGAAGCACTGAAAGACAATGATGCAAAAATAATAGTTATTGATTCCCACCCCATATCCCAGCTTGGCAACCACCGAGAAAAGAAAGGTCAGAAACACGTTGTTCGGATAATAGGAGAAATATTTATTCTGGGCTTCCTTATATAAACCTGCGGCAATCATGCTTGCCGTTCCTTCCACCGTCTGGGCATCCCACCCGGTCTTAAAATAGTAGTGGTAGCTGGAAAATACCAGGCCTGCAAAGAACAACAGACTCATCCCCAGCATCCACAACTTCCTAAGTTTATTCTGTTGGCCCTGTTTCAACCATGTTTTACCGGCAAGTTTTTTATCAACCGCAGCCGTCAGCAGGAAAAAAACACCTATCAAAAATACACCTGTCAATAAATATTGCCAGTTTGCATACTCCATATTTTTTTTATAGGAAAACTGTATGTGGGAGCCAAAAAGGCACACTCCCACAATCAAAACCATGATTGCTCCATAAATATACTTTATGGAGCCGGATAATGATTCTGCCACAGATACCTGCCAATCATTACGAACCAGTCTTTTCAAATCCATCCTCCATTGCGCACAATCATTTCTTGTCATTCCACATCATCTATTGCATCTGTCTCCACAAATCAGCCGGAAATAGCTATGATACAAAACCGACCATCAAAGCCTTATCCAGTACTTTGACAGCCGGCTGATCTTCTTGAACGACTATTCGTTTCTACATTTTCTATTTTCTGTAGTATTCTACGATTTTCTTTACCGCACAGATTACATCCCGTACTTCTTCATCCGTCAGCGCATAATACAGCGGAATACTCATTACCTCGTTGTAAAAATCTTCCGCATTGGGACAAAGCCCCTTTTCATAGCCCTGCTTCTCATAGTAAGAATGCCAGTAAACCGGAAGATAATGTACCTGGGGACAGATATTCTCCGCATACAATGCATCGAAAAACTGTCTCCTGTCACAGTTCAACCGTTCCGGATTCAGACGCAGGATATAAAGGTGTCGCACTGTGTCTGACTCAGGAATTTCCCTCTGAAGCTTGATTTCAGGCATGTCCGCAAATGCTCTATCGTACATTCCCACGATTTCCTTACGCCTTGCGGCAAAAGCAGGAAGCTTATGCAGCTGGCTCAAAAGCAATGCCGCCTGAAAATCCGTAATTCTATAATTATAGCCCAATTCCACCTGTTCATTATACCAGAGGGCATCGGTAGGATTCACCATCTCCTCCTGATTTCTGGTAATACCGTGGGCACGCAGTCTCAGCAGCCTGCGGTATGTTTCATAATCATTGGTAGTGATTGCACCGCCTTCTCCGCTGGTAACGGTTTTTACAGGGTGGAAGCTGAAGCAGGTCATATCTGCAACACTTCCCACCGGTTTTCCCTTATATTTTGTACCGATTGCGTGCGCCGCATCCTCGATAAATACCAGATTGTATTCTTCACAGATTGCTCTGATTTCATCATTTTCCACGGACTGTCCGGTAAAATCCACCGCAACAATGCCCTTGGTTTTGGGAGTGATCAAGCTCCGAACAGATTCCGGATCAATATTGTAGGTATCCGGCTTAATATCAGCAAATACCGGCTTTGCTCCACAGTACAATACACAGTTAGCGGAAGCCGCAAAGGTAATGGAGCTGACTATCACTTCATCTCCCTCCTTGAATCCCGCTGTCAAGGCTGCCAGATGAAGGGCTGCCGTTCCGTTGGCAACTACGACCGCATACTTTGCTCCTGTAATCTCACAGAGCTTCCTTTCTACGTTTACCGTCTGAGGACCGGTGGTGATGAAGTCACTCTTTAAAGATGCTACTACCGCGTCGATATCCTCCTGATCAATATATTGTTTTCCGTAGTAAATGGGCTTTTCACGTACCGGAGTGCCCCCCAAAATTGCCAATTGTTCCATAACATTCCTTTCCATACACCTTGCAGGCAAACCCTCAATATGCACTGATGCACAGGTTGAAAGGTTTCAACCTGTGCTCTTTATATCCGATGTGCTTTTATTATAACAGCTTTTTACTGATAACACCAGTGTTTCCCTTTCCCTCAGGCAAATCTGTCTTTCCTATTATCCCAGACAGATCCCGGCAAAGTGTTATCACATTAGATCCGGAGACCAGCCCTCTCCCCATTCCACATCTACGTCCCCATCAGGCGTTGGAGTCGGCGTCGGGGTTGGCGTCGGCGTTGGCGTCGGCGTCGGGGTTGGCGTCGGCGTTGGCGTCGGGGTCGGCGTTGGCGTTGGCGTCGGCGTCGGGGTTGGCGGCGGTTCCGGTGTCGGCTCCGGCGTTGCTTCCGGTGTCGGCTCCGGCGTCGGCTCCGGCGTTGCTTCCGGTGTCGGCTCCGGCGTTGCTTCCGGTGTCGGCTCCGGCGTCGGGGTAGCTGTTGGCTTTGGCGTTGCCGTTGGCTTTGGCGTTGCCGTTGGCTTTGGCGTAGCAGTCGGTTTTGGCGTTGCCGTCGGCGTCGGTTCCACTCCGACTGCCTTTTTCAGCGTACCGCTTCCCAGGTGGCTATACGGGTTTTCCTGTGCCCCAGTCCCAGCTTCCCCTCCGGGATTTCCCACATTGTTCTGGTCATCAGATACCTTTAGGGGATCCGCCGCTATATAGTCCTCCACTGCTCCCACAGTCATCCAGCATTTTCCGTTGAACACCTGCAGCATACCATCATAAACCCGCACACTTACCGAGCCGCTTCCTCCAAACAGTTCTTCGACCGCGCTTTCTTCCTTTGGTTCATAAGGCGTATATTCCGGATAGTCTGGCAATCCCAATGCCGTACTGTCAAAACAGAAGCCTTCTGCTACCTCTGTGGTCTCAAGGGATAAATATCTTTTTTTATCCTCTGCATAAGCATAAACAATAGTGGTCTTGCCTTCCTCTCCACTTAAGCCTTCCGGTTGCTTCAGCAGCGTTTTACCACTGGTATCAAATTCTCCCTGATAGGTTCTCATATCAAAGTCTTCTCGATGATTCCAGAGAGACCACATATCGCTTTCTGCATTTCCTTTTCTCAATCCCACAGTGTACACACCTGCGTATATTCCATTTTCAAAGACACCGGTCTCATGATATACATCACCGGTCTGCGCCATGAGCCGCCAGGAGTCAAAAGCACCGTGGTACTTTCCGCCTGCAAGCCCGGTCCTCATTACCTGTATGGTTTTCGAAGTCTGTGCAATGACCAGCACTTCTTCCCCTGTCACCTGCCATACATTTGTGCATACTGAGCCATAAGAATCATATCCCACCCGAAGGAACAGGCTTGTGCCTTCCGCTTCTTTATAATACTGTCTTTTACCGCTCTTCATCTTGGGCATCAGTGTATTTATCCAGTCTTTGTGATAAAGCATACTAAGCCCTTCCGCAAACAATTCCTCTGCGCCCAGATTCTGTTCCAGAAGGGTTATCTGATCCAGGATCTTCTCATCCTCTTCTGCCAGATTTACGGCGATTTCCTGCAGCATATCAAAGCCCTGTGCATCTTCATACAATCGACAGTATATCTCCAGCAGATCCCTTGCTTCTTTGTTTCTGGATTCCTCCACATACAGACCCGTCAGTTCCAGATAATCCTCCTGTTCAAAAGCCTTGGTTCCATATTCCTGCAAAAGAATCTGCAGCCTGCCGGGTTCCGGTGTATCCACCGGCTCCGCCAAGACCTCCATGGGTTTTGCAATCTCTGCGCCGAAGCCCGGCAAAACAAATTCACCATCACCGCAACCGGTCAGCATGGACATCGCCAGCACACATATTCCTGTTGTAATGTATCTTTTCTTCATTCTTTTCCTCTTTCCTGCATATTGCAAGCCATACCTTATTGTTTCCCCGGAAGTATTTATCTCTGACTTCCGACCGCATCGCCATCACTGACACTGCTATCCGTTGTTCCCTGTTCACTGCTTTCAGAACCACTTTGCGTAGGCGGTACATAGTTATCCGCATCCGAAACTACCTTCTTCAGGAAAACATCCGGCGTACTTCCTTCCGGATAAATTTTCATGTTCAATAACTGTTGCGACAGATCATAGATGCTCTTCGCATTCTGGGGACCGTATATGGTGATGTCTTCACCATTCTTGGTCAAAGTAATATATGCCCGGAACGCAACCTCTGTTTTATATTGACTGACAGGGAGACCTACCAGCACCGAAGCAAAACGCTCCCGACCATCCACCAGCTCCAATACCTTGTTTACCGGATTGCCGGATGCATCGGTACCATAGGACAGGCCGGTGGCAGCCTGCTCAGTGGAAAGGGTCAGCATGGAATTCCCCAGCATTGCCTTGGGCAGCAACAAAGTACCATATTCTTTTACGATATATCCATCAATCCCTTTACCTGTCAGCAATGTTTTTGTCTCCTGTGCAATACCGGATTTAAAACGAATCCCTGACCTGCCGGTAATTCTTACAGAAAATCCATGGAAACTGAGCAAATCTTTCAGACCTTCCACTTCCTTTACCAGATAACCGCTTCCGTCATATTCCAGTTCCCAGACCGACATGCCCACGGGAACATTATTCTCATTATATTGATACATAACCGCAGTGTTTACCTGATTGTCAGGTGCTTCTGCCACATAATAACCATTTTTCTTTACCGCAGTCACAGGCACACCGTCCATGTAAACCTGCAAATCCCTATATCCTTCCAGAATATCCAGCACAACACGATTGGAGGATACTGGCTTCTGACAGACACTCTCCGGCATGTTCTCAAATACCGGTATCTTAAATACAAAAGCATTGTCCAAGGAGCCAGCTTCCTCATACAGCTTTTTGATATTAGCCCCTTCACTGCTGGGTGCCCCAATATTCTGCATATACTGATGCCAGTATAATTCTCCGTCACTATCGTCCACATCGAATTTCTGCAAATACAGGGTGTCCTGCCCCTTGTCCACATAATTTGACGCAATGATTTCTGCCCCAAAATGAATGGAGTGATAATGGGAATCCCAGTTCTGTTTCTTCGCATAAGCCAGACCGTTCTCTATGACTTCTTTATCCGTAGCGCCTGTTGCACCGATATTGTAATAGTTGTAGTAGCCTTCGTATCCCGGATAAGTACCGGATATCAAGGGTGATGTTCCATCCCCCTGCTCCTGATAAATTCGAGTTGCCAGATGGAAGGGGCTGATATTGAATTCCCTTCCCACAACTGTAATTGCAAAGGCATAAGGCGCCGGGTAACCCGGAACCTGACCTTTCATAAAAGTATGATTCAAAAATCGCTGTACTGCTTCTTCCGTATGATAGGATTCGTTATAGGTCAGATGCTCGAATTGAAAGATCAGACTCTCTGTCAGACCATTTCTGGGGTCGAGGTAAAACTCCAGTGCCTCCTCTGACGCATAATACCACTTCTGTCCAAACAATCCTTCCTTCATGCTGGTTGGGTTGGAAGCATATATCAGACTTCGTCCGCTCTTGAGTTCTTCCGCAACCACAGTATCCCAGTTCAACTCTGTATTCATTTTTACAAAGGTCCAGGTAGGATGTGCCTCCTTCAGAGCATACAATGCCTCCTGATAGCTTTCCGGGAATTGTTCGATATCAGCATGAACAGGCTCCGCGGTCCCTTCTGTGTCCCCTCCGCTTACCGTCATTATACTCATCATCTGATACATGGCAGGATTCATACCATATTCTGCTTCCCAGTCCAAAAACAGCTCATCGGAGCAAGCCAGATTCTGACGATTTACATACCCGGTGTAGCCCGTTCCCCTTACCGTACAGGAAACCTGCACCCAAGCCTCCAGCTCCTCTGTCAGCACTACCTTCTGAATCTGAACCTGCTGACCGCTGGCAACGCGCACCACCGCAGATGCATCGGTACCGGGCTCTGCGCGCAGTTCATAGTAATCTGTCAGATATACCAAGCCCATGACCGGCTTCTGTGCCAATATTTCCCGGAGAGCCGCATCTGCTTCTGCCAAAAAGGCCATATCCTCTTCTGTAAACACAGATGCCTCTGCTTTATATGTAAATGACGATGACATGACACATATGCCAAGCATTGCCGTGATTCCTAATCCCAAGATAATTTTTTTCAATCTGAAAGTTTTTTTCAATCTTTTCCTCTTTCCTGATTCTGTAAATCTGCCTGTAAGACCACAAGCACCCTTTTTCAGCTACATCTTCTTGACTTTCTTGTGTAGAATCCGTACCTGCTTTGGTGCAATCGCAAAAAGTGTATGATACACCTTGTTCTTCACTGTCAGAACCGGATTCCTCATACTCTTCCACCAGTTCTTACGCAAGTATTCTACAATCCTTACATATTGTACAGTATCCGCCCCCATTTGTTCAATGGGAATATGCAGCATATAATCCAATCTCTGGAAAACACCGAACCGGAATGCCACATCTTTCAGCTCCGGACAGGTTTTTTCCACAATTTGTGCTACCATATCCGCATTGTCCACATTATCGCCAAAGACCCTTGAGAATCCGGTTATTTTTCTGGTATTGCTTCCCACTCTGCAAAATACATGATATCCCTGCCTGGGCAGAGAAACAATTCTCCCGATTTTGGGAAGCAAGTGTACCAGCAAATGAAAATCTTCGTTTAACACACCCTGGGGAAAAGCTTCCTGCGTCAACAATTCCCGCTTCAAAAGCTTGGTACAAAAGGAACAATCTCCCCTGTGCATCAGCAATTCCTTCAAAAAATCCTTTGCTGTAATGTACTCCTCCGTTACCGGCGGTTCACAGATATTCGGCAGTCTGTTGCCATCCATATCTATTTCATCCCGCCCAATCTGTGCCACGCAAACCTGATATTTTTCCAGCGCCTCTTCCAGAAGCTCATACATATCCGGCTCCACATAATCGTCACTGTCCACAAATCCGACCAGACTGCCTCTGCAATGCGCCAGCCCCATATTTCTGGCTGAGGAAGAACCGCCATTTTCCTTGTGAAAAACACGGATGCGGTCATCTGTCTTTGCCAGTTCATCACAGAGTCCCGAAGTTCCATCCGTAGAACCATCATCCACCAGCAGAATCTCCAGATTCCGGTAGGTCTGATTACTCAAGGAAGCCACACAGCGGGGCAAATATTCCATGATGTTGTATACCGGCACGATCACGCTGATCAACGGCTTTCCGATACCGACAGCCTCTTCCTCAGACAGACCCATACTCTCCCGATTCATATCGCCTTGCTTCACGGTCTCCCCTCCATTCTATATCTAACTTGTATCTGAATTGTACCCTTCTCCAACACATCCCCGAATCGGGCACCTTATATCTCGCATAATGCACCGTACATCTTCCTCTCCGATATCACTGATGCCTCAGAACAAGGGCCCTGCTCAGGCACTGCCAGCAACTCTCTCCATTGAGCCACCGAAATCTCCCCCAGATCTTCCTTTCTCAAAAAGCCCAACCTGCCGCACAGGCCGCACATTCTCTCTGCAGCTTTTTCTGCATTCCACTCTTCTGTGATGGTCTTCACCGCTTCTCTGCCCAGCTTATGACAATATTCTCTGTCCAAAAGCAGGCTTTCTGTCATTTCAAAAAGCTGCTGTCTGTTCCCATCTTCATAAACAAGTCCATTTTTTCCATGGGCAAGCAAATAAGGCACTGCTCCCACCATGTGATTACCTACAACTGCACAACCACTGTTCATAGCTTCATTTACCACAGCCCCCCAGCCCTCCTTCCGATCGCTGGTCATCAGGTAAACATCCGCCTGTTCCATGTATTTTCGCACTTCCTCCGGCTTTTTGAAGCCGCAGAGTGTCACATATTCCTGCAAATCATATTTTTCAATCAATCCTGCGGTCATAGCCTCAAATTCTCCACCGCCGATAATATCCAGCTGGAAGTTCAGCCCCTTGTCCCTGAGATATTTGGCAGTTTCCACCGGAAGCTCCGGATGCTTCCAGTCGATAAACCTGGCTGCCCACAAGATATGTGCAGGCTTTTTTTCCTGCATCAACTTATCCACATCATACTGTCTTGTTTCCGGAAAATATCCCCAGCGAAGCATTTTCCCGGGATATGCTTTCACAATGGAAAAATCAGACGGCACATATCCACCGGCGCAAAGCATATACACATTATCCTTACGATACCTGGTGTGATCCAGATATTTTTTTCTGAGCCCTCTGGGCGAAACAGCCTTCCACTGACCCTCCTTGTACATCCTCTCACTATAACGGATGACCGGCTTTTTGTCGCTAAGCCTTTTTTGAATATAGCTTTCCTCGTCCGTACCGCCAAAGAACACCACCCGGCACTGGTCTATCCACTGCTGATACTTTTCAGGGGCTTCCTGATACAACAGCAGATAGGGCAGGTCTCCCTGCTCCTGCCACCCCATACGGATGCGTTCCTCCTCCATGGGCTCTGTCTGGCAAAAGGCAAATTCTCCCTCCAGCAGCCTGTACATGGCATTGCAGAACGGAATCTGATGATGATTTATATAGTTAGAAACCATGATCATTTTAGGCATTTTTGATGTCCGCATAAATCTCCAACATTCTCCTGTAATTTTCTTCCCTGTTATGGGTCTTAAGGGCATGATTCCTTGCATTTCTGCAGTAAAAAGCACGCTTCTCATCATCGGACCACATCTCCAGAACCGCCCGGGCCAGTGCCGCCGCATTTTTCTCCCGGCCTCCACTTGTTCCTCCAACACAGTACGGCAGATCAAATGCATTTTCCTTTGTCCGGAAGCCGGGATACAATATACCATCCTCCCCGTCCGTAAAAATGCTCTTTACACCGCCTCCGTCCGCACTGACGCAGGGTACTCCCAAGAGCATGGCCTCTCCCAGAGAGTTGGGACTGTTTTCAATGGTGGAGCAGCATACGAACAGGTCACTTTTCAGATACTGCTCCTTCATCTGCTCTCCCGTCAGGGAACCGAGAAAAGTCACACACTCCTCCAATCCCAGCTTTGTAATTAAACTGCGCAGATATTTTCCATACGCAGATATTTTTATCTTATCCTTCCAGGTCTTATATCGGATGATACTGTCCCCGGCAACGAATACTTTCACATCTTTATATTTTTTCTTAATTTCCGGAAGTGCCAGCAGCATATAATGAAAACCTTTGATCGGGTAATTCCCCTGACTTAAGAAAATGGTATGAGGCCGGGCTTTCTGCGCCTGCCATTCTCCCTCATAAAAACAGGAGCGAAGGGTTTCATTCAAGGGATGGTATTTTACATCGGGATTCCAAAGCTTGGTGTAGAATAAATCCCACTCTGTTCTTCCGGCCACATTGCCGGTAAGCTTTACTGCTTCCATCTCCATCTGGCCCCGCTTCACATACTTTTCCTTCTGTATGACCAGACTATCCTTTTTCAGCCAGTCACGAAACGTCACATGGCGCACAATTTTCTCCGGTAGATCCGCATAATAGGTATTGGCATACACCGAGCACAGCCCCTGAATACTGATCAGCAGTTTGGATTTGTCCGGATATGCCCGACACATTGCCAGGGTATGGGGATACTCCGTGCCATAGCAGTGAATCACATCCGGTCGAAAATCCTCCGTAATCCGTTTCATTTTCTCTTCCAATCCCATATCATAATGTTCCGGATGCTCTGTGTCCTCATAAAAACCGTAACAGGTCAATTTCCCGCCATAAACGGATACTTCTTCCCGATATCCATCCATTTGCTCCGATACCGGAAATGCTATGCCCAGCTCTACTCCATTATCGTCCCGATGCTGCAGAAGCACATCTGCCATGCCGCTGACCCAGCCCTCTTTATTGGATGCCTTCTGCTGCAGATGCTCTGCAACTGCCGGCAGCATAAAATTACATAACCATAAAACCTTCATGAACCTTTGCTCCTCTTAATCATGATCCAGACCATTTCACTTCATGATGCTCTCAAGCTAATCAAAAATCCAGTTCAAATAGGGCAGCAAACGGATATCCACACTGTAAGCCGTCCGTAAGAACAGGGCAAAATGCACCGCAAAGGCTGCCACCACCCCTGCTGTAAATAATTTTCTCCAAATCCCCTTTTCCATACTTTTCAGCATATTGGGAATCAGAAATATCTGGGAGATCGTAAAATAATATCCGATTCTGGACACCTCCGGAATAAAGGCTCCGGCCGTATACAAAATCGTACCCGCCACTGTCAGATACAGATAAAATTTATTGCGCACATTATCTTTTATTGCAGACTCATAACAGAAAGCTGCCAGCACCAGGGTACCGGCACACTTACCGATATTGGTAATGGAATAATCCACATGATCAAACTGGGATCCCTCATAAAAGGGGTAAAATTTAAAGATAATGAAACGGTATATATCCCTTCCGAAGAACAGGCTTGCCACCACAAGAATTCCCACGATCACATGCCACTTTTTCAGTCTGTCGTTTGCCAGCCACCGGGCCACCAGATATCCCGGTATCACTACCAGAATGGACTTATGAAACAGAGCTGCTGCCAGAATCCACAATATAAACTTTCCATATTCTCCCCTGATCACGTATTTCATACTGAACATGGCGATGCCCAGTCCGAAATAATAACGCACAGAGTTAAAACTGGAAAAATAATAACCATTCATCAAAAACAAAAACAAAGAAAACAGAAACCACTCACCCTGATCATAAATGGTCTTCACAAAAAAGAATACGGTGAGCAGGGAAAAGAGACCGAAAATGGGCAGGTAATGCTCCTTGCCGCAAAGTGCCTGTACCAGCAGCACAGTCCAGTTAAACCCGATCTCCGAAGAGACGGTTCTGCCCTGGGAAATTAAGTCAAACATAGCGGCATAGCCCCAATAGTCATTGCCGCTTGCAATCCTGCATACCGAGAGCGACGCCAGCACCACAAATATAGCTCCGCAGAGCCAACGGTTCAGCATCTCCTGTCTGGTAATATATCCCGGCCGGAGGGGACTGCGCTGTTTACCCATATGCAGTTGTACCTGCTCTGCATTATTGCAAAAATATGCTAACAGCAGAGATAATACTGTCACACCCAGGAATAATAACATAAATACCTACCTTCTGTATAAAAACTTCTTTGCCCTCATATATATACCTGCCATAGCAGGAGATTCCGCCATTTTGGTGCGAAGAGGCGCCAGCGTGAGCAGCATAATTGCCCTATACTTGAGCAGCTGCCCCTTACTCATATACATCTGTGTAATCACCTTGTGCTCCCTTGCAGAACGGATGCGGTTTTCTTTTGTCTCCGAAAAGCCGCCGCCTTCATAGGATGCCAGCGTCACATTCAAATACTGAGGATCTGCTTTTTTGCAGAAATAGCTCCACAGAAAATGCTCATAATCTCCACGTACCTTAAACTCCGGGTTGTAGCCTCTCTCCGCAAACAAATCCCGATGATAAATACATGCCTGATGATTTGGAACATGCCGATAGCAGGCAAAATCATCCATATGAGGATTGGAAGGCACTAATTGCCCACGCAGGGCATCCAATATATTTCCATAAAATATCAATCCATTACCGCCCCTGCTCCTGTGTGAACGAATCCCTTCCGCAATCTCCGACAAAGAATTCTCGTGAGCGAAATAATCCCCACAGTTTAAAAAGTACAGATACTCTCCGTGGGCTTCCTGAACAGCCTGATTCATGCCCTCGTAGATACTATTGTCACGCTTTTCCACGATCCGAACTCTCTCAGACATTTCAGCATCTTCCTGCAAAAACTCCCGAAGCATTTCCAACGAGTTATCTTTAGAGCCACCGTCCTTAACCACTACCTGATAATCCGTAAAAGACTGCTTCCGAATACTCTTTATGGTCTCTATTAACTTTTCGCCCGGATTCAAAGTTACGACAACTATACTGAACATGGGGAGCATAATATTTCTCCTTTACGATCTACCCTCTTTAATTCCTTGGCACACAATTCCGTATGCCTTCCTCCATGGAATCTCCCTGCATATTTCCGCTTTTTTTGTAAACACAAACCGGAATGCCATGACCTTCGCCAGTCTTCCATACAAATGACTGTACAGAACACCTCTGTCAAAAAAGAACTTTCTATCAAACCCTTTAAACCAGGTGGACTCTCTTCCGTTCTCCCTGCCGATCAAAACCGGCACTTTATATACCTTCAGACCTTTTCGGATACATTCTGCAATAAACAGACTATCCTCACCATTGCAATACTTTGCACCGCCGCCGAACAGCAGAGAAAAGGTAATATTTTTTTTGTGGAGCCTATCCGTCCTTGCCGCAAAGCTGTATGTAGGATATCTGCCACAGTTATACCACCTGACTCTGCCGAAGGAATTTGTATGATACGTTTCTCGTCCCTCAGCGGCCTGCACATTAAATACCAGCATATCCGCTTTCGGATGCTTTTCAAACTCAGTAAGCACCGCCTGGGTATATCCTTTTTCATAAATGATATCTTCGTCCGCAAACAGACAGATATCCCCGTCAGCACGAAGCAGACTGGTATTTCGGTTTAAACCGACTCCCCGCTCCGCCATTGCAAAATATTTAATCTTATGACCCTGATAGTCCAGCTCTTCAAAGCCATAATGATCCCCCTGGCTGACAATGATCGCATCACTGTCAATCTGCATTTCCTGCGCCAGCGCAAGAGGCTCTTTGTGCATGGCAGCCACTAATAACTGCAATTTCATGTCAGTATCCCCCATTTGCCATCTCGTCATTATTATGTCTTTTCACTATTTTCCTGATACCACTGTCATTAAATATCATTTTCTGTCCTACTGCCTAACACCTATCCATTTTTCCACGTTTGCAAAAATCAAACACCTTCTTACGGTCATGTATGTTAAAACGATACTGATTGATAAGCTTACGGTCGGCACCTACCAGAAGCACTGCCGTAACCGGTACATCATGTATGCCACATAAATGTAAGACCGATTCTATCGCCTTGCCGTTACCGATTCCCGCCTGTACAAGCAATAAATTTCCATCATTTTCCCGCAGAAGTTGAAGCCCCTCCGGCACCTGAAGCACACTGGGGATGCAGACAGCCTGGTTCTCTCCAAAAAATGCCTTCGCACCGGTCAGGTCAAGCTCCGGCTCCACAGCAGTGATACCCACCCGCTTTTTCTCTCTGAACAAATACTGTATTGCGACTTTCACATCCTCAGAGGGATCGCCCTCCTCATCCAAATATCCCACCACCGGAATCTGATACCGGTAAGTAAAGGTCTCCGGCACAAAAATGCCGCCATCCAGGATCCATTTGAATGCCATTCCAAATAACGCAAAAAAGGTGCCGACCACCGCACCTAATATAACCGCTCGGAAAGTCCTGATATCCCGCACTTCCAGGGCCGGTCCTATGGTATCTATCACTTCTATGGAAGCAATCTCCTTCTGGTTTTGGGCAAAAACAGCCAGTTGCGCTTTTAAGATTTCCGAAAGCTGCACTGCCATATCCTGTTTCGGATGTGTTACAATAAGGTATGGATTCCGGGTATCCGCAGGAAGTGTCATCTCATAGTAATTAATCAATTCCTCCTTGGTCATCCCGTCCGGCAGCTTCTGCAGCAGACCTTCCATAAAGACATCGCTCTTAAGCCAATCATTCCACGTATATGCAACATAATACGAATACACCGTCTGGGTATCAGGATCCTTGGCATATTCCACATCCAGCTTCTGGGTAACCATGTAGGGAATCTTCCCACCGAAGGTCACGTTCCTCAGATAATAAATGCCGCCGATACATACTGCTCCCAACACGCATGCCAACAGTATCCACTTCACTCCCCTCATGCAGCGGAGCACAAATAGTTTCAAATCAAAAGGTTCTTTGGCATATTCACATTGCCACATAATCCACCTCCTATATATCCCTCCGGCAATATTCCTCCGGTTCTATTCCCTTCATTAGACTCCTTGCGGTTATTTCTGTTCTTCCTTCTGTTTCATCTCAGCCTTCAGTGCTGTGATCTGTTCACCTTCCACGCCTTCCGTACTGTCCGGCCAGAACAGAATCTTAAGTGTCAGCAGCATCAGCTGAATATCCAGCCACAAAGAATAGTTTTCAATATAGGTCAGATCCAGCTTCAATTTGTCATAAGGCGCGGTATTGTATTTGCCGTACACCTGGGCATAACCGGCAAGTCCGGCCTTTACCTTCATACGATAGGCAAATTCCGGCATGATCTCCATGTACTGATCAATGATCTGGGGTCTCTCCGGTCTGGGACCGATAAAAGACATATCTCCCCGCAGAATATTAATCAATTGCGGTAATTCATCGATCCTTACCTTACGGATAAACTTTCCAATAGGAGTAATCCGGCTGTCATTTTTCTGAGCCAGCCTTGCCACACCGTCCTTCTCCGCATCTGTACGCATACTGCGAAACTTCATGATCTCAAACTCCCGGCGATCCTGTGTACAGCGTACCTGCCTGTACAATACCGGGCCTCCGTCATATGCCTTGATCACAATGGCAGTAACCAACATTATCGGCGACGTAATAATCACCAGAATACCAGAACAAACTATATCGATCAGTCGTTTCACAAAACGCTGCTCCAAGGTCAGGCTGTATTCCCTGGTAAGCAAAATCGGTGTGTCGAATAAATGCAGTTCCTCGGCTCCCAGCAGGATAACGTCAGTAATCTTAGGCATGGTGTAAACACGGATGGAGTTGGCATAACAGTGCTTCAATATGGCATTGCGCTCCTTGGTGGAAACCTCCCAGAGAATTACACCGTCATACTCATGACCGTCAAGTCCCGTAAGAATCTCCTTTCCTATAACCTCCATACCCCGACTTACATGCATGCACTTAACAACATCATATTTGTCCTTTCTGCCTGCAAATTTGCCGAGGATACCGTTAATATCACGGTCTCCATGTATCAGAAGCAGCTTTCTGGGCGGGAAGACAGAGCGATAGACCCACTGGGCAATACTTGTCCAGATAATTGCAATCAGAATCTGGCAAACAGTCATTACAAAAAACATATTCAGTATGAAGAAACTCTTTGCCATGATGGATAATTCTACGTATATGATCACATTGGCTGCCAACGTGGCGAATGCCTGGGAAAATACAACCTCCGAATTCTTCAGGAATCCGATTCTGAAACCACCGTACATATTAGAGAGAAAATACAGAATAATAAAATAAAATGCCACTTCCAGCATATCCGCTCTGTAATAATACGGTACACCTGTTATCGTCGTAATACTGGGGCTGAAGTTGGTTATCCAGAAATAGTAGAACACCAGCGTCTCCAACAACAGACCGATTCCCGCCAGTCCCAATAATATTAATCTTTTCGCTGTTTCAAGTTTGCGCATATATAAACCATGCCTTTCCGGACCCACAGAATGGCTGCGGGCATCTGTCGTTTGTATAGAACATAAATGCAAGTCTGAACAAAGCAATTTCTAATATTTTAGTATACCACAAAATCCCTCCGGATACTAGACCCTCCTTAGCAGTGCAGTCACTGCCCAGCCGCAAAAATTGTAGACACTGTAAGGAATTGACAATTTTTCGGCTTTGCGGTAAAGATTCCAGATTCTGCGTATCGCTTCCAATTTATTGGAAGAAAGGGATTTCCTCGGCCGCCTGTAAAGCACTAGATTTTCATTCAGACCGTACGCAAGATAGCCCTCCTTCAACACGCTCCACCAAAGCGCAGTATCCTCGCTCTTCATATTCGGCATCTGAAGCTTTTCCTTCGGCAGCTTGTCCGTATCGAACATTACCGTGGAAGTAAAAATCGTTGTATTCTTCAACGCTGCCCTGTAATCCATCTGCTCAGGAACACTTACCACTTTACCGGTTCCCTTTGCATTCTCATCTGCAAATTCATAACCGGAAAAAACAAATGCCGCATCCTTCTCTTTCATGAACTGCAGCATATGTTCCAGCTTGTATGGTACCCAGATATCATCCGCATCCACGTATGCAATATATCTGCCCGAAGCCTCATTTACGCCCCGATTTCTGGCCATGGCTGCACCCTTATTGTCCTTTTCTGCAAGGACACGTATCCTTTTATCCGGATGGGTCTTCTGATAATGTGTGACTATTTCCTCAGAATTGTCCGAGCAGCCGTTGAGCACCAGCAACAACTCCCAGTCGGTATATGTCTGGGCAACAACGGAATCCATGGTCTCTTCTATATACTTCCCGGCATTATAAACCGGCACTACGGTACTACTCCTTTCGTTCATTCCACGTCTCCTTCTGCCGCCGAAACGGTCCTCGCCTTACTTCTCCAGCATCCACAAGGTATATTCTGCCACCTCCACGGCGGCTACCTTCAGCCCTGCTGCGCCTGCTGCGGCATTTATCTTTCTTTCCACCCAGGCAGTGATCTGACTGGGCAATATAATATAATGAACACCACTGTCAATGGCTCTCCTGAGATGGGTTTCATCAGCCAGTGCCTTATCAATCTGCCCTGTGGTCTGTTCTACCTCCAGCAGATACAGATTATGGGAGGAGGACAAAAGCTCCATCCACTCATAGCCCTCAATTTCCTCGGCGGAATAAACTTCATAATCGTAAGCTCCGGCTTTGGCATCCCACATGTCTCTTCCGTAAGCCAGGGCAATCTTACCATTATGGCTGCGGATATATTGCATCATGGCCTTAGGGCCCCAGACAATGCAGTCTTCCATGCCGCCGTCATTCTCCATATATTGCAGAATCGACTCCGCAATCTGCCGCTGGCGCAGTTCCTCCTCAGACACCTTCTGAAACTGCCCTTGATTGCCGCATACAAAAAGCAATAATACTGCTACCACTATACCGAAGAAACGAAGCAGGTTCTCTTTGCTCCGGTACTTCTTCCACAGCTCCGCTGCCGCCCCGGGCAACTCTTCAAAAACAATGGTAACCATGCCCCAGGCTATGACTGCTGTCAGCGGGGCCATGCTCCACACCCAACCATAATCATAAAACCGGGTCTGGTAAACCAGAAAAAAAACCGCAGTAACAGGAACCAGCAACAGTACCACTGCCGCCGCCGAATATATCAAAAAATAATTTATCTTGTCGTTTTTATATTTCTTCCAACGGAAAGCTGCATAAAACAGAACACCAATGGCCAATGGCAGCAGTTTATACTCCGTGATGAATTCTGCAAACCCGTTTACCGTTAACAGCAAACAATCCCATATCCTTCTCATAAACCGTCTTCCTCCTTCTTGCGAATTTTGGAAAACAATCCCTTATGCCCAATCAGGATGCCGGCAATATTCAGCAACAGGATGCCGGCAAAAACGGCCCCGCATACCCCCAAGCCCCAGAATGTCCATACGATACAGGCTTCCGCCAGGATACACAATATTGCCTTCAGCCACTTTTTCTCCAGCGCGGAATATATTACAAAAGGCACCAGTATGCTGTTTCGAATGGTAGTCCCCAGATGGCCTCCATGCAGAATCCCATAACCCTCCGCATAGACCGACTTCTCGCACAAGAAAAATAACACCCCGATTATCACGAGAAACCAAAATCGTTTTTCCGAATTTTCTTTCTCTTTGCCAAACAGCGTGCCACTCAGCAAATAATATGCCGCGTAAGCCGTACACAGTGTAACGACCGGCATTACCCTTCCAACAAGCATCTCCGGTGCAATAGAAAACCCTCTGCACAGCAATGTATACACCGTAGGCAGACATAAAATTTCATACCGCAAAGGCGCCCCACCAAAAGGCTTGCCGGTAAGGGGTGATACGGTATAAATACCATCGGTTACCAGAAAACTGTTTACGGTTTCCAATGTAATATCCCCGGGTATCTGCATCATGGACGTGGTGCAGATATAGAAAATCTGTGCTGCCAATACCCCCAAAAATACAATTGCAGCAGGCAATGCTGCCCTTATGCTTCCTGACCGCCTGCGGACATTGCTTTTTTTCCTGCTTTTCACAATCATATATACGACCGCAGACACACATGCTGCTGCCAGCAATCCCACAAAAAGCTTTCCGCAAAAGGAAAGTGATTTATCAAAAAAAACTCCCGTCAAATGAGCTGCCTCAAAAATACCAATGCCGCCAAGGAATCCACATATATAAGTTTCCCACAAATTTACAAATTTATCAGAAGTTGTTCCATTCATAAAAGTCAATATACCTCTGCCCTTATCGAATATCATGCTTTACTTCTTAACATCAGGCTTCACACACATTATATCATATTTTCCACAGATCTCCAAGAACAAAGAGTCCGCCTGCTCCCGCATAAATGAATAAAGAGGCGCCACGCATACTTTCCTGCGCATTGCCTCCCTCAGTCCGGTCTCGAACCGTTTATATGCAACCAAATTACCCCTTCTTCATCCCATATGTAAAAGCGGTCTACATTGCTTTAAGATCCAGCCGCATTTTATCTGCTATCCGTGCTATATACTCGCTGTTTGTGGGGCGAGTTTTCCCCTGTTGTATAGAATAACCGAACAGTTTTTCAAAGGTCTCAACATTCCCCCTGCTCCACGAAACCTCAATCGCATTCCTGATCGCACGTTCAACCTTCTGATCCGTTGTCTTAAAGTGCTTCGCAATGGTTGGATACAACAGCTTCGTAACGCTGCTGACCACCTCCATATCCTTTCCTGATAAGAGGATCGCGTCACGCAGATAATGATATCCCTTCAGGTGGGCAGGAACTCCTATATCCAACATTATTTCGGTAATATATCGCTCCAGTACATAATCCTCTACAGCAGTAATATCCATATATTTCCCCTTTCAACGTCGATTATTGCCCATTGCCGCGGCTACCTTCATAATAGTAACAATATCCGCCAAAAAACACAATGGGATTCCATCGCGGGAAATCGAGTAAAATCGAGACGTTTCCGGTTTTTACCACTCTTCTTTTATCAGGTAAATGGGGCGCTTTTTTACCTCTAAATAGGTCTTGGCGAGGTACTGTCCTACTATGCCAAGGCAGAATAATTGCACACCGCTGGCAAGGGAGATTATGCACACCAAAGAGGGCCATCCGGAAACCGGATCCCCAAACAATATTTTACGAGCAATAATAAATATGATAAACACAAATGCCAGAATGCAGAAAGCAACTCCCATAAAGGCTGCGATCGTCAACGGAACCGTAGAGAACGCAGTAATTCCTTCCAGCGAATAAACGAAGAGCTTCCAGAAATTCCATTTGGTCTCTCCCTTTCGTCTCTCGATATTCTCATATTCCAGCCATTTTGTCTTAAAACCTACCCAGCCGTAAATGCCTTTGGTAAAACGGTTATATTCTTTCATCTCCAGAATCGCATTTGCCATCTGGCGAGTCATCAAACGATAATCTCTGGCGCCATCCATGATCTCGGTTCTGGATATCTTTTTCATAAGGCGATAAAAGCATCTGGCAAAAAACGAACGAACCGGCGGTTCCCCCTTTCTGCTTACCCGTCTGGTAGCCACAGAATCATAGCCTTCCTCAATGGCGGCGAACATCTCCGGCAGCAGCGCTGGCGGATCCTGCAGATCCACATCCATGATTACCACATAATCACCTTGGGATTTCTCAAGACCCGCATACATAGCGGATTCTTTCCCGAAATTTCTGGAAAAAGAGATCAAGTGCACTCTTTCATCTGATTCCCTCAATTCCTTAACCATTTCCACGGTCTTGTCCCTGGAGCCATCGTCGATATATAACATCTCCAGCTCCACATTCTTTTCTTTAAAAAAGTCCTCTTGTTTTAAGAGCTCCTTGTAAAATTCTTTTACATTTTCTTCTTCGTTATAGCATGGGATGATGACACTTAATAAACTCATAGAGATACCACACCTTTCTTCCGTTAAACTATTACATATAGATTAGTATACTATTGTTCAGACGATTCCGCAAGAAAGAGTTTGTTCCGGACATCCGGCAATCTCATTTTTACTGCCATATCGGCAAGCAGCTATATACCAGCATATTGCACATATATATGGCTACACCGGCTGACGCAATGGCAATCATCAACGGGAACCCCGCTTTTACAAACAGCCCATTTTGTTTCGATACACATTCCATTCCATAAGCTCCCGGCACACAGGCAGCAAGACATGCAAAGCCGAAAAATATACCCGGAGTCTCAATCAATCCTACCAAACGCAGGAAAGGATATCCCAGCCGCTGTATCACGTCCCAAGGAAAAACCTTCATAGTCATAAAAGCCATGAGGCACATGATCACTCCAAAAAAGCCACATTTTTTCTGTACCATTAGGTTTTTTTCCGTAAACATCAGCCATAATACGAAAAACAGCGAAAGCAGCAACCCCAACCCCAGGCCAGGACAGTCCGCCTGAAACACCCAGGAAGAAAAAAATTGTCCCAAAGCATACCCTTTTGAAGCAACAGACTCAAGAGGCAGATTCCATGCTTCCATTCCACCCCTTATCAGGTAGCAAAGCCAATAGATGCATCCCGGCAGGAACAGAAGTGCTCCCAATAGAACCGGCAGAAAGGCACTCCATTTTCGATACCAAAAGATTGCTATCAAAAGAATTCCGACAGTGGTCATTATCAAAATTCCATCCCCGTAACCGACAAGTGCCAACACAAGAGAGACCAGAAAAACTTCCCTCCAGGTTGTGGCTCCAGCCAAAAAACGCATTATGCCGCCAATCGCAAATGGCAATACAGACCATGCCGCCACCATTCCCAAAGCCGCCTTATCGTAACATAAATAGATTCGATAGGGACATGTCATATATAACAATACCCCCCAGAAAACCGTTGTTTTATTTTGAAAAATACTCTCAAACAGTTTCTTTGAAGAAATGACAGATATTACATTCAATAGAGCCATATATATACGATAGACTGTGCAAACAGAAATGCCCAGCATTCTTAATCCAGCCGGCAGCAATAACCACACATTTGAATTCAGTGCCGAAAACTGCCCGCCGTACTGCACCGTTAATTCTGCGGATGGAAACATCTGAAATTTCCCAGTCAGCAACCCGTTTTTTACCTCTTCTATTCTGGCAAGCCAGATATGTATATCACCGCTGTCCATAATAAATCCCCAAGCAAGGGGCACAGATGTAATGATCCATACTATTACATATGCCGTTTTTGTGACTGCTATTCTGCTTTTCGATTCCATGGAACCCTCCTGCGTATGTGATGCACTGCTATGCCCAATAGGGTCAGCAACGAAATGATTTCTGCAACCCGAAAGCTTGCCAGACCTTTATAGCTCACTTCCATATTACCCTTGTATCCGGCCGGTACGGCAATCCTCAAATCGCCATGTTTTCCTCTCTTCTGCGTTATATACGGCAGATCTCCGCCTGTATTCTCGCATGTAACCCCATAACCTATATATCCGATCAGCGGCAGTTCCAGATAATTCTCTTCTTGACTTGCATTGTCCACATGCACGCGAATAGAGGTTCCGTTTTTTTCATAGTCAGAATACTTCAAGTTACCGCTTGCTTCCGGTCCATGAAAATAATAATCATCTGCTACCGTTCCTTCCAGCAAATACTCTCCATGAACCAGACTTATGGTTCCCATATTTTCAGCATTATATAACCAAACAGGGCTCTCCATATACGCAATATCATTTACATGATACACTGCCGAAAAAACTGCAAGAATGATCAATATGGAATATCCGCCTTTTTTCCACAATGCCGAATCCGCTTTCCCTGTAACCCTTTTATCACATTCTGTTTCAAACCACAAATAGAAAAAAGACGCATATATGGCGGCAAAGACACTAACCATGGCAAAAAGCCGGGTGGGAAACTGCAATGATGTAGCCAGCATTTGAACTACCGGTACCTTTGACAGAAAATCCCATGGGAAATAGCGAGTACTCAAAAACCAGCTAAAAACTACCATGCCTGACCAAAAAAGCATACTTCTGTCATAAGGATTTTTATACTGTACATCCTTGTTTAATATTTTTCTGCGGAACAATATACCCAATACCCCAATCAGCATGAGTAACGATGCAATTCCCATCTGAAAAACTTCCGCCCCATATTCTTCTATAAATAAACCGAATCTGGACGGGTACAGCCGGAACACCTCTCCGAACCATGTTCCCATACATTGGATTCCTTTGTTCAGAATTGTACTCAGACGATACGTATCTCCCAACATCATCTGTAACAGCGGCAGCCAGAACCACATATTGATCAGCAGACACAATACTGCAGCCTGCAGCAGCTGTACAAAGGTTTCTTTTCGAAAGGTTCTTCTCCAGAAAACCATACAAATGACAAGCAAGAATAGGACGGTCATTTCTGTTGACAGCATATGGGACTGCAATATACAACTCATTCCGATTATCAATGGCCATTTCGCAAGCCTGTAATTCTTGTCCGATATATCTTCTGTAAACAATCTGTACATGCCACAAATTACAAGAGGGAGAAAGGTCATTCCCAGAAACTCTCCTACCGCTCCCCTATGATAAAAATTATAAATTCTATATGGCGCAAGCATATAGATAATGGCACCAAATAATGCCGCATAGGTATGCTTTGTACACTGCTTAAAAGAATAGTAGGTTATCCATGCCGTCGCTGTCATTACAATGAACACAAACATTTTATAGGCATCCATGATTGTAAAACCAATGAAACGCAAGAACGCGGGAATTACCAAAAATAAGTCCCCGTAAAATGCCGAAACCGCATATCCATGGTCATACAGCCAGTAGCTCTGTACCCTGATGGGAAATTGATTGGTCTGCATCAGCGTTTCCTTCAAGCCTTCTATTCGAAGCCAATGAAAGACAATATCCGCCGCATAACTAAAATAGTCTGTCAGATATGGGTAATACGCTATCAATATACTTCCCAATAATCCCCAAAAAACCACCTGTTTTTCTTTTTCAATTCGTCCGGATAATATTCCTTCTCTGAAAAGTATCAACATATTTACCAGCAGGCTTCCAACCAATATCCAAAAAGCAAGTATTCTGCTTCCCCAATTCATCCTGTAGACTTCAATATTCTCAATATAACTCTGACCACCCATCTGTTCACAGATCAATATTACCTCTTCCAGGCTATCAAGAACATAAATTTCAAAATCCACATACTCCTGTTGTTCAAACACAACGCCTCCATTACACTGAAGCCCACGGAAAGAAGCATCCTCACTGGATGCTTTTATCAACACCATTCCTTCCTTCGACTCAACCCCATATGCTCTCACCTGATAAACACCAGGTTCCAGCTCAAAAGGAGTTCCTTTATATAAGCCATTTTCTATTCCGGCATCCAGAACAATCTCTTTGCAGGAAAAGACCCTGCTTTCTTTTTGAAAACATCCCGGCAGTACAAGAAGCAGCAACAGCAGTTCCAAAGCAAAAAGCATCCAATATTTTTTTATTGTCTCACTCATATTTCATCTCACTTTCCATCATTCCATCCGCGTACACTTTTGCTTTTCGGCTCTTACTTTTTAAATTCCTTACACACATTGCTGCCACAAATATCCACCAAAGATACGTTACCGCTTCACTGATCCTCCAATAAACAGGACTTACAAATTTCACTTCCATTTTACCCTGAAACCCAACAGGCACCAAAACTCTTACCAGGTTATTGGTTCCTCTCATCACTTCCATTTCTTTACCGGTTGCAGTGTCAAATGCCCGATAACCGGTATAATGCAGCAAAGGCATATCTACATATCCTGCGTCCTGTCCATGGTTTGCACAAGTTACCCACATATGGAGATATCTCTTGTCATACTCAGCGATTTGTACGTTGCTGCTAGAAACAGGAACGGCAAAGTCCAACAGCTCCTGCCTGGTGCCTTCTATCAGATATTCTGCTCCTGAAATATATCCGCATCCCATTCCTTCTTCATTGTACAAATATACTTCCGATGTATCCCGGCAGACAAAATCTGTCAGATACATGCTCGACGTGGTAATTCCAATAAAAATACATATAATTCCCAGATAGTAACGCCATTTATTATTTTCCCTGAAAAACCACAGCAGGCATCCCCATAAGCACACCAGAAATATTGTGGCCCAACCTATAAATCTGTCAGGGTATTGAATACTGCTGATCAAGGATGCCGCCAATGGATTCAGCTCCTGCAGCCGGTCCCACGGAAAAATATTCAGGCTCATTACCAGAAACAGCGCTCCGAGAATACAGGATATTTTACCCAGAAATATGATCTTGCCTTCTTTCCTTTTTGCCTCTGCTGCCTCTTCCTTCGTCTTCCATTTACCACTGAACCATAAGATACAGAAGATTAGGAAACCGATTCCCAGGACCAGCCCAATTCCCATGGCCTGGGAACCGGTCATCCCTTGATCTCCCGGCGAGGAATTGTCTCCCGACCTCCACCAATGAAAAAATAATTGTGCCAGATATGTACCGTTACTCTGTATACGTCTTGCTGACACATGATGTATATGTACATCCTCATTCAAATAATAATCCAAAAAAGGAACCAGATACCAAAAGCTCATTGCCATTGCTGCCATTGCACCCTTCAGCAGTGCCAGAAAGGTTTCTCTGACAAATATCTTTTTCACAAATATGATGCAGACTATTATTGTAAGGAATGCCGTGATTTCACAGGTTAATACATGTGTCTGTAAGATTCCCGCGTAACCCACCGCCAGAGGGATCCATGCCGTTTTATAAGTTCTGCTTCCCGCATCCTCTGAAAAACATCGGTAAAAACCATATAAAATCATGGGCAGAAAAAGAAACGCGCTGCTTTCCCCTACTGCCCCACAGATTGCAAACTTATATAAACGATAGATGGAAAGCGTGTGCAGTGCGCTACACAACAGACCTATATAGCCGTTTTTGAATATTCGGCCAAAGCAGTAATATGCAATACCGGCGGTGGCAATATTTAAAATAATGGCAAATATTTTATATGAAGTACCCACCGTAAAACCCATCCATCTAAAAAATGCCGGAATATATAACAATGTATTACAATAGAACACACCATTAGCATAACCGTGTCCATAAAGCCATTCCGGTTCCAGCCTGACCGGAAACTGCCCGCTGATAATACCATCCTTCACTCCTTCGATTCGTTGAAGATGATATCCCAAATCCCCTCCGCTCAGAATTCCTTCCTGCATAAAAGGCAGGGATGCCAGCAATACGATTGCGCTCAAACCCACAATAATATTCTTTTTCTCTTTTTTGACACCGACTGTCTGATCATAATGACGAAACGCCAAAAGAGCATTTATACCGAATGCTGCAGTCCATATTATGACAAGAAGAATCGTCCACAGAAGATTGGTTTCCCGAATTGTCAGATTCCCCGTGATAACATATCCCGCTCCTCCATAGGAAATGTTTACCTGCAGTTCCTCCGTGCCTTCAAACAACCATATATGATAATTTGTATGATTCAGATTTTTATGTAATATTTCCCAATTTGTAAGAAGTCCTCCCGTATAAACAGTCCCATCCTTAACGGAACAAAGACTATTCAAACTGGTATCCGTCTGATATTCCAGGATAATATCGTATACTCCCGGCGGAAGCGCAATTTTCTCATAAACAATTGCTTCCGTCTCTGCAACACCATTATCAAACACCCTTCCTCCCTGATAGCAGTAGGTTCGATTTGGCATCAGTATCATAATCATACAGAACAATGTCAAAAGCAATGCACACCCAGTAGTAATCATTATATCTTTTCGCAATAACAAATCCTTCTTTTTCATCTTATGCCTCTCTTACCTGCATCTGTGCCACTTCTTTCAATAGGATTTCAAACAAACTCCTTACAGAGAAATCCAATGTACACATTATACATTCTGGACATTTGTTATGCAAGTGATTTCTCCCGAACATGATATACAAAGCTTATAAAAAAGCTGGCTATTCGGCTGAAAATAGAGTATACTTTATCATGTATATACAATTACATGTTATGCAGTCTCAACGAAAGCGGCAGGTATAACCCCTATGCAATTTATAAATGATTTGGCAGCCAATAAAATCTTTTTGACAGCAGCAATCGGCTGGCTGGTAGCTCAGGTATTGAAAACCCTTATCCATGCCTGGTTTACCAAAAGCTTTGACGCAGAGCGCCTTGTAGGAAGCGGCGGTATGCCCAGCTCCCATTCTGCAACAGTTGTCTCTCTGGCCACAGCTACTTATTTTGAATATAGTGCGGTCAGCTTTGAATTTGCAGTCACAGCGATTCTGGCGATCATTGTCATGTATGATGCCAGAGGCGTGCGAAGGGAAACCGGTATTCAGGCGGAGCTGTTGAATGATATACTGAAAATTTTCGAGGATATGGGAAGAAGTGAGATATCTGCTCATGATAAGTTGAAAGAATTCGTGGGACATACCCCGTTGCAGGTAATGATGGGGGCGCTGCTGGGCTTCGGGATTGCGCTGTTTATGTATTTGTAGAATGGATTGTTGTTACCGTCAAGCCTATATATTATGAAAAAGAATCCTGCAATTTTGGAAATATCCGGGAGCGACCGCTCCCGGATATACTTAATCCCGCTTGCCCTTATTTCACACCCAGACTCAGTCTGTTGATAGCAGAGAAGATTGCTCTCACAGATGCTCTGGTAATATTGGAGCTGACACCTACACCGTATGTTACGTGACCGGTATCACTGTCCAGCAGGTGAATGTATGCAGCCGCTTGGGAGTTGGAACCACTCTGCAGCGCATGCTCTTCGTAATCCAGAATCTTAATATCAATATTCAAGGACTCGGCCAGACCTCGCTTTACCGCATCGATAGGTCCGTTACCGATAGCCTCAAAGTGTTTCTCCACGCCATGATCTGTATAGAGAACATGTACCTTGGTATCAAATGCAGAATCCATACCCATTTCATCTACCTTCAGGCGGCGGAAGTGGATAGGCTCCTTCCGATCCAAATAAGCCTCCTTGAAGGCTTCCATGATCTGCTCAGGAGAAACCTCTCCCTGCTTCTCTGAGATAGTCTGGATGACATTTGCAAACTCTTTGTGCATAGCTTTCGGAAGCTTGAAGCCGAAACAGGTATCCATAACAAAAGCCACTCCGCCTTTGCCGGACTGTGAGTTAATACGGACAATGGGTTCGTATTCTCTTCCGATATCCGCAGGATCAATGGGCAGATAAGGCACCTGCCAGATATCACTACCACGCTCTCTTAATGCCTGT
>JAZNXM010000045.1:0-3653 GCA_045593865.1 Acetatifactor sp. | reverse complement strand
GCTTATGCTTACCCCTACGACACCTAAAACGATTTCATTAGCAACCGCTTCTATCTTGATGCCTACAAGCTCTTTCTCGGAATCAATTCTGATTTTCTGCACGGTGGCATGGTTGAAATTATTAAAGTAGAAAATTTCACCCTCAGTAGTTAATGCAGAGGTAAGCCAGTCATCCATATGTATCGGATACACGAGCTGTTTATACGTTTCCGTGCCATCCGCATAGGTAACCGTTATGCGGGCATTCTCCACATAGGATTGCATACAGTATGTGCTGGCAATAAAAAGTACGGCAATCTCCTGTCCCTTTCCACTAAGTGGAATGGTGATGTCTGTAGGGAACACATCATAAATGGATACGCAGGCCAAATTTTCCTTTTCAGCAGGTGTAGCAAACGGTATGCCGCTAGGGGAATGCACGATACCACCTGAATTTCTAAAGAGCGTATCATCAATATAAACTATCTTTCGTCCACGCTGATTCCAGTTATGAGAATAACGGGCATTCTGGAATAATCCCATGGAAAAACCCTCAGGTCTTGGATATATATAAGGCTGATTATGAACCTCTGTCATGTTACAGTTAAAAAATTCCGTCATATCAACCGGTTCAAACACCCTGTCTTCCAGGGGTTCCTCTATGGTTTCCTCTTTTATAATCTCATAATCAGCTGCAAGCCAGGCATCATATTCACCGGATACGGCATGAAGAAATAGCGTGTGATCTCCTGCCACATCCTCTGCCTTTGCATATACCTTATTTCCCACGATCGTAATATCCTCAAGAGTTTCCGAAACATCAAATACCTCAGCCAAATCAGCGCCCTTGACTTCAAAGCTAACCCTGTTTCCTGCAAGCACCGTATCAGGGGCAATAATCGTAGGAACAAGGCTGCTGCCATGCATGATGCGAAGCTGGAATCGGCCTTCCTTTCTCACCTCTATCATCAGAAAGCTGTTATTTGGAGCCGCTGCAATCTTATAATCGATTGGTGCTCCGTCCAGTAGCACGGTTTCCACCTCTGTGGAGCGCATAGGAACCCTTATCAATTTTCTCTCTGTCCTATCGCTGTAAATATTAAAAATTTCCTGATTGCCTCTTCTGGTATAGTGTAAAGCAATATCCTTTAAGGTTAAGCTTGCATGCTCCCATTCCTCCGGGAATCCGGGCGCAATATAGACACAATTGTCTAGATGGTTGATTCTGATTCCGAACAGTCCCTCTACCACAAGGCGTAAATAGGTACTGGATACATCTGAGAAATCCTGATCACCAAAATCAGAAGTACCCCTTGCAGACTGAATGTGAGCTGCCATACCCGGATTTCTGCCTGTAAAATAGCAGTCTGCAATACCGTCCAGGATTTTCTTGCCTTCTTCCTTAAGCCCCAGCTTGAAATATACCAGTGCCAAATGGGCATTTTCTGCCGGGAATATGCCACAGTTGGAATACTGCTTCGGCAGCCAGCCTGAAGAATAGCATAATCTTCCGTCAGAGCCCGGTGTTACAATATTTTTGATATGATTTTCTGTAAATTTCAGTGTCCTGTATGCCCTGAAATCATCAATCATGTCAGAATCCATCACATGATATACCGTGGCAAGCTCTACGGACGGGTGTATCAGGCAATTACCTACTGTATCAAGAGATTCTGCGATGACGCCCTCATTTGCAAGCCATAATTTCTCATTCAGAGCCTTCTTAATTTTTTCTGCACGCTTTGCAAAAATCTCACCATCTCTACCAATCTTCTTTGCAATTTTAGATAACACTAAATTTGCCCGGTAGTTGTATGCGGTGGACTGGGCACAGCCTGCACCATTGTAATTATGGCCGTCAGAAATCCACGTATTTAAGACATTCTGATACAGGCCGTCATCATCCGGATCGTATATTCTTCTTTCCCAATCTGCCATAGAGCACAGGTCATCATAGTATTTTTCTGCAAGTTTCAGGTCACCAGTCCACTCGATGTAATAAAGCATCTCATCAAGAGCACATTCCTGCATGTTGTACGGGCCGTAGACCGGTGTGAAATCCGGTAGGAAATACGCCGGCAACCTGCCTACGGGATTCTCCATAATATGGAACCGCTTGTCAAACCGCTCTGCACCTGCTGGAATAGGTTCATCGTCATACCAGATGCGTTCCTCACTAACATCTCCCTTCGTAATAAGTCCCAGATACATTTCCATGGTTTTGGCCACTCGGTCGCCCCAGCCCAGAATGGTAGGTGCATACCAGTTTCTCCAGCCCAAAAACGGTGCATGGTAAGCAAAGGCTCCATGATGGAAGGAATTTTTGTGCCAGGAGGCATCCATGGCGATTACCGTTGGCGCAATCGTCAAATCCAAAGCCTGCTCCGGCGTAGTCACGTCAATACAGGCATACTTTGCGTATATCTGCTGCTTGATGTATTCGATAGGGTTCTTTCTTGCCAGCCATTTATCTAAAGTCTCTTCGTCAGAATTATGTATCGCAATAATATATCCGTCCAAGGTCTGTCCCGGCTCGATTACTGCGGAAATCCTTACCACCTGATCATCCTCATGCTCCGGCTCACTTTCTAAAAAGGTGCTTACATAAGGCTCTGACATAGCCTTTGCGGAGCCACAGGCAAATTCAGCCGGAAAGCTGGTAGCAACTCTCATGGTTTTGCCATCGGCATGTGTAATGCAGGCACGATTTTCGCCAAGCTCCACCACGTTTCCTTTTGTATCCCCTGCAGAGAAGTAACGTCTTGGTTCCCCCTTGTACTCAAACCTGCCCTGCACATCTGTTAAGCCGCCAAAGCCTGCCACAAAGTAAACCCGTTGGTCGGTTGAAATGATGTAATGCACCAGATATCCATCCTCCGGCAGTAGCGGATATGCTTCTATCTTGACACGCACATCCGGAAACCAGGAAGAAATTTGGGACAGCTCATATTCCATCCAGCCATTCTTAAATTCCGCAAGAATATCCTCCGAATTATGAAACCAGCGGGATGTTTGATCGATATCCTGTGAATAATAAAACCGCCATCGCCCGCCGGGTGTTATGGCCAGACCACTGTTTAGTACGCCACACTTTTCCTGAAACACGGAAAGCTTTTTGGTCCAGTCACAGACTGTACCCATAAACTGAGGGGCATCCCCTGCAAAGGTAAAAAAGCGTTCCGGTGTATCATCATTTGCATGTCCCCCATAAAGAGTCCTGTTAAAAACCTCGCTGCTTCCGCTGATGGCATATCCATTTTTCGTAGGTGTATAATGTGTATTTGCTTTCATATCATTTCCTCCAAATCAAGTGATTTTCCTTATTCTCAAGGAATTTTAGTATTCTAGCAGGAAGCCGCCCACTATTTTGGTAAATTCTACTAGCTTGTCACATTCCACATATTCATTGGTTTGATGGGCACCCCCCGGACGATGGAAGTCAGCTCCAATGCCAAAGCAAACTGCTCGTGGACTGCCATACAATACAAACATTGGTAAATCAGAAAGACATGCCCCTTTTTCTGAAAGGAGTTTGCCATTTTCCTCTCCTGCTTTCTTAAGCAAGAAAACCATGCGATTATTTTCTTCACTTTTTACGTAATGGAAAAAGCGTGTAGCCTTCGTAATCTGTAGCTCACATAATCCTAACTTTTCAAATTCTTCATCTCTGATTT
>JAZNXM010000044.1:0-12678 GCA_045593865.1 Acetatifactor sp. | reverse complement strand
CCCACAGCACGGACGGATTCCGTAATATTTACCAGCATACTCTTTTCCGGAAATTTATCAATCATCTTTACGATATCCACCAGAATGTTGCCTGCAATGGTAATTCCCTGTCTCATCTGGTTCATAATCTCACGCTCCTTTCAATTAACATATTATCCCACTTCTATTTTCTTTTATCATTGCTTACATATCTATTCTATGCTACAATAATGGAAAAGTCTTTGTGCTATATTTCCATATATTTAACACATTGTCCCAAATGATTTTTCAACAGATACACATAAAATACTTGTCAAAGCAGGCATACGCGCAGGCAGCTATACCCCGCCGGTATTTTGCTCATCCTTCGCACAGAAAGGAAGCTTATGGATTTTAGACTTGTTCCGATTAAGCCGGAAATTGAAATTACCGGATTTCATTCCATCTATTATTTTGAATTTGATAAAACCTTTTACCATACATCGGAAAAGCATAATTTCTGGGAAATGGTCTATGTCGACGACGGTTGTATCAATGCCATCGTAGATGGGGTTGGAATCGAGCTTACCAAGGGACAGGTTATTTTTCACACTCCTATGGAACCTCATTCCCATAACGCAAATCATCGGGAAAGCAGCAATCTGGTGGTAATTTCTTTTGCCTGCACCGGTCCGCTCATGTCCTATTTTACAAGAAAGATTTTTAATCTGGAAAAATCCTCCCAGAAAATTCTTTCCTTGTTTTTAAAGGAAGCCCAGAATGCCATGGGGCATATATCCGGTGATTACAATAATAAATCCCCTCTGGACTTCTCTCATGCAGCTCCCGGCTCAGTGCAGCTGATGCAGTGTTATCTGGTAGAATTCCTGATCTCTCTCATCCGCAGCGACGAGACTTCCGTACAAGCCATGCAGCACACACAGGACTCCCGCCGTATTGCAGAAAGCTCCCTGGTAAGCTCCATCGAAAGCTTTATTGAAGAAAGAGTTACAGAACCGCCTTCTCTGCCGCTGATATGCAGTCACTTTTCCCTGAGCCGGACTTATCTGTGCCGGGTTTTTAAAGATGGCACCGGCAAAAGTCCTGTGGATTATTGGATTGATTTAAAAATGAAGGAAGCCAAAAAACTCATCCGTGAGGGCAATCATAACATTACTCAGATTTCTGAGCTTCTTGGTTATACCAGTATTCATCATTTTACACGTATGTTCAAACGGGCTACGGGGCTTTCTCCCACTGCCTACAAGACATCGGTAAAATTGTAATGATATAAGGGTATCGGCTTCCCCGTCTGTAATCTCTCTAACAAAAGAAACAGTTGAAGAAATACACAAATGTGGTAAAATATAGGAATATAAAATCTGCCGTTGCCTATGAAGCAGGCTGCCGGCTAAAAACACCTACATAAAGGAGACACACATTATGGAAAGAGAAACAAAATGTATTCAGGCCGGATATGTTCCTAAAAACGGCGAATCCCGTATGATTCCAATTGTTCAGAGTACCACTTTTAAATATGATTCCAGCGAGGAGATGGGCAAGCTTTTTGACCTTGAGGCAAGCGGCTACTTTTATACCAGACTTCAGAATCCAACCAACGACTATGTTGCTGCAAAGATCTGTGCACTGGAAGGCGGCTCTGCTGCAATGCTTACTTCCTCAGGGCAGGCAGCATCCTTCTACTCCGTATTCAATATCTGCAGCGCCGGTGACCATGTAGTATCCTCCTCCACTATTTACGGCGGAACCTACAACCTGTTCGCAGTTACCATGAAGCGTATGGGCATTGAGTTTACATTTGTGGATCCTGACTGCTCCGATGAAGAGTTGGAGGCTGCATTCCGCCCCAACACCAAGGCTGTTTTCGGCGAAACCATTGCCAACCCTGCCCTCAACGTATTTGATATCGAAAGATTCGCAAAGGCTGCACATGCTCATGGTGTGCCGCTTATTGTTGACAATACCTTTGCAACTCCTATTAACTGCCGTCCTATTGAATGGGGTGCTGACATTGTAACTCACTCCACCACCAAGTATCTGGACGGCCACGATGCCACCGTGGGCGGCTGTATCGTTGACAGCGGCAAATTCGACTGGTTTGCACACGCAGACAAATTTCCGGGACTTACCACTCCCGACGATTCTTACCATGGAGTAACCTACGCTGAAAAATTTGGTCTTGAGGGTGCATTCATTACTAAGGCAACCGCTCAGCTAATGAGAGACCTGGGTTCCATCCAGGCACCTATGAACGCATATCTGCTGAATCTGGGTATCGAGTCCCTGCATGTACGTATGCCCCGTCACTGCGAGAACGCTCAAAAAGTTGCTGAGTTTCTACAGGCACACGAATGTGTGGAATGGGTTAATTATCCCGGACTTCCGGGCAACAAATATTATGAGCTGGCTCAGAAATACATGCCAAACGGTACCTGTGGTGTTGTTTCCTTTGGTGTAAAGGGAGGCCGTAAAGCTGCCGAGAAATTCATGGGCGGTCTGAAGATTGCTATGATCGCAACCCATGTGGCGGATGCACACACCTGTGTACTTCACCCTGCTTCCGCTACCCATCGCCAGATGAATGACGCAGAGCTGATGGCTGCCGGCGTAAGCCCTGACCTGGTTCGTCTGTCCGTTGGTATCGAAAATGTAAATGATATCATCGCAGATCTGGCACAGGCTTTGGAAGCCTGCAAATAAATCCGAAATGATGAATCAGGGAGTCCAAGTCCAAGACTTGCGGCTCCCTTTCTTTCCTTTCCGGAATACGCCTTTACTCATATTTACTTACTCCTATTGACATTCTCTCCCTTCCGTGATAATATATGGTTCAGTTTAGTTCACATTGAGAACTATTATCCCAAAGAAAGGATTCGACTATGAACCAATTTATAGCAAACTCTGTTGACAACCAGCCAGCTCAGCTTAACGAAGCTTTGCTCAAGGCCTGGCTGCGCCTTTCCACTTCAGTCATTAATACAAGAATTGTATCTGAGATGTCCTATAACGAATCTCTGGTGTGCAATATATTATATAAAAGCTCCAAAGCAGGGAGCAAATTGACCGCCACTGAGCTGTGTCAGGCCACCAAGATGTTGAAGTCCCAGATGAACCGTACCTTAAATCAGCTGGAGCAGAAAAATATGATTACCCGGGAACGGTCCGCTGTTGATAGGCGACAGATACTGATTGCTTTCAATATGGAGCAGGCCGATCAGTACGAAAAACAGCACGAGGATATTCTGTCCATCATCGATCATATCATTGCCCAATTGGGTCCGGAAGATACCACACAGGCGATTTATCTGTTGCCAAAAATGGCAGATGCTGCAGACAGTATTTTTCAATAGAACACCAATGAAAGGATTTTTAAATCATGATCAAATTTTTAGTGGATTCCTCCGCAGATTATACGATGGAGGAAATAAAAGAAAATAATTTAGAACTGGTACCCATCGCAGTGACATTGGAGGATATCACCTATCTGGACACCGTCGAGCTGGAACGCAATCATTTTTACGAATTACTGACAGGCAACGGAAGCTTTCCCAAGACCTCGCAGCCCTCTCCTCAGGCATTCCTGGAGAAATTTGAAGCTGCAAAGAAACAGGGGGACCATTTAATCTGCATTATTCTTTCTTCTGCCTTAAGCGGAACCTGTCAGAGTGCATATCTGGCGAAAGAGATGGCGGAATATGATAACATCCACATTATTGACTCTCTTACCGGCACCCACGCCATCCGGGTTCTGACTGATTATGGCATAAAGCTTCGCGACAACGATTTTACCGCAGAAGAGATCGTGGAAAAACTGGAAGCCCTAAAATCCCATATCCGCGTCATTGCAGGCGTAGATACCTTGGAGTATCTTGTGAAAGGCGGCCGGCTGAACAAAACTACTGCCGCCATCGGCGAACTGGCAAATCTCAAGCCCATTCTGACCTTAAAGGAAGATGGTACCATAACTGTAGCCGGAAAATGCATCGGCAGAAACAAAGCCATACAGTTTATCACAAAATATATACAGGATAATACGATGGATACCCTCTTCCCCCTGTATACCCTTTACACCTATGGTGTGGAAAACTGTGAAAAGCTGGAAGAAAAAATTTCTGCAGCCGGCTATACAGTAGACAACAGGCTGCAGATTGGTTCCTCCATCGGTGCCCACGTAGGACCGGGGGCATTTGGCATTATTTACGTAGAAAAGTAAACACTATTTACTCTTACGTGTATATGTCACATAATCATAGGGCATCTCGCCATCAACATGGCAGTCAACCTCTCTGACAAAATCGTCAGCATCGAATTCCGGAAAGAAGGTATCTCCTTCCACCACTGCATCGATTTCTGTTATAAACATCTTGTCCACCATGTTGATGGCCTCTTTATACAGTCCTGCGCCACCGGAAATATAAATATTCTTGCTCTTGTCCGCTATCTTCAGAGCTTCCTCCAAAGAACCCACGGTCGCGCAGTTCTCCGCTTCGAATTTTTTAGTGTTAGAAACCACGATGGTGTAACGATTGGGAAGGGGACGCCCGATCTCCTCGTAGGAACGTCTGCCCATGATCACCACATTCCCCGTAGTCAGCTCGCGGAAACGCTTCTGTTCTCCCTTGATTCTCCAGGGAATCTGTCCTTCCTTACCGATTACCCGATTTTTGGAATATGCTACGATTAAACCTACCATTGCCTTATCCTTTCCGTTTTATTACTCTTTACCATTCCAACAATAGGTACAAAGCTTGCAGGGATCAATTCCCACTGAATCCAACATATCGTCCAGTCGGTTAAACTTAAGTGTGGAGAATTTCATCTCCCTACGCATCTCCTCTACCATATTGGCATATTTTTTACTGTCCGGATCTGCGTACTCAGCCAGGATTTCATTACTGACCTGACCGCCCTCCAGCCGTTCAATGATCCTTCTTGCGATCAGATCCATATCCGAATTGGATCTGGAGAAATTCAAATATTTACAGCCAAACATGATCGGTGGACAGGCAGGACGCACATGTACCTCCTTGGCACCGCTCTGATATAAGAATTCTGTGGTCTCACGAAGCTGGGTTCCTCTGACGATGGAATCATCGATCAGCAGAATGCTGTTATCCTTGATCAGATCATGCACCGGAATCAGCTTCATCTTGGCGATCATCTCACGCTTGCTCTGCATAGTAGGCATAAATGATCTGGGCCAGGTAGGCGTATACTTGATAAAAGGCCTGGAATAAGGAATCCCTGATTGATTCGAATAACCAATCGCATGGGGTACACCGGAATCCGGTACTCCGGCAACAATATCCGGCTTCACATTATCACGCTCCGCCATCTTCTTACCGCAATTATAACGCATCTTTTCCACGCTGATACCTTCGTAGGAGCTGGACGGATATCCATAATACACCCACAGGAATGTACAGATCTTCATATCCTTGCCCGGCTGACGCAAAGTAGTTACCTTCTCAGGTGTTACCACCACAATTTCTCCGGGGCCTAATTCCCTGTAATCCTCATATCCCAGATTCAGATATGCAAAGCTTTCAAAGCAGACACAATATCCATCCTCTTTTTTACCGATTGCAAGAGGCGTTCGTCCCATCCGATCTCTGGCTGCATAGATGCCCTTGGGGGTCAGGAGCAGTATTGTCATAGATCCCTGTATGACCTCTTGTGCATGCCGGATTCCTTCGATCAGATTGCCCTGCTGATTGATCAATGCCGCTACCAGCTCCGTAGCATTGATATCTCCACCGCTCATCTCCAGGAAGTGAGAGTTCCCATGGGAAAATACCTCCTCCACCAGCTCCTTCATGTTTGCGATCTTTCCTACCGTAGTGATCGCATAGGTACCATGGTGGGAGCGCACCAGCAAGGGCTGGGGCTCATAATCAGAAATACAGCCAATTCCAAGATTTCCTTTCATCTCCTGCACATCTTTATCAAATTTTGTTCTGAATGGGGCATTTTCTATATTATGAATTGACCGGTTAAAACCATTCTCTCCATATACCGCCATACCACCTCTTCTGGTACCTAAATGTGAATGATAATCCGTACCGAAAAACAAATCAAACACACAGTCATGTTTCGAGGCCACGCCAAAAAAACCGCCCATATTTATCCTCCCGAATCAGCGAAAACCGCCCCGTCCAAAAACCCGACAGGATTTCCCGCCTATGTATACTTATTTTCAATTTTCTTAAATTACTGGAATTTTGCAACAACCTCTGCATTGGCCTTCATGGCATCCTCTTCCATCTGCCTCCTCTGCTGCTGCAGCTTTGCCCGAATCTCCGGGTGGGAAACGCCCATGATCTGCAATGCCAGATATGCTGCATTCTTACCCCCGTTGATGGCAACGGTTGCTACCGGGATTCCCGGTGGCATCTGCACGATGGACATAAGTGCATCCATTCCATCCAACACAGAACCGGAAAGAGGCACACCGATAACAGGTAATACTGTCTGGGATGCCACTACACCCGGAAGGGCTGCTGCCATACCTGCCGCCGCAATGATTACCTCCGTACCATTTTCATTCGCTTCTTCAAGAAATGCAGACAATCCCGCATGTGCACGATGCGCAGAAAGGCATCTTACATCAACTCTCACTCCATGCTCTTTTAAAACACCAACCGCCGGCTCCATCTTGGGCAGGTCGCTGGTAGATCCCATAATAATCGCTGCTCTCATATCTTCCTCTTTTCTGAATAAAAATAAATGATTGCAAGCCTTCCTCGGAATATGCTCAGTCGCATAATATTCCAAGGAGTTCGCAAATTCCCCAATAATAATAAGAGTCTTCTAAGCTTACCGCCAGAAGACTCTTCAAAACCCATTTATCATCAATTACTGATTGCGGGAAGCGGTAGATTCTTTTAATACTACATCGTGTGCGCCACCCTCCACGATACTTACAGAAGAAACAAGAGTGATCTTTGCTTTCTGCTGTAATTCCGGAATGGATAAAGCACCACAGTTACACATTGTAGATTTTACCTTCGCAAGAGATAAACCTACGTTATCCTTCAGGGAACCTGCGTAAGGAACGTAAGAGTCAACACCCTCTTCGAAGTGAAGCTTCGCGTCTCCGCCCAGGTCGTAACGCTGCCAGTTTCTTGCACGGGCACTGCCTTCTCCCCAATATTCTTTCATATACTGACCGTTGATCATTACTTTGTTGGTAGGAGATTCGTCAAATCTGGAGAAATATCTTCCCAGCATGATGAAGTCACTTCCCATTGCCAGTGCCAGAGTCATATGGTAATCATGAACAATACCGCCATCGCTGCAGATCGGTACATAAATTCCGGTCTCTTCAAAATATTCATCTCTCGCCTTGGCAACATCGATGGTTGCGGTAGCCTGTCCGCGTCCGATGCCCTTGGTCTCACGGGTAATACAGATGGAACCGCCGCCAATACCTACCTTAATGAAGTCTGCACCGCACTCTGCAAGGAATCGGAAACCGTCTCTGTCAACAACATTACCGGCTCCAACCTTAACCGTATTACCGTAATGCTCTCTGATCCATTCAATCGTAAGCTTCTGCCATTCACTGAAGCCTTCACTGGAGTCGATACAAAGTACATCAACACCCGCCTCTACCAACGCCGGAACACGCTGTGCATAGTCTCTGGTATTGATACCTGCACCGACTACATATCTCTTGGAGCTGTCAAGCAGCTCGTTCTGATTGTTCTTCTTGGACTCGTAATCTTTTCTGAATACGAAGGAATCCAATCTGCCTTCTGCATCGATAACCGGAAGAGAATTCAGCTTGTGATCCCAGATAATATTGTTTGCCTCTTTTAAGGAAACACCACTCTCGGCAGTAACCAGCTTTTCGAATGGAGTCATGAACTCTGCAACCTTAGTGTCCAGAGACATACGCGAAACGCGATAGTCTCTGCCGGTTACGATACCCAGCAGCCTGCCGTGGGGCGTACCGTCTTCTGTTACAGCCATGGTATCATGACCGGTCTTTTCCTTTAATGCCAGAACATCCTGCAAGGTATTTTCAGGAACCAGATTGGAATCACTGGTAACAAAACCAGCCTTATAATTCTTAACCTTTCTGACCATTTCAGCCTGTTTTTCAATGGGCTGGGAACCGTAAATAAAGGATACGCCGCCTTCCTTTGCCAGGGCAATAGCCATGGTATCATTTGATACAGATTGCATAATAGCGGAAACAAGTGGTATATTTAAAGACAACTCAGGTTCTTCACCCTTCTTGAACTTAACTAAGGGAGTTTTCAAACTAACATTCTGGGGTTGACATCTGCTGTCAGAGTACCCAGGCACTAATAAGTACTCACTAAAGGTGTGTGATGGTTCACTAAAATAAAACGCCATTTTTCTTCTCCTCCAACTAATTTTCTAACCATTTTAATTACATTTTTCATTGTAGTCAATATTGTTTTTGACTTTTCTAAAATTCTGACAATTTCCCTAATAAAAAAACATTTATACTGGTAATTTTGACTGAAACAAGTATAACACATTTTCCCGAAAAAACATAGAAAAAAGAATGAGAATCTTATATTTTCTCATTCTTTTCTGCAACTTACTTTACAATTGTATTCTCTCCATACCAGTCACACCAGATTTCATAATAAACCCCCAGGACATGAGAATCATCGCTGATATACTCTTCGGCCAGATTGCCCTCCTCATCATCAAAAAGAGGATTTACATCCAGATAAAAGATATCCTTCCAATCTGCAAACTCTGAAATCGCCTGATTCATGCGGTTGATTGCTTCATTATTATGAATCTCGTCCATTTCGTCGCGCACACTGTTCACATGCAGATTCGCACATACATATAAAATCGCATCCGGCTGCATACGGAGCAGATAATCAATAAATCCCCTATATTTCTCCAGAGTCCTATCAAAATTATATCCAAGCTCATTAATGCCCAGCATTACATAAATCTTACCATATTTATTCTGCTGAAGCATTTCTTCCAGTGTCTGCTCCTTATGCGCACCATAATCGACCTGAGCCCTTTCTATTGTATAGAGGTTCAAGCCTGAGGAAGCAAAAAAATCTGCATTGTCCAATGTCCCGTATTCCCTCAGCCCTACCGTTCTGGAATCTCCGATAAACAAAGCATCATCAAAATAGGATTTATCGCTTACCGTAAACTCATAGAATTCCGGCTCCTGTATCTGCGTCTGTTCCTCCTGCTGACCGTCCCATTGGCTCTCCGGCAGTATCCCACTGCCGCTTTCCTCCGCTTTCTCCCCTGTTTCCACCTGCTGCACTTCCCCGGGCGCACTGCTCTGCAGCGCAACCTGTTCCATGTCTTCTGTTTCGAACGAAACCTGTGGATTATCGGCTGCAATTATAAGATTCGCTGCTCTCTCCCTATTTACCACCGTCTGGAGCAAAACAAACAACAGACCGATACATATTATAAAAAGTACGATTACCGTACCGTTATCAAATGGTTTTTTATTCTTTCTCATCTTTATCACTCAATCACATATCCTTCATCGACAATAAAAGTATATCATAGAATTATGAGAAAAAAAGACATTATATTCTTAAATTTATTTAACCTTTTTGGGTCAAAAATTTGACTTTGTTCACATCTTTATTGCAATTGTTTTACATATGGGAATTTCAATCTGTAAACTTGATAATATAGTAATATTTGCTGCATATTTTTAATTTTTAGTGGCATTTCTAAGACGGATATGCTATGATGATGCCGAGTAGAAGATTCCGTATTTTTACGGTTCTTCATATTACATAGATATACATTTAGGCAATTGCGTTACCGGAAAGGATTGCAGACTATGTCATACGATGATTATATAAAAGCGCAAAAACTAGGTTTAAAAGCATATAAAGATTCTATTACCCATGGAAAACATCCCTATTTACCTGTCCTGGATGAAATACTTTCCCACGCTGATATTGAGTATGAAGTGAAGCTTGGCATTGAGGACATTCCTTTAAGTCAGGTGGCAGGAACCAGCACCTTCGGGCGTACCCAGGCCTTTGCCTCCAATTTCATGCCTCTGCTGCCTGCCGAAAGTGAATTTGCCTCCAAATGGGCCAATCTGGCCACCGCACAGGTGGAGGAGGGTATCCGTGAAGCAATCAAGGTTTACGAATATCTGAACAATTATTATGTTGTGGAAGGCAACAAGCGCGTCAGTGTACTGAAATATTTCCAGGCACCTAAGATCCGGGCTGAAGTAACCAGAAAAATCCCAAAAAAGAGCGATGATCCTGAAATTCGTATTTACTATGAATTTATGGACTTTTACAAGCTGACCGGAATCAATTATGTATGCTTCACCAAGCCCGGCAGCTATACCAGGCTGCTTGCTGCCACCGGCAAGAATCCGACTGACACCTGGACCAGAGAGGAATGCATGGATTTTGAATTATTCTATTCCGAATTTGAAAAAGCCTTTCTGGAAAAAGGCGGTAAACATCTGAAAGACATCACTGCCAGCGATGCACTGCTGTTCTACCTGTCCCTTTATCCATATCAGGAAGCAAAGGATATGGCCTTCCCTGAAATCAGGGCTAAACTGGAGAAAATCTGGTCGGAAATCCTGCTGTTAAACGAGTATGATTCTGTGGAACTGTCGATGGATCCTGCTGCGGAGAAAAAGACCGGCACCGTCGAGTCCATGCTGTTGAAAATCAAACCAGCCAGAAAGAAGAAAGTCTGCTTTGTCTATGACAAAGATCCTTCCACCTCAGACTGGATATATGGTCATGACCTGGGCAGAGCCCATCTGGAAGAAGTCTTTGGCGATGCCATTGAAATATTTACCTGCATTGTGAACAGTACAAGCGACAATGCGGAAGAGGAACTGGAAGAAATCTGTAGTGCAGGCTGCGATATCATGTTTGCAGTCACACCAAAATTGATTAAAGCCTGCCTGAAGGTTGCCATAGCCCATCCGGAGATAGTGGTTTTAAACTGCTCCCTGAATTCTCCTCACAGTGCAGTACGCACCTACTACACAAGAATGTATGAGGCAAAATTCCTGACCGGTATGATTGCCGGCTCCATGTGTAGAAATGATAAGATCGGCTATGTTGCAGACTACCCTATCTATGGTGCGGCTGCCACCATAAATGCCTTTGCACTTGGTGCAAAAATGGTAAATCCCCGTGCCAAGGTATATCTTGCATGGTCCACTTTAAAAGATTTTGATGTGGATGAATATTTCAGAAAGGAAGAGGTTACTTATATTTCTTCCCAGGATATGATCACACCTCAAAATGACAATCGACAGTTCGGCTTGTATGAAATGACCGCGACGGGCAAGAACAATCTTGCCTTGTCCATTTATCACTGGGGTCCCTTTTACGAAAAGCTGGTAAACAGTATCCTGCGCGGTTCCTTTAAAATAGAAGAACCGGGCGAAAATAAGGCCATCAACTACTGGTGGGGACTCTCTGCCGGTGTTATCGATGTCATCTGCTCAAACAATCTTCCTGTGAGTACTATCAGGCTGGTTGACATGATGAAGAAAAATATCTCCTCCGGCGATTTTTACCCCTTTACCGGACCTTTGATCGATCAGGACGGCAGCCTTCGCTGTGAAGACTCTTATACCTTCAAACCGGAAGATATCATGCGGATGGATTGGCTGACCGACAATGTGATCGGCATTGTTCCAACCCTTGATGACCTGAAAGAGGAAGCAAAGCCAATCGTAGAGCTTCGCGGACTGTATAAGACCACCATGGATAAAGGGGGAACATCTATTCTATGAAAATACTAGTACTTGCAGATGAAGAATCCAAATACCTGTGGGACTATTTTGAAAAAAGCAAATTGGAAGGTATTGATTTGATTATTTCCTGCGGGGATCTGAAACCAAGCTATCTGTCCTTTCTGGCAACTTTTACCGCAGCTCCCGTGCTGTATGTACACGGAAACCATGACGGCCGATATGAGAAAAACCCACCCGGGGGATGCATCTGCATTGAGGATGATATTTATGTATACAATGGTATCCGTATCCTGGGGCTCGGAGGATCCCAGTTATATAATTACGGTCCCCATCAATATACGGAAAAGGACATGCAGAAGCGGGTTCACAAGCTTCGGAGAAAGTTGCGCAGATACAAGGGCTTTGATATTCTGGTAACCCATTCTCCCGCTTATAAGCTCAATGATGGGGATGACCTTGCTCACACAGGCTTTGAGGTCTTTCACGAGCTGATAAACAAGTATAAGCCTAAATACTTTGTTCATGGCCACATGCACACTGCTTATAACTGGAGACTGAAACTGAGGCGGGAAGTACCTTACAATGAGCATACTACTGTGGTACATGCTTATGAAAGATATGTTTTTGAATATAGGGAAGAGGAGCACTAGGGGGCCTCAAGTCATGCAAAACTTGAGGCATCTCCTTTTTTATTGGTTTTGATACCTATTTTTATAATTTTCAGGGAAATTGCAAAAAAAGCTTGCAATTTCCCTGAACTTATATTATACTCAAAAAGTGCTTTAAGGAAAACATCATTAAAGAAACGTTTATGGCTCGTTGGTCAAGCGGTCAAGACGCCGCCCTCTCACGGCGGAATCAGGGGTTCGATTCCCCTACGAGCTGTTATTTTAAAACCCCAGTATTTACGGCAAATATTGAAAATTGCTGATAAACACTGGGGTTTTTAATGTTTTTTATTTTAAAGTTTTCGA
>JAZNXM010000043.1:0-10570 GCA_045593865.1 Acetatifactor sp. | reverse complement strand
AGATTAATGGCGTCATTGTAAAAATCTATGATAAAGAGAGAATGCTGATTGAACTGCTGCGAAATAAAAATACCATGCCGTATGATTTGTACAAGGAGATCATCAGTAATTATCGTAAAATTATTGAAGATCTTCAGACCTGGAGAATTCAGGAGTATGCGGATATTTTTCCGAAGAGTAAAATGATCAAGAAGGCACTGGAAGAGGAGGTTTTTTAATATATGAATCTACAGCAGAAGTATAGATTATGATCCTAAAGCTGAGGTTTCCATTCAATTAATACGAGAATCAAATAATGTGATTAAATGGTGAAATTTGGAACTGTAAATCTTTTGTTTTACAGTATCTTTCATGTTATAATATTAACGAAGAATTGAAATTCTCTTAGACATAACAAATTTACAGTATCTACAGCAATGGAGGGTTAAAATGGCAAAAAACACAGCAAATTCTTTGGGATCGGCATTCGGCATGAAGGATAAAATCGGGTACATGTTTGGAGATTTCGGTAATGATTTTACTTTTATCTTATCTTCAAGCTTTATGTTGAAATTTTATACGGACGTTATGGGGATAGATGGCGCCGTGGTGGGTCTGCTCATGATGGGAGCGCGTTTTATTGATGCTGTTACAGATGTTACCATGGGACAGATCGTAGACCGGTCCAAACCTACAAAAGACGGTAAATTTAAACCGTGGATCAAGCGCATGTGCGGGCCTGTGGCAATTGCATCCTTTCTGATTTATCAAGCGGGTTTTGCGGATATGCCATATACATTTAAGGTTGTATGGATGGTTGTGACTTATATTTTATGGGGTTCTATCTTCTATACATCCATCAATATTCCTTACGGTTCCATGGCATCTGCTGTTTCGGCTGATCCAAAAGACCGTGCGGAGCTCTCGACTTGGCGAACCATCGGTGCCACACTTGCAGGTCTTGTAATCGGTGCGGGTACCCCTGTGGTTGCTTATGTAGTAGTTGATGGCAACATGGTTCTGTCCGGCAGCCGTATGACGATCATTGCCGGCGTCTTCAGTGTATGCGCGATTATTTGTTATTTTCTCTGCTTTCGGTTGGTGCGAGAACGTGTTGAGGTTCCTGCGAATAACCAGAAGCTGGATGTGGTAAGGCTTTTCAAGAGCCTGGTAACGAATCGGGCGCTTCTGGGTATCATCGCAGCAGCTATTTTCCTGCTCCTTGGTATGCTTGGTATGCAGGGCATGGCCGGCTATGTGTTTCCCAACTATTATGGTTCGGCGACGGCACAGTCATTGTCCTCCATAGTTGGTTCGATAGCCATGCTGGCAATCTGCGCACCCTTTGCATCAAAGCTGTCAGCAAGATTCGGCAAGAAGGAGCTTTCCGTCGTATCCTGTCTATTTGGTGCGGCAGTATATTTCATCTGCCTTTTCGTGAAACCCCAGAATGCATATGTGTATGTAGTATTCTATACCTTGGCATATATTGGGCTCGGATTCTTTAATACCGTGATTTGGGCCATGATTACAGACGTTATCGATGATGCAGAAGTAAGGAATGGTGTACGGGAAGATGGTACGATCTATTCCGTATATTCCTTCGCCCGTAAGCTGGGTCAAGCGTTTTCTTCCGGCATGACAGGCGGTCTTTTGAGCCTGATCGGTTATTCCCAGATAACCGCTTTTGATCCTGTGATCACAGAAAAGATTTTTATGCTGTCCTGCATAATTCCGGCAATCGGTCTTGCCGCGGTGGCAGTGGCGTTGATCGTAATCTATCCGTTGAATAAGAAGCGTGTAGAAGAAAACTGTGCAGAACTTGCACGCCGCAGAGGATAGGTCGGAATGGTCATATGGTTGAATATAGGAATCTTGATGCCCCAGAGCTTTGGTGTAAGCCTTGGGGCATTTTCGTAGGGTCAGTTCGTAGGATCAGTAATTAATCACTGATTCTTAGCCGGAAAACGGTTGCAGATGGGAGAAGGGGGTCCATAAGGTTTTCCACAGATTTGCAGCATCGGTAAAGAAATCTTTACTGCTTTTTTGCTGTAATCATGTTATACTCATCGTGGTAAGGTGGAGCTTTAACTCTGCCTACCTGTGGTAAGTATTTTTGTTTTTGGGAAATTTCGGTATCTGATTTATTTGAGGGAGGAAGAAGCGTGAAATCACTTTTGAATCCGAAGAGTATTTTTCAGAATATACTCTTCATGATCATTATATGGATCTTATTTTTCTGCGTCAGTTTGGGCGTGGAAACGATATTTGATGCAACTTCCCTGGTACCGGCTCTGTTTGCGTTGGCGGTCTTTTTAATTTCCCTGTTGACGGATGGATATGTTTATGGTATTGCGGCCTCTTTATTGAGCGTGCTGGCATTGAATTTTGCCTTTACTTGGCCATATTTTGCATTTAACTTCAGCATTCCGGAAAATACGGTTTCTGCAGTGATCATGTTGATTATTACCATTACTTCAAGTGCCCTTACCAGCAAGGTGCAGCGGCAGGAAAAGATAAAAGCAGAGAGTGCCAAGGAAAAAATGCGTGCCAATCTGTTGCGGGCAGTGTCTCATGACCTGCGTTCGCCTCTGACAACCATTTACGGCTCCAGTTCCCTGATCATGGAACAGTACGATTCCCTGAGCCGGGAGCAGATACTGCAGCTTGTGGGTGGTGTCAAGGAGGATGCCCAGTGGCTGATGGGTATGGTGGAAAATCTGTTATCTGTTACCAAAATCGATTCCGGGGGTGTAAAACTGATTAAAACACCTACCGTGCTGGAGGAATTAATGGATTCTGTACTGATTCGCTTTCGCAAGCGGTATCCGCATCAGAAGATCGAGATGGATATTCCGGAGGATTTCATCAGTATCCCCATGGACGCGGTGCTGATTGAGCAGGTCATTGTAAACATGCTGGAAAATGCCGTTCAGCATGCAAATGGCATGACAGAGCTGATTTTGAAGGTATTTGTTGTGGGAGATAAGGCGATTTTTGAGATTATCGACGATGGATGCGGTATTTCCAAGGAGAGAATGGGGGATATTTTTACCGGTTATTTCGAGAAAAAGGATGCCCCGGCGGATAATCAGAAGAGTAGTATGGGCATCGGATTGTCGGTGTGTGCATCCATTATCAAGGCCCACCAGGGAAATATCAGCGTGGAGAACCGCAAAAGCGGAGGCTGTATCTTTCGGTTTGTGCTGAATATGGATGAGAATGAAGAATAGTGTTTTTATGGGGAGCAGACAAGGTGCGAATATGCCACATGTATAAGGTGTCGGGTGTATGATTAAGGAGCAACGACATGATGGCTTAAGATATGCTGTGCAGGAAAGGGTGCCGGAATAAAGGAGTATGATTCATGAGTAATAAATTTAAGATTCTGGTTATAGAAGATGATGTAAATATCGGCAATTTTGTAAAGACCATTCTGGAAACCAATGGGTATCAGGTATTCAATGCCCGTAACGGCAGCAACGGCAAGCTGATGTTTCTTTCTTATTGTCCCGATTTGGTTGTGTTGGATCTGGGACTGCCGGATATTGATGGCGTGGATTTCATAAAAATGGTGCGGGAGACCTCGGACACTCCCATAATCGTACTGTCTGCAAGGACGGGGGAGCGGGATAAGGTGGACGCTCTGGATTTGGGAGCCAATGATTATGTGACAAAGCCCTTTGGAACCGGTGAGCTACTTGCCAGAGTGCGGGCAACCCTGCGTGACAATCGCAGAAAAAACAGTGGCGACAATGTGCTGCGAAGTAAATTCCAGACAAAGGATATGGTCATTGATTATGACAGCCGAAGGATCATGAAGGGTGGTGAGGAGATCAAACTGACCCAGACGGAGTATAATATTGTGGAGCTGTTGTCCCTGCATGCAGGCAGAGTATTGACTTATTCTGAGATTATCAAGAAGATCTGGGGCTACTCAGATTCCGGCAGTGTAAAGAAGCTGCAGGTAAATATGGCAAATATCCGAAAGAAATTCGGTGAAAAGCCCGGTGAGAGCAATTACATATCCAATGAACTGGGCGTGGGCTATCGCATGAACACGCCTTTCGAGGAGTGATCTTTCTGGTGATGCGAGAGCCTTCAGACGCCGAAAATACTTGTAAGTTACTCTGATTTGTAAGAAAATCGAATTATAAATCTTTCCCAAACTGCCTTAGCAGCCTTGAACAGCCACTTTTTCATACATTCCAGCATTATGGAATAAACAAGACTTACGCCCAGCAACAGCAACAAGATAATGCCGGCATGCTTGAAATAATAAATGTATTTCTGCCACAACAACAAATAAAAGAACGTATGGATCAGATAAATATTCAGGGAGTGTTTCCCGATGAAGTGTAGGATGTTTTTCAGGATCGGAACTCCTGCAAAAAGGATTCCCGCAAAGTAAACCAGGAATAGAGAAACAACACCATCCACCAGGTACAGATAATTTTCCTGAATAAATTTATTCTGTCGCAGAATTACGCAGGCGACAAAGCCGGTAACCCCTAAAAGCCATTGCAGAAGAAGAGTTCCTTTGATATTCTGGACTTTCCTATTCATAATCTTGTCCGGCCACTTACCGTACCCGGCGCAGACGCCCAGAACAGTGGTAAACAGATAGCGTTCGATATCGGGGTCTATTGGTATGAGAACGGGAAACATCAGGGACAGAATCAGTACGATATAGCCGATTTTCTTGGTTATAAGTGCCAGGAGAGGCACCAGGAAAATCAACAGATACGCAAGCTTCATGTACCACCAGGTAACATTCATAGTGGAAGTGCCGGCAAGGTTATGAAGCCCCATAGAATCGAGAAGCATATTTAATAAGCCCTGTTTTCCGATACCATAGGTTGCGGCATAATCAAATTTATACCACCAAAGCAGATTGACACTAAGATATAGAAGAAAGAAATTCAGCATCAGTGTGAAAAAGCGTCTGGTTGCCTGAGTATAAGCATTTTCTGTGGTAAGCTCTTTTTGGGAAAACAGACTGGATGAAATACCAAATGCAGTCATAAATACAAACACGGAAACGCAGAGGTTTCCGAAAACTGCAAAGGTAAGAAAGCCTGATAAAGGAAACGGGCGGTAATCCACTTCCATTGCAGCAACTACAAATTCGTTACCAAAAAGGTGATATATAAGTAAAAGGAGGATGGCAAAGCCTTTTACAATAAAGGAATTGTTTTTCGTAAAGGTTCTCATCAGATAATCCTTTCTGCCTGTCTAAATAGTTATCAATGCTTTCTATTATAGTATCGTACCCATTTTTAAAAGTAAAGAAAAAAGGTGATAAACTTAAGAAAAATGCACATACTGTTTTCGAAAAGGAAATCTAATGATTGCGGCACAGGTCGCAAGTTGTGGAACAAGGACTTTCGAAAGGGGTGTATTTTAAAATGGATATGGATAATGCAATGAACGAGGAGATGGGCAATCAGGGCTCTCTTTTGGGGGCTCTGCCACTGGGCTTTGGCATGGCGCTTGCTATGAATGAGCGGGCAATGCAGGCTTACTCCGGACTGACCGAAAGTGAGAAGGAGCACATCATTATGAGGTGCAAGGATGCCAGAAGTAAGGAAGAGATGCGGGGGATCGTGGATTCTCTGGTGCCGGATGGCAATGTAAACTCTCTGCTTGAAGGGCCCAAGGCAACCTGAGGAAGGAAGCTGGTTCGATGGAAGAAATGGTAATTATCCGTTTGCTCTCTTTGGCAGAGCGGATATAATACTGCCGATTCCCCATGCGGCATAAGGCAGCAGCAACAGCCCGTAAGTAAAGATATAGCGGGAGTTGGCTTCCCAGATCATGTGGAACAGGAACCCGCCGATAACTCCTATCATAAAAAGATATATGGGAAGACCCTGCAATTTCGCGGAGGTCTTCTTTTTTAATGTGCCGACAGCAAACAACAGAACGCCCAGATAAATCTGGTTTTGCAGTACATTGCAGTACCCCCGGAACAGACCGCTGTATTTTCCCTCATATATTTCCTGAAAGAAAGACCGGCGTCCCCCGAAAGTTGCGAGGGTAGCCTGGAGAGAAGCATAGGTACCGTCGCCCCACTGGGTGAGAAATTTATTGCCGTAAAATCTACAGGCGTAGAGAGGGTTTTCCTGAAAATAAGTCAGCTGCGCGGCGATGGCTTCCCGGCTGATTTCATTGGTCAAAGCGGTGTCCATGTGGGCGGCCTGATAGGTGTTGAAGTTAAAACCATTGTACCATCCGGCGCCACGCCCGCCTTCCTGCATGCCCATGGCAAAATAAGACATGGCAGGAACCCCGGTCTGGAGCGTGTTTCCGGCCCGGAGCTCATAATATGTCTGGATGCAGGGCAAGGTCAGCATGGACAAAGCAATGTAGAGAATTCCCAGTGATAACAGGGTTTTGCTGCGCCTGCGCATGGCTTCAAAGACAGTTACAATAAAGACGGCAATCATCAATATCAGGGCATTTTTGCGCAGTGCCACACTGAGGCAAAAGGCAATGACGCTGCACAGGGAAAAGCCGAGCGTTTGCTTCTGGGTCAGGTTTCCCTCAAATAGGCGCAACAGTGCCCAGGCACCTGCCGAAAACAGGGCAAAGGAAGGGATCTCTCCGTACACGAAAGAAGTATATAGAAGCAGCGGAATATAAAAAACAGATAACACCAGGTATATCGTATCTGCGGTGTGGCTTTTGAACAACACCTGCACGCTCTTATACTGGAAGAAGATGATGCAGCCTGCCCAGAAGATATTGATACATTTGATAAAATGATACGCATGCAGATCTACGGGTAGCAGATTCCACAGGCGAATGATGACTTCGTAGTAGGCAACCAGACCGATCTGCTGAGGATAATAGGATAAATAGGATGCGGTAGGGTGAATAACATCGGTATGGCCCGCCGCCAGCTCGGAAGCAGCAGAATATACGGACATGGAATCTGCTGCGGGCACGGTCTTACTGAACAAAATCAGAACGATGCCTGCCAGAAGATACCACAGAAAGGCAAGGCAGAGCAGTATTTTTTTATGCTTTTTTGGGGCACGGTTTACCCATTGGCACACCAGATACATTATGCAGGAAAAAAGTGCGGCACCCAGTACGCTGAGCAATAAATTATCCATGCGTGTCAGCATCTGCTGGGTGGTCATATCCTCTGCGTATGCGGTAAAGAGAAAGCCGCTTACAAACAGAAGAACCGCAAGCAGGGCGCTGAGATATTTTATAAAATTAAAGGCAAAATGGTATAAAGAATCGTTTCGTCGTTTCATCATCCTTCTCCGTTTTCTTCTATATAATTTGAGAATAACATAACCCTTTTGTCACGTCCACCCCGAATTGACAAACAAGGGGATGTATGCGACAATAAATAAAATTGGAGTCGTAATTTTTACATGCTAAGAAATAGTGCCGTTTTATAAAAATGCACGGAAAGGAAATCATGACGAAGAAAAAAAGCTGCGCAATATTTTCGGGTATCGGTATCCTGTTTGTGTTCTTCTGTATGGCAGAGCATGAGCTGGCTGTCAGCGGAAACATAATATGGGATGGCGGATGGATCGTAAAGATACTGGCAAGCAGCCTCGTATTGGGTATCATTCTAGGGTGCCTGGTATGCCTCGGTCTGCTTTGGCTGGAGGAAACGTGGAAGGCAAGGCAGATGGAAGAAGGAATGATCGGGAAACGTGCTCGTGTAGACTCAGAAAAAGGTATCGGGGAAGTTGGGCGAAAGGTTGTCGGGAAAAAAACGCTCAGGCTGCCCGGGGCAGGTATCCTGTTCTGGATATCCTGGGGGTGTACCATGGCGTGTTGGCTGCCGGGATATCTGGCATATTATCCGGGAATTGGCGCCTATGATTTTACCATCCAGATGGGGCAGGTAACCTCCGGGATGTACAACGAGCATCATCCCTTGTTTCATACACTGCTGATGGAAATGTTTATCCGTCTGGGTGACTTTTTCGGCAGTGGGACACTGGGGCTGGCAATATATGTCCTTTTTCAGATGAGTATTCTGGCCGCAGCGCTGGCGGCGGGCATTGCACTGCTCAGGAAGCGAGGTGTCAGAAGGGGCTGGCTGATCGCTTTGCAGGTGTTCTGCTGTTTCTACCCTTTCCACTGGTATATGAGTATTTCTGCCACGAAGGATACCATGTTTACCGGGTTTATGTTTCTGCAGCTTTTGATGCTGTGCGGACTTTTAGAGGAGCGAGGTGCGAAAAATCGGAAGACAGGTTCGTGTGCAGCAGCACACAGTGAAATGGAGCAGAGGATGGAAGACACGGAAGCAAAATCGTGCTCAGAGCCGCACAGTCAGATGGAGCATAAGGAAAAGAAACTTCAGCTCACTCTGTGGGATTTGGGGTACTTCCTGTGTTCTGTGCTGATGATTCTTTTCAGAAATAATGGCCGTTATGCTATGATCGTACTGGCGGGATTTTTGCTGCTGGCAGTGATGTTTGGAAAAAAGGCCAGGGCTCTGTGGACGAAGATTCTGGCGGAGACGGTTGCAGGGATTGTTGTGGGAAGTATCCTGCTGTCTGCAGTTTTTGGTATAACAGGTGCCCAGCAGGGGGACCGCAGAGAGATGCTGAGCATGCCTATTCAGCAGCTTGCCAGATGTATGATTTATCACGGTGGCGCGGGAGTGCTACCCGAGGATGATAATACCATGAGTGATGAGGATAAGGCTCTGGTCAACGAGTTTATTTTGCACAACGCATATAAAAATTACCGCCCGGATATTTCGGACCCGGTAAAGGGCAATACCAATACATATGTAGTAGTTCATAAGATGAGAGACTTTATGACCACTTATGTGCGGCTGCTTGGTCAATACCCCGGGGATTACGTGAATGCGGTGCTGGCAGGGAATGCCGGATTTTTATCTCCTTTTGATGAGACCCATGCATACATCAATGTGAACGGACGGGATAAGGGACTGGGGTATATTCAGACCAGATGGCTGGATCCGCAGCCCAATCCCTTTCAGATACAGAGGGATTCCAAATGGCCCTGGCTGCTGGAGCAGATGGAGGCCTTTGCAGATTCCAATACGCATATGAAGCTTCCAATGATAAAATATTTGTTGGTGCCGGGGACTTATTTATGGTTATATCTGGTGCTGGCAGCATGGCTATTGGTTCATAAAAGATATAGACAGCTTCTCCCCCTGACGTTAATTCTGGGATATTATGCAACTCTGTTTTTGGGACCTACGGTGCAGATGCGTTATCTATATCCGGTAATGACAGCCCTGCCGTATCTGGCAGTGTGGCTTGTTAGCAGCAAAAGTGGGAAAAACACCGTTCTATAAATGGGGGTAATTCAGCAGTGCAGTATTGCAAGCTGGTTTGCAATATGCAAGGAAAGGAAAGTATGAAGAAAATAGAGAAGGCACTTACGAAAAAAAAGTTGTTTTTTCTGGGAATTTTGATAGTATTGCTGGCTCAGATTCCAATATTCATCCTGGGAACGGATGCGATTGTCACGTATCATGATCAGTTGGACGGAGAAATTATTGCATATATTTATCGTGCAAAATACCTGTTTTCGGGACAGGATACCATACCTGAGTTTCTGAATGGAGCATTGAAGACTACGCTGACACCGCCGGCGCCACTGGCGGTGCTGCTTTTCTGCGTGCTGCCACCCTTTCCGGCTTATGTGGTAATGCAGCTTTTGGGACAGATTGTGGCCTATGCAGGTATGTTTTTGATGGTGGATCTGCTGACGGAAAATAAATATATATCGGTAATCGTTGCGTTGCTGTACACATTCCTGCCATTTTTGCCGGTGTACGGATGGAGCCAGTACGGCGCACCTTTGCTAATGGTATGCTTCTATTATCTTTGGCGGAAGAAATATAAACTTTTATCGTTAACGTATGTGGCTTTTTATACAGCAATGTCCTCCCTGGTATTGTGTGGGTTTGTGTGGATTATTTTTCTGAGTATCGGACTGGTGTATCTGCTACTTACAGGAAAGCTGAAGCAGCATCTTGAGATCGTGAGTACGTTTGCCATAATGCTTGGTATTTATCTGTTGACAAATATCTCCTTGCTAGCCCAGATACTGGGAGTAGGTAAAGGCTTTGTGTCACATAAAATAGAGTATACATTGGGCGGAGGAAGGTTCTTCGACTATTTCCTGACATATCTTCGGTATAATGGTGACCACAGTACCGATTATCATGAGTGGATATTGGTTCTGACCACAGCAGTGCTGCTTGGTGCGCTGGCATCTTTTCTGTGGGGAAACTACAGCGGTTTTGGTGGCCCGAAGGCTTTACAGGAGAGAGAATTCAAAGGAGAAGTTCTCAATGGTAATGGCTTCAGTAGCGAAGGTCTCCAACACAAGGTGGTCAAAAGGAAAGAAACTGCTGTAAAAAAATGGTCGGAAGAAAGTCGCAGACGGAGTAAGCTGCTCGCAGCCGATGCGGCACTCATTCTTGTACTGTGCCTAGCGGCAGCCCTGTGGAACTGTGATCTGGGAGTGACGGTTAGAGGTTATATGGGCTCCCTTGGTTCGTTCCAGTTTGTCCGCATTCTCTGGATTGCACCGACGCTCTGGTATGCAGCGTTGGCATTGTGTC
>JAZNXM010000042.1:0-2190 GCA_045593865.1 Acetatifactor sp. | reverse complement strand
GGTAAGATCAGTTTTTCAAATAGAAGGCCTGTAAGGAACCAGAAGGGGGCATAATCCAGACGTATGACCCGACCAATATTCCAGCGGGATTTTTGATAATCCCAGGGGCAGAGATTGCGTTTTTTCAGCAGGGTACCGGAAATATATTCTACGGCAAAAATACAGTTCATATAGGTAATTCCCCTTAACAATACAGGCTTGTTCTTTAACAGGCGGCAGAGAGGACTCAGCAGGGCGGCGCTGCCGTAGATGGGGAACATCCATATAGAGGTGGTGCCTTTCAGGGTCAGATCTCTTTTTCTTAAGGCACCCAGAGAAGTAAATACAATCTCCAGGCACCAGCCGGTAAAGCCGCATTTGACAAAATTTTGGATGAAATGAGTCATGGAAATAACCGTCCTTTTCTATAGTTGACCATTCAAATGACGCTTCGTCAGATGATGCCGGTCGATAATATTAGGATGTCCCATATGCTGGGAATGTATGCGGAGAACGAAACAGAAGTCATGATGCACAAAGCTGCACAGAGATGAGGTGAACGATGAAATACGATGAAGCAATCGAATACATGGAATCACTGTCCGCCTACGGAATTGTGCCGGGACTGGATTCCATCAAAAGATTATGTGAAAAAATGGGTAACCCACAGAAGGAGCTGGCTTTTGTACATATTGCAGGGACCAACGGCAAGGGTTCTGTGCTGGCATATGTATCAACTGTATTAAAATGCGCTGGCTATAAGGTGGGGAGATATATTTCGCCTACGATTTTTGAATATAGAGAACGTTTTCAGGTGGGCAACAGACCCATTACCAAGAAGGCACTTTGTGAATTGCTGGAACAGACCAGAGAACTCTGTGACGGCATTGTTGCGGAAGGGTTTCCTCATCCAACTCCTTTTGAGGTGGAGACGGCAATGGCTTTTCAATATTTTAAGCAGCAGGGCTGTCAGCTTGTGGTGCTGGAAACCGGTATGGGGGGACGGATGGACTCCACCAATATCATTGAGAATACCAAAGTGGCTGTGCTGGCTTCCATCAGCATGGACCATATGGCTTTTCTGGGGAATTCTTCGGAGAAAATCGCGGCACAGAAGGCGGGTATCATCAAGCCGGGCTGCCAGGTGGTGTCTACAGTCCAGTCTCAGGAAGTAATGCGGGTAATTGCAGCTCAGGCAGCGGCCGCAGATGCCCCGGTGACGGTTGCGGATGTGGGAATGGTTAAAAAGATCCGTTTTGGTCTGGAAAAGCAGAGCTTTGACTATAAAGAGTGGAAGAATCTGGAGATTTCCCTGGCAGGGACCTGGCAGATTGAGAATGCAGTGCTGGCGATTGAGGTTCTGCAAAGCCTGGAAAGTCAGGGATATCCGGTTTCCGAGGTGGCTTTGCGCAAAGGCTTGAAGGAAACGGAGTGGAAGGGTCGGTTTTCGGTGGTCAGTAAGAGGCCGTATTTTATCGTAGACGGGGCTCATAATGAGGAGGCTGCCGCAAAATTGGCAGAATCTATAGAATTTTATTTTACAAATAAGAGAATAGTATTTATAATGGGGATATTAAGGGACAAGGAATATGAGAAGATCATTCACTTGACCCATAAATTTGCAGAATATATTATAACGGTCACAACACCGAACAACAAAAGAGCAATGAGCAGCTATGAGCTGGCATCAGAGGTAGCAAAGGTACATCCGAATGTGACGGCTGTGGACAGTCTGGAGGAGGCAGTGGAGATGAGTTATCTGCTGGCAGGCAAGGAGGATGTGATCATTGCGTTCGGGTCTCTTTCCTTTTTGGGAAGATTGATGGAAATTGTGGAAAAGAGGATGGCTTGATAGTATGATAGATCAGGAGAAAATCAAGGAAGGTGTCCGTCTGATTCTGGAAGGGGTAGGCGAGGATATTCATAGAGAAGGATTGCAGGAGACGCCGGACCGTATCGCCAGAATGTATGCGGAGACCTTTGGCGGATTATATGAGGATGCGGGAGAGCATCTGTCCAAGGTTTTTCATGTGGATAATGATGAGATGGTGCTGGAAAAGGATATTGTTTTTTATTCCACCTGTGAGCATCATCTGATGCCTTTTTACGGTAAGGCACATGTGGCGTATATTCCCAATGGCAAGGTAGTAGGTTTGAGCAAGCTTGCCAGAACGGTGGAGGTATTTGCACGTCGTCCCCAGATTCAGGAGC
>JAZNXM010000041.1:0-6062 GCA_045593865.1 Acetatifactor sp. | reverse complement strand
CATGTTGTAGCCCAGATTCTTCCACAGGAATAGTACCACGATCACCACATGGGAATACTCTGACTTCAGCCAGTCAATCTTCTGAATCCCGAAAAGTGCGGTAAACTCATTGATGACACCGTTATAATGGAACAATACCTGCCATATCAATACCACAGAAGCCACCGGTACCATCATTGGGCTTAGGAAAAAGGTTCGAAACTGGCTCTTGAACGGAATCTTTGATTCCAACAGGATAGCCAACAGCAATGACAAAACCACGGCTAACGGCACCGCTATGGCCGAAAAGGAAAAGGTATTTCCCACCGCTTTCCGAAAAGCATTATTGCCAATCACATATTTAAAATTATCCAGAAATACAAAATTCTGACTGATGGGGTTATCCACCATTGAATAATATACAACAACAATAAACGGAATCACAAAGAACAATGCCACACCCAGCACGCTGGGCGCCAGGAAAATCCTGGAATTTCTCTTTTGCTTCTTCAGTCGTTTACTGGCTTTTCTTTTTTGCTTTTTCTTACCGACTGTAACCTGTTCCAAGTCTGTTTTCATCTCCTTCATGACGTAATTAAATTTTGCTCTATAAATTATAGACAATAAATATTATATTAAAGTTTCGCATTTATTTAACTAAATTTTCATTTTTAAAAACATTTTTTCAAACTTTTGAAACACTTTTCATGACAGACATGCTTTCAAAACTCCGCCTTCTCGCGAACCCCGGGACCACCAAGCCGAAGACCTAATACAACCACCGCAAGACAAACCACAGAACCAATCAGGAAGGTAATTACCGTTTCCGGCAGAATAAGTGCCAGCGGCTCCCACAGGAAGCTGGAAATACCATTGACCAGCATATGCGCCAAAATGGATGCCCAAACGCTTCCAAAACGCTCTCTTAAGTATCCCAATAAAAGTCCCAGCAAGAATGCATAGATTCCCTGCACCAGATTACCATGGAAAATACCAAAAGCCAGTGCCTGAATGGTATTCGCAATGTAAAAGGCGGTTTTCCTGTTTGGCATACCTGCCGTCAATCTGCATGCATAGTGATAGCATACCCCCCTGAAGATCAGTTCTTCACCAAAGGGTGCGATCAGAACTGCAGCAAGGGTCGAAAAGATATTGCTACCAAAGCCTGCCGTTTCCATCAAATCTATGTAGGACTGCATGATGCTTTCCGGAATGATCATGCCTGCCAGAGGCATAGCAAAATTAGTCAGATAACATCCGCCTGCCGCAAGCATCACTATGATTACTATATTTTTACCTGTAAATGTTTTCCTGAAAGGAGCCAAAAGTTCTCTTTTCTTACAACAGCCAAATCCATACCAGAGTGCAAAGCTTACCACCAGAATAATATGTGTCACAAACACTGTCGGACCCATTAAATCCGTTATCAGCTGATTCAACATCACAGTCTCCTCAATGGTACCGCTTAGTCCCATGCTGATTATCTGCAATTCTTTTACTGCCACAGCCGGTATCATTACCGCAAATGCACCCACAAACTGCAGGATAAATCCTACAGCAAGTGCACCAAACAAAAAGAATACATTCTTAAAACCGTTTTTCATCATAATCTCCATTCTTGCACCAACCTTGAAATTTGAGAGGGGCAAAGATTTTTTCACACTAGCCTTTCCCCTCTTAGTCCACAGACTTCAAGGATTCGGTCATGCTGACCTTATCAATCTTCTTACGCATCATCCAGTTAACAAAGGAAGCAAACAGATACGTTAGCAGCACTGCATATAGATAACTAATCCCTCTGATCTTTACATCAAATGCCACCATATCAACCTTAACACAGTTCATCACAAAAGCATGCAGGAATTTACCCAATACCAAACCCACCAGCGAACCAATGGCAGTCAGTATCAGATTCTCCCTGAACACATAAGAACTGGTCTCCTTCTTATAGAATCCCAATACCTTAATCGTAGCAATTTCACGGATTCTTTCCGTAATATTGATATTGGTCAGATTATACAGGACAATGAATGCAAGAGCTGCCGCACATAGGATAACAAGCCATACAATATAATCCAGACTGCCCATCATCACGTTGAATCTTTCCATGGAATCCAGATTTATGGTAACTGCCGCCACATCATACATTTTCATAATATCGGCAGACAGCTGATGCTGATCCACACTTTCGTCTTCCAGCACATTCAGATAAATTGTTTTATATTCAACCGGTCTATCCAGTCCCTGCACATAGGTATCTTCACTCATGAAAACATAATTCATGACAAAGTTTTCATTGATACCGCTCAGGGTCGCTTCCAAACTGTTCTGGTTCTCATCCAGAAGCGTGACCATACTTCCTACTGACAAACCATAGGTCTGCGCGATTTTATGGGTAAGAACCACCTGCCCCGTGGCCGGGAAGCTGATAGCTTCCTCCTTTTGGGTGTGCAGATCCACATAATTTGCAGTCTCAGACGGTTCCTGAAATACCACCAGATTCATGCTTTTGGTAATGTCTCCCACCTGTAAATCCAGCGAATTCTCCATTACCACAGTATATTCCTTCGCCCTGCCCCGGGTAACTTCTTCAAATTCTTCCAGAATCGCCGGCGTAATCTCATCGGAAAAGGTTACGCTCATATCATACTGCAGTATCTTACCATACTGCTGTGTGATTACATCTGAAACCGAATCGTCCAGTCCCAGCCCTGCAACGATCAGAGACGTACATCCACTGATACCGATGATCATCATAAAGAAACGCTTCTTGTATCGAAATACATTCCGGATGGAAACCTTCTGCAAAAATTTGAGATGCTTCCATATAAAATCTACCTTTTCCAAAAAGATTCGTTTGCCCGCTTCCGGAGTCCTAGGACGCATTAGCTGTGCCGCAACCTCTTTCAGTTCATTTCTGCAGCAATACCATGTAGTGCCTACAGAACAAAGCAGGCTGACTGCAAAAGCAATTACCAACATACGCCAGTCAAAGTAATAGGATACCGGCAATACATCATACATGATTCCGTAACAGAACCAGATAACAGCTGGGAATATAAAGGTAAATATAAAAAATCCTGCCAAACAACCAATCAGCGCCGCACTGCCGCTGTAAATCAAATACTTGGACATAATGGTAAATTCGCTGTAGCCAAGTCCTTTCAATACACCAATCTGGGTTCTCTGTTCTTCAATCATTCTGCTCATGGTGGTCATACATACCAGTGCCGCTACCAGAAAGAAAAATATGGGGAACACATCCGAAACATCTTCCACAATATTGCTGTCACTTTCAAAGCACACATAGCCTACATTGGTATTCCGTCCAAGTACATAGGTGGCCGGGTCATTGATTTCATCCACCTTACGCTGTGCATCCAGAAGCTCAGCTTCCGCCTCTTCCATCTCTTCCTCAAATTCACGCAGTCCATCTTGGTACTTTGCCAGACTGTCTTCATATTCCTTCTCACCGTCAGCAAGCTCTTGCTCTTTTTGAGTCAAAGCTTCCTCTCCATCTTCCAGGGTTTCCTTTGCCTGTGCAATCTGCAGTCGTGCGTCTGCGATTTCCTGACGCGTTGTTGTAATCTGTGTTTTTCCGGCATCAATCTGTGTTTGTCCATTTACAATATCCACCCAGGATTGGTTCAGCTCCTGTTCCGCCGCATCCAGCTGTGCCCAGCCGGAAATTACCTGTGCCTTGGCCTCCTCCAACTGCTTACGTCCATCCTCTATCTGCTTGGCATAGACATGATATTGGGACAACAGATCTTCCTCTAAAAATGCTCTGCTTTCCGCAATCTGCTGCTTCTGCCTTTCAATTTGCTGTCTTTCATTGGTAATCTCCCCGCGCTCCTTAGCGATTTGTCTCTGAATCTCCTCCGGAATCTGCTGACCATACTGGGACTTCATCTGCTCTTCATACCCATTCAGCTGCGCTTCCTGCTCACTCAACTCCTGTTCCGATTCCAACACATCGCTTTCGCGCTGGGTAATCTGATCCTCTACAAGAGTGATCAGCGTATCCAGCATTGCAATCTGCTGCTCCACGTAGCTCAATTGATTTTCCTGGGAGGAAATCTCCGCCTCAGCCACTCGCAGCTGCGTCTTGGATTCCATAATCTGCTTATTGCCTTCCTGCCAGGCCAACATACCAACATTTAATTGGGCTTCCTTTTCAAACAACAGTGCTTCACTGTCATTCAGCTCCTTTTCACCCTCTGCAAGAACCTTTTCCTGCTCTGTCAGTTCCTTGTGTCCGCCAGTCAGCTCTTGTCTGGCTTCCTCCAGCTGCTCCTTGCCATCTTCGATCTGCTGTTTCGCTTCCTCCAGCTGCTCCCTGGCATCCTCCAGTTCCTTTTCAGCCTTTGCCCGTTCGGTATTCAGCTCTTCCTCAGCCTCACTCAGCTTTTTATAAGCTTCTTCCCTAATTGCATCGGCTCTGCGGTTTGCAGCATCCTTTAAGATGCGCTTCCAGTCTTCTTCCTTATCCTCAATAAAGGTATTATATTCCTCACTGTGTAGCAGGAAATCCTCCTTAAACTTTATATACATCTCCGTATATGCTTCCGAATCATAAGCCTCCGGCTGCATATAAACAAAGCCTGCTATCTGACCGTTGCCCAGAGAGGTATTGCCCCTCTCAAACTGTATATAAAGGGGGGATTGGGCGATACCCACAATGGTATATTCACGATATTTAAAATTATGCAGATCTTCTTCATCATTTTCATCTGAAAGAATCATCTTCTGTCCGATCTGAGATTTATCGTACAACAGGGAATCCACTACACATTCCCTCGGATTCTCCGGCATACGTCCGGCTGTCAGATACAGTGTATTCACACCCTCTGTAATACTGTGGGATTTCATGACAAAAGAATTTTCTCCATCCGAATTCTCACAGATGATATCAAAAGAATAACTGCCTGCCGCAGTCTCAACGCCCTTCTGGTCACGGAAGGCTTCCAGATCCGTCTCATCAAACCCCAGTGTAGACAATAGCCTGAAGTCATAAAAATTCAATTCGTTCAGATAATTTTCCGTTGTCTCCACCATGGCCGGCTTTGTAGCCTTCAGACCTGCAAAGAAACCAACGCCCAGTGCCACAATTGCCAGAATCGCAACATAACGCCCCAGACTCTGCCTTATTTCCCGGAATGTTGTTTTCAACATTACTGATTTCATAGTTATACCTACCATTCAATATCCGCAACATCTACAATATTGTCATTCTTGCGCATACTCTGGATCGTACCGCTCCGCACTTCAATAATCCTGTCCGCCATGGCGGTAAGCGCCTGATTATGGGTAATGACAACCACCGTCTTGCCCTTTTCACGACAGGTATCCTGCAAAAGCTTCAGAACGGCCTTTCCAGTATTATAATCCAGCGCACCCGTGGGTTCATCGCAGAGAAGCAGTTTGGGATTCTTCGCCAATGCCCTTGCTATGGCAACACGCTGCTGTTCACCGCCTGAGAGCTGTGCCGGGAAATTCGCCAGACGATGCTCCAGACCAACCTCACAAAGAACCGTTTTCGCATCCAAAGGTTCTTTGCAAATCTGTGCCGCAAGCTCCACATTTTCTAAAGCCGTCAGATTCTGCACCAGATTATAGAACTGGAACACAAATCCTACGTCATGTCTTCTATAGGTAGTCAGCTGCTTTGTATTGTACGCCGAAATTTCATTGCCATCCAGATACACTTCGCCCTCCGTCAGGGTATCCATGCCGCCCAATATATTCAATATTGTAGTCTTACCTGCACCGGAAGCACCAACGATAACACAAAATTCGCCCTTCTCTATGGTAAAATTCACATTTGACAATGCCGGAATCTCAATTTCTCCTGTTTTGTAAACTTTCCTCACATTTTTAAATGTTACAAACGACTCCATACTTTACCTTTCTATGCTAATTGCAACTTATCTGCCTCCTTGCGGACAGGCTTCCATGGTCAATTGTCCGATTATTTACTCATGGTCTATTGTCCAATCATTACCGCATGGATCAACTGTTACAAATAATATATTATATATTAGCACAGTTCTTTTTAACTTACGATAGGCTTTACGCAATAT
>JAZNXM010000040.1:0-1852 GCA_045593865.1 Acetatifactor sp. | reverse complement strand
GGATATGATGATATGTCTGTTTGAATTATTGGGAGGAAAAGTTTGGAAGTCCCTTCCAAACGACACATTAGCGCAGTTTCACAGGCATGCCTGTGAAATGCAGGAAAGAGGTAATAATGGAAAACAAGAATTGCTGGACGTTATATAATGAGGATCAGTTAAAAGAATTAGAGGATTTAAATGCGAAGTACCGTGAGTTCCTGGATAATGGCAAAACGGAACGGGAATGTGTGGATGAAATCGTAAATACAATCGAAGCGGCAGGCTATCGGGAACTGGAGACTCTGATCAAGAACGGCGAGTCCGTGAAAACCGGCGATAAGGTTTATAGTGTATGCATGAATAAAGCTGTTGCCATGTATCACATTGGCAGTAAGCCTATGTCCGAAGGTATGAATATTCTGGGAGCCCATCTTGATAGTCCGCGTATTGATGTTAAGCAGAATCCTTTGTATGAAGACGGCAGTCATTCGTTTGCATATCTGGATACCCACTATTATGGAGGTATTAAGAAATATCAATGGGTGGCACTTCCGTTGGCGATACACGGTGTAGTAGTGAAAACAGATGGCACCATCGCGGAAATCAACATTGGTGAAAGTCCGGAGGATCCGGTATTCTTTATTTCAGATCTGTTGGTTCATTTGGCAGGGGAACAGCTGAGCAAGACTGCGGCGAAGGTTATCGAAGGGGAAGCTATGGACGTGATTGTCGGCAGCAAGCCGCTGGTAATCAAGGGTGCCGCCGGTAAGGCTGAGAACAAGGAACAGGACAAAGCAGAGAATAAAGAAGAATATGCGGATAGCAAAGAAGCAAATAGTGATGAAAAGCAGATTGCTAAGGAGGCAGTAAAAGCAGGCATTCTTGAGATTCTGAAGGCTTCTTATGATATTGAAGAGAAAGATTTTCTTTCCGCAGAACTGGAAGTGGTTCCGGCAGGCAAGGCAAGAGAGGCCGGTTTCGACAGAAGCATGATTCTGGGCTATGGACAGGATGACAGAGTCTGTGCTTATACATCCATGCAGGCAATGCTGGACGTAGAAAAGGTTGAAAAAACCATCTGCTGTCTGCTGGTTGATAAAGAAGAAGTCGGTTCCATCGGTGCAACCGGTATGAGATCTAAGTTCTTTGAGAACAGTGTTGCAGAGCTTATGAATTTAATGGGCGAGTACAGCGAATTGAACATGAGAAGATGTCTTGCACGTTCCTGCATGCTTTCTTCCGACGTATCTGCCGGCTTTGATCCTAATTTTGCATCATGCTTCGAGAAGAAGAACAGTGCATTCCTCGGTAATGGTATGGTTCTGAATAAGTTTACCGGTTCCAGAGGTAAGAGCGGTTCCAATGATGCCAATGCAGAATATATTGCTCACATCAGAGCAATCTTAGAAAAGAGAAACATTAACTTCCAGACTGCGGAACTGGGAAAGGTTGATGTTGGCGGTGGCGGAACCATTGCCTATATTCTGGCACTTTATGGTATGAACGTTATCGACAGCGGGGTAGCTGTGCTGAACATGCATGCACCATGGGAAGCGACCAGCAAAGCAGATGTGTATGAAACCTATCGTGGTTATAAAGCATTTATTGAAGAGGCGTAACTATTCAGGACCGGTCGAAGCACTTGCTGCTGAGACCGTAAGAATATGATTCATGAGTGCAAAAATCCCATTGCGAAGCAATTTTAAATGGATTTTTGCATTGTAATTATGAAGGTACTGAATAATTATGAAGAGGCGTAATGATTTCATGACAGAATTAAAAAAATCAGATTTTTATTTTGATTTACCCGAAGACTTAATTGCACAGGATCCTCTGGAGGATCGTTCTTCTTCCAGACTCCTGATGCTGC
>JAZNXM010000039.1:0-38473 GCA_045593865.1 Acetatifactor sp. | reverse complement strand
CAAACATCCCTGTAAAGCTGTTTGAGATACAGCACTTAACTCCGGGTATTACGGTTTTCGGTCTGGCATTTATGACGTTGTTTTCTGCAACCATTATCGCAAAGGACAGAGGCAGCTCGCTGCTCCAGCGATTATATACCACGCCGCTGACTCCCATGGATTTCATTCTCGGTTACACTTTGCCCATTATACCGATTGCTGTTGCTCAATGCGTAATTTGCTATATTGCTGCGATGATTCTCGGACTCAATATTACGGTTAATATTTTATACGCTGTCGTATTTATCATTCCCGTATCTATCCTTTACATTGCCTTGGGTCTCCTTTGCGGAAGCGTGTTTACCGATAAGCAGGTCGGCGGTATCTGCGGTGCTCTGCTTACCAACCTTTCAGCGTGGCTGTCCGGCGTTTGGTTTGACCTTGACCTTGTAGGGGGCGTGTTTCAGAAGATTGCATACGCACTTCCGTTTGTCCACGCAGTAAATATGGAACGAGCTGTACTTGCAGGAGATTTGGTAGGTATTTTCCCTCATATATGGTGGGTGCTCGGATATGCTGCTGTCTTGCTTGTGTTAGCAATATTGCTGTTCCTGCGGCAGATGAAAAAGCAATCATGAAAAGGCAATTATTCGGTGCGGCCTTTACCAGACATTAAAAAATGTATCATTCCAAAAGCATATCGAAAACAAACCAGAACTAACAAAAAACAGCATAACCGCAAGGGTTACAACGTAATTTTGATTAAAAGCCGCCCGAAGGAACTATCTGCTCTATGGCTAGTGTTCCTTACGGGCGAATTTTTTTAAAATTTTTCTTTGTAACTTCCACAAAATGGTATATACTATATAATATAATTGCGGAAGTAACCTTGTTTGTTTGCCAAATATTCCAAAATATGCTTCGCAAACACGTGCCGCTTAATAGGAACGAGAGGATGATTACCAGACCTATGGAAAAAATTGCAAGCTTTACCATTGATCATATAAAACTACAGCCCGGTGTTTATGTATCCAGGAAAGATACCATCGGTGCGGAGGTGATCACTACTTTTGATCTGCGCATGACAAGCCCCAATGAGGAGCCGGTCATGAATACGGCCGAGATGCACACCATCGAGCATTTGGCAGCCACTTTCCTGCGCAATCACCCCGCCTATCGGGAACGGATCATCTACTTTGGTCCCATGGGCTGCCGCACCGGCTTTTACCTGCTGCTGGCCGGAGACCTGACATCCGTTTCGATCATACCGCTGATAATTGAAATATTTGAATTTATCCGCGATTTTCACGATGAAGTGCCGGGAGCCTCCGCGAAAGACTGCGGCAATTATCTGGACATGAACCTGCCCATGGCAAATTATATGGCGAAGCGATATCTGGAGAATGTTTTATACGGCATCCATGAGAACAAGCTTGTTTATCCGGAGTAATTCTCATAATCTATTACCACATGCCCTTGAAACTTGACACACAGGGAAATGCAAAGTGCACAATTGCAGTACAGCGCCGAAATAAATCAAGGCATTGGCATGCGGTGAAGAATGGAGTTTTAAATGAAGATATATATTGAGGTATAAACATGAACAAAATCGGAATTATCGGCGCCATGGAGCTGGAGGTTGAAGCCCTCAAGGCCGCCATGGACGTAACCAACACACTTACCCGGGCAGGTATGGAATTCTATGAGGGTATCCTGCATCAGGCACCTGTTGTGGTGGTCAGAAGCGGTGTCGGCAAAGTCAATGCTGCCATGTGCGTACAGATCCTTGCAGATGTCTTTCAGGTAACACACATTATTAACACCGGCGTTGCAGGCTCGTTGAACGCGAACCTGAATATCGGAGATATCGTACTTTCCAAAGATGTCCTGCATCACGACGTGGACGCTACAATCTTTGGCTACGCTCCCGGGGAGGTACCGCAGCTTGGCATAAGGGAATTTCCTGGGGATGAAAATATGATCCGACTGGCAAAAATTTCCTGTCAGGAAGCAAATCCGGATCTGCAGGTAGCTGTGGGACGTATTGTAAGCGGTGACCGGTTTGTTTCCGACAAAGCAGTAAAGCAGGGACTGATCGACACTTTCCGCGGGGACTGTGTTGAGATGGAAGGCGCCGCGATTGCGCACGCCTCCTACCTGAATAAAATTCCCTTTATTATTATCAGAGCCATTTCCGACAAGGCGGATGACAGCGCAAAGATGGATTACCCCACTTTTGAACGACAGGCTGCTCACTACTGTGCATGCCTGACCGGCAATTTTGTGCAGAAGCTCTGCTCATAAGTCTGCTCATAAGAAAGGAGATCCCATGAAACGTTCCAAAAAATTTTTTTCTACTTTATTATTTGTTGTAGCAATTGTTTGTGTCTTTCTTTCGGTGGTACTGGCAATCAGCCTCTTTGCTGAAAACAGACGCTCACAGCAGCTTGTGGAGAGTTTGCGACCCACCGACACGCAGCAAAGCTCGGAAGCGGCTTCCTCCCAAGAACCGGAACAGAGCCCTGTTCCTTCTTCCCCGGAGACCTCCCATACGTCCTCCGGAGAAAGCGTTCAGACCCCCGTTCCTTCCGAGGGCGCCTCTTCGGAATCCACAACAGAGTCCGAACCGGAACCCACACCTACACCGGTGGTCAATCCTTATGCAAAAAGCTTCAAGGCCAATGCCGATATGGCTGCATGGCTGATTATCCCGGATACAAACATAGACTATCCGGTTATGTGGACACCAAGGGATGAGAATTTCTACCTGCAAAAGGATTTTAACGGCAAAAAAAGTTCCAACGGCTGCCTCATCCTGGATACAGACAGCAGCCTCGATCCTCTTACCACCAACCTGATCATTCACGGTCACAATATGAAATCCGGTGCCATGTTCGGAAATCTGACCAAATATGAAAAAGAATCCTACTACAAAGAGCACAAGCAGATTATTCTGCATACCGAAGAATGTCAGCGCAACTATGAAGTCATTGCCGTTTTCCGTTCACAGGTTTATCTGAAGACGGATAAAGCATTCAAATTTTATAAGTTTTTCCAGGCAGACACGGAAGCAGAATTCAATGACTTTTATAACAACATCAAAAAGCTGTCCTTGTACGATACCGGTGTTACTGCAGAATTCGGGGACCATTTTATCACTCTTTCCACCTGCGTTTACCATGTAACAAATGGTCGCTTCGTAGTCGTTGCAAAGGAAGTGGAGAGCGGCGATACATATTTACCAGTTGAATAGTGCATCCGAGTGCGATACCGCATGCACATCAAAATACATATAATATCAGGAGGATTTGTATATGAAAAAACTCAAAAAACTTGTAGCATTATTTAGCATGGCTCTGCTCTGCCTGCTGCCGCTTTTCGGTTCTGCCATGACAGTACAGGCCAGCCAACCCACTACCTGGTTTGTCAAGTATGTAGATGAGATCAGCGAGTGGCGTTTCCAGAAGGATGCCTGGGTAGATGACGGATTTCACAGAGAGCTGTACTATATGCAGCAGGATATCAAAGATGGTGATATTATCGTTATTGACGGCACCGGAAGCATCGAACTAACCGTTGACGCTCGATTGAGCAACCTGACCATTATGAATCCCGATACCTCCGTAGTTACCGCCAAATCCATCGATAACTTCTATGCAATTAAAGACAGCTCAAGCGCAATTAACTGTGAAGTTACCAACGCTTATGTGTATGATAAGTGTTCCGTTAATCTCAACAAAAATGTAGCTTATCTGGAAATCAACAGCCAGGATGGCCCTCTGGCAAATGTTGCTGTAATGGGTACCGCAGGTCGTGTAAAAGGCTGGGACGGCACCACGACTTTTTATGAAGTGTACAATGTAAAAGCCGGAAAATTAGTTATTGAAGGCGGTGCGTTTAAGACAAACGCCAGCGACTTCAGCACTTCTCCTTCTGTGACACCTTCCGCACCTTCTCCATCCACACCTTCCGCAGGGGAATATGATGATGTACCCAAGACCGGAAACTTTACGATAAGTCCTATCTGGTTACTGTGCATCGCTGCGGTTTGTCTGGTCGGAAGCTATGAACTGAAGAGAAGATAATCATATTTTAGAACAGGAAGACGCCCCGGTGTGATGAATCACTCCCCAAAAAATCTGATTTTAAGGAGTGATTCATGACACCGGGGCGTCTTCCTGTTCTAAACGATGCTGTTCTTAAGCTGTATTATTTCTTCTGAAACACAAACAGCTTGCTGAGTACATAATTTGCAATCATTACCAATACGGAGGAGATAAATATCTTTGCAATCCAATAATGTAGTTGCATCAGATTTACTGTCACGAACATGATTACAACATCCAGAAGCAAGGTGGAAATCCGACCGCTTGCAAAAGACATAAACTCCTTCAGCATCTGAGGATTGGTACTTCTAAATACATATTTTCGGTTGGTAAAATATCCAAACACAACACCTACAATCCAGCTGATGGTATTTATGATTGCATTCTGCCAGGAAACATCTGCATTGAGAAGCTGTTCTGCAACCCAGGCAGCTGCCCATGACACGATGGTGGTCAATACCCCTACGATCAAGTAATTCACTACTTCTTCGTATTTTTTGTAAAGTTCTAACAGTTTATCCTTCATATTTTTCCTTCCTCTCCCATCCAAGCATGCGCACTTGAATCGTCCTGTAAGGCTTCTTATAACCTGCATGCACGACACTTTCTGTTACGTTGCCGGTTTTATCCACTGATAACAAAGCTTAACATATTTTTGGTAAATTTGCAATACCCCCCGGCCAATTGCCATAGTACATATCAGTCCAGAATCACCACAAAAGCCGGTTTCCACAACTTCATGCAGAACCGGCTTTGGGCTTAACATCAGTCTCTTAAAGCATCATATACCCGGAGGATTTCTCCTACGCTCCAGGCCTGGGCAAAACAGCCCTTGCTGAATACCGGATTCTCTCCGTCATAAATTTCAGGAAGCTGACCGATACAGCCTTCCCGCAATGCAGCTTCAATAGCAGTCAGCTGCTCTCTGACATACTCTTTGGCGTCTGCCGAATAGTCATTGATTTTCAGGTACGCAAGATAATAGCCTCCCATGGGAAACGGCCACACAGTACCCTGGTGGTAGGCCAGATCTCTGTCCAGCTGTGCACCGCCGTAGAATGGTCTGAACTGGGCATCCTCCGGTGCCAGAGTTCTCAGACCGTATGGGGTATAAAGCTTGCGGAATACAGTCTCCACCACAGCTTTCTCCTGTTCTCTTGTCAGCAGGGAGAAGGGCAAGGATACTGCCCAGATCTGGTTGCATCGAATCTGCCAATCTGCAGCGGTGCCGGAAATCACGTCCTTCAAACAATCCTTTTGTGGATTCCAAAACTGCTTGCAGAAGCTTTCCTTTACCTGTTCTGCCAATGCTGCGTAAGTAATCTGTACATCTATGGACGTCTTCTGCGGCTGTGCTTCGATCATGGTGTCCTCGCCTAACTCCCTAGAGAACATATCCATAATCCGCAGTGCGTTGTACCAGTAGGCATTAATCTCCACCGGCTTGCCATGGCGCGGTGTGGGCAGAATATTCTCCACCCTTACATCCATCCAAGTAACCTGTTCCAGACCACCGCCTGCAGCGATCAGACCATCTTTATCCATGTGAATATGAAAATCGGTACCCTTGCAATACCAGTTAACGATTTCCTTCATGACAGGATATGCTTCCCTGACAAATTTCAGTTTATCCCCTCTCTCCGCCTCGTGAAGACCTTCGTCTTTCCCTCCTTGACACCTTGCGTCAAATTCCAGATTCTTTGTTCTCTGATAATATTCATAAACTGCTACAATAAACAGCAGTGCCGCATCTACCGTATTGTACAGTGGCTTGTTGCCCCCCTCCGGGAACAGATTAGGCATTAGTCCCCTGCTGCAATAAGCCATAAAGGTTCTTAAAATACTTTCCGCGGTCCCAAACTGCCTGGATGAAAGACAACATCCCACCAGCGCGATCATAGTGTCTCTTCCCCAGTCCTCAAAGAAGGGAAAGCCTGCCAGAATGGTCTTGCCGTCTGTAGATGCACGGTACGATATAAACTGGTCTGCGCTGACAGCCAGCTGACCTGCCACTGCATCTTCATAACCGGCCCGCTCCTTCAGGCATTGTCTGTATGCCTTTACGTGCTCTATAATCTGCCGGACACAAACACCATCCCCTGCCGTCAAGGCTTGCATACTGTACACTACTTCCAGCGTATCTTCACACCCTGCTGCCACCGAGAAAGAAATCTCGTGAGTCACAACGGAGCGGCCCAAAGACATCTTACCGTCCTCCACATCCCTAGAATAATACAGCGTGTCACAAAATCTCTGCTCTACTTCCTTACACTTACCGTTGGTGCGATAATACATTTTCTGCCCATTGGATGCAATGAAAGTATCCGTCATCTCAAACTCGGGATGATAGCCCAACCTTACCCCTTTTGCCACAAACTGCAGATGAGGTGCTACCGTAAGCTTGGCATCCTTGTGGGAACGATTCCTGATTCGATATGAGATACCCAGGGTATTCTTTCCCTGTTCCAGCACGATGGTACGGGTCACTTCTGCACCGTGCACCAGATACGTCCACCGGGGATAATCCTCAAAGCAGAATCTGCTCTGATACACGTAACCCTGCTCTCTCTTTTCATGAAGCTGAAAATCCTGGCTGGATAAATATACCTTTTTATCCGCAAATTCCAGGGTTTCTTCCAGTCTGTGGATCATATTGTATCGATGATTGGGAGAATGGGTACATGCCATAAATACAGCCTGGTCGCCTCTGCTGCAAGAGCCAATCAAACTGAGAGAGGAGAACCCTCCCAGTCCATTGGTCATCAGGTAGCAGGTCTCTTCTCCACGTTCAAAGGTTTTCCAGTCCTGTTTACCATAGATAAACCTCATGAATTTCTTCCTCCTCCGATAACTGACCGATCCTTACGTCAGTTTCTCCTCTTGTTACTTACTTTCTTCTGCACTTTTCGAAAGCTTGGAAGCGGACTTGGTTCTTGTTTTTCTGGTCCCCTTTGCCGGCTTTTCCGGGGTTTCCTCAGCCTCTTTCTCCGCCGCCGGCTTTTCCTGCAGCTTATCGTACTCCTTATTCAGGCAATCATCAGACAGACGGTAGCTGATCTTGGTCAGCTTATAAATTTTATCAATCATCTCGTTGTTCAGCATCTCCGGGCTGATGCGCCACTTCCAGTTTGTGCCCAAGGTAGAAGGATGATTGATCCGTGCCTCTGCATCCAGTCCAAGGAAATCCTGAACCGGTGTGATACAGGTATTTGCACAGCTCATCATAGCCAGACGTACAAAATCCCAGTATTTTTCTTCCGCAGGAATATGCGCATTGTCCATATATTCTTCCGCAAATGCCTTGCTCTCGTCATCCAGTCCCTTGTACCACTGTACCAGAGTCTCATTGTCATGGGTGCCCGTATAAACGACACAGTTGCGGTCATAGCCGTGAGGCAGATAATCGCTCTCCTCTCTAGGGTCAAAAGCAAATTCCAGAACCTTCATTCCCGGATATCCGCTGTCCTTTAAGAGCTTTGCAACGGTAGGTGTCTGGAAACCAAGATCCTCTGCAATGATCTGCTTTTCGCCGAAACGGGCATTCAGCGTGTGGAACAATTCCATGCCCGGACCAGGCATCCACTTTCCGTTTTTTGCAGTCGCATTACCATAAGGAATGCTGTAATATTCATCAAATGCTCTGAAATGGTCGATTCTTACCACATCATACATCTTAAAGCAGTGATCCAGGCGCTTGCACCACCATTCGTAACCGGTGGCTCTGTGATAATCCCAGCGGTATAACGGATTACCCCATAGCTGTCCGTCCCCTGAGAATGCATCGGGTGGACAACCTGCCACCGCAGTGGGCCGTGCCTCCTCATCAAACTGGAACATCTCGGGCGATGCCCATGCATCCGCCGAGTCAAATGCCACATAAATGGGAATATCGCCGATGATCTCAATACCATTATCATTTGCATATTTCTTCAGTTTATCCCACTGCTTTTTGAAAACAAACTGGAGGTATTTATAAAATTCAATCTCGAAATAGCACTCTCTGCGATAATAATCCATGGCAAAGCCCCAGCGCTTCCTAATATCCTCAGCCCATTCACTCCATGCCATACCATGAAAACGCTTCTTTACTGCCATGAACAGTGCATAATCCTCCAGCCATGCGCCGTTTTCCCACACAAATTTGTTGAATTCCGGATTCTCGGAAATGTTACTGCGCTCATAAGCTAGTCTCAGAAGGGCAAATCGGTTGTCGTAAATCTTACCGTAATCTACATAGGACGCATTTGGTCCAAAATCTGCAGCATCACATTCTTCCTGTGTCAGAACCCCTTCCCTGATCAGTTCTTCCAGATCAATAAAATATGGATTTCCTGCAAAAGAGGAGAAGGACTGATAGGGAGAATCCCCATAACCGGTAGGCGCAAGAGGCAGAATCTGCCAATAGCTCTGTCCCGCTTTCTTTAACTGATCTATCCACTGATACGCTTCCTTTGAAAAACAGCCAATGCCATACTTGGATGGCAAACTGGATACCGGAAGCAAAATTCCACTCGCTCTTTTCATATATACCTCCATTCTGCTGCACCGATTAAGTACAGTCACTTACTTTTCATAAACCCAGGAAGCAGACGCCTCATATCTGGCATAATGCAACGTAGCAAAAACAGATTGTGAGATGGTTTGACCTTGCCGGACACCAGTGTTCGTACAAGGGCAAACCATTTTACAAGATATTTTTGGTCCGGTGTGTGAGCGAGATATGTGGTGGTTGCTTCCGGAATACTAAGCAAAAGGCTTACACCTGCCCTAACATCATACCGCAGCGCCCCTCAACAATCAACTCACCCTTCTCGGTAATCGCTGCCTTTTTCTGACAGTCGGTACTGTATTTGTCCGCCAGCACAGTCCACTCACCGTCAGGCAATGTTACAGTCGTCTTCGAATTTTCTCCGTTATAAACAATAAATAACTGCCTCCAGCTCTCCTGGCAGCCATCTGTCCTATTGTCCACGCAGAAGGAAACCACGCCTTCCTTCCAGATCGTTCTCCGGGAAATCCGCTCTGGGGCTTCCTTTGACTTGTCATACAAACCGGGCAGCTTCTTACGCAGGCGGATCAGACCTTTATAATATTCCAGCAAATCCGCAAATTCCAGGGTCTGGCGCCACCGCATCATATTTAAGCCGGGGTCAGAACGATAGCTGTTGCCATCCCCGAATTTGGTGCGGCCGACTTCTTCTCCCGCCTGGAAAAAAATATGCCCCTGACAGGTAAAATAGATAAATGCAGCCAGCTTGTTGGCTTCCAGAATATCCTCATGCTTCTGGGTATATACCGATATATCCGTCACTGGTTCTGTATTCTGCCTGTACTCATTATTTACACCATAACCACCGCGGATGGACAGCACCAGCTTATCCCAAAGAGTGAAGTTGTCGTGTGCTGATACATAGTTGATAATCTGCGCACAGCTCTTTGGCTTAAATTCCGCATAGTCACTATTGCTGCACCAGCCGGTCACTGCACTCAAAAGCTTCTCCTCAAGTCCCTTGCCACCGTTCACAAAACCGGGAATTTCCTCGTAAAAAACATGTCCCTTTATTATATCTCTGGTATCATCGCTGAACATTGCAATGCTTTCGTCAAGAAGCTGTACATTGTATTTCAGGGCTGCATTGGTGCCCTCTTCCATAGGCGAATCGGCGGCTCTCCAAGGCTCACCATAGAGAAGCTTTTCGCCTTCTCCGAACTCGTTATCCAGCTCCCTGCGAATACGGTTCATTAGCTCCACCGTCAGAAGTCCCATCAGGTCAAAGCGAAAACCATCGACGTGGTATTCCTTTGCCCAGTACATAACGGAATCCGCAATGTAATTATCAACCATCGCTCTTCCGCAGGCCATATCGCTGCCGCATGCAGACCCATTTGCCAGAGTACCATCCTCCCACCTTCTGTTATAATATCCGGGAACCATTCTCTCCAGCCAGGAATCCGGCTCGTAGGTATGATTATAAACCACGTCCATGACCACACGAATGCCTGCCTGATGCAATGCCTGCACCATTTCCTTGCATTCTCTGATTCGTACAGTGCCATCATACGCATCCGTGGCAAAGGACCCTTCGGGAACATTATAGTTTACCGGATCATATCCCCAGTTAAACTGCCTATCATCCCCCGCCTCATCCAGCCAGCCATAATCATACATGGGCAACAGATGCACATGGGTAACACCCAGCTTCTTAAGATATTCCACGCAGGTGGGAAATTCCGTATCCCCATCCTTTATCGTAAAGGCCTTGTATTTTCCACGATACTCTGGGGGCACGCCGCTCTCCGGATCGTAGGAAAAATCTTTTATGTGAAGTTCGTAAATAATATTCTCTCTTTCTTTTGTAGGTGCTATGTCCTCAGAGAATCCTTCCGGATCCGTCCGGGATAAATCCACGACCATACTACGGATACCGTTCACACCGCAGCCGATAGCATAGGGATCCGCGGTTCTGGCAGTTTCACCAGCTCTTGTCACTGTATAGTCATAATAAATCCCATGAAGGTTCTCACCTGACTGCCAGCTCCAGGTCCCTTTCTTGCCGGGTACCATATCATATACGGCATATTCTTGCGAATTGCCGCCGTCAAAATATAAATGTAATAATACTCTGTCAGCAAGAGGGCACCATACTTTAAATATGGTGCCCTCCTTTGAACAGATTGCGCCCAGATCTTTTTCATCGTATCTGAACTGATTATCAAAATCTTTATTATAATGCACAAATAATCCAGTCTTCAAAATATTCACTCCTGTGATATATGATTGCGATTATTATCCCTTTACTGCGCCGGAAACGCCTTCTACATAGCACTTCTGAGTCAGCATGAACAGGATAGAAATGGGAATCGATATTATAACACAACCTGCATAGAACTGTGTATAGTAAATCTCAATATACTCCTTTTCCAGCATGGTCCACAGACCAATCGCGATGGTATAGTATGGTGTGTCATTACCCATTATAACCTTTGCAAAAATATAGTCAACCCAAGGCCCCATAAAAGAAGTAATTAATGTATAGGTAATGATCGGTTTTGACATGGGAATGGTAATGTGGAGGAACGTATCCCACTTTGTAGCACCATCAATATAAGCTGCCTCGTCGATGGTTTTGGGAATCATATCAAAGAAACCTTTGGCCATATAGAAGCCCAGACCGGCACCTCCCGAGTAGACCATTACCAGAGCCACTTGCTTCAGTACGCCTGTATCAAGGAATCCAAGTCCCTTTAAGATGTAGTAAACAGCGATCATGGACATAAATCCAGGGAACATACCAAGAATTAATGCAACGTTCAAAAAAGGTTTACGCATCTTGAAACGCAGACGGCTCATTACATAAGAAACACACAGTACAAAAAATGCTGAGATCAATGTAGCAAACAGTGCAATAATCAACGTATTCATGAACCACTTGTTAAAGTTGATGATACTGCTGCCCTTGAACAGATTGATATAATTGTCAAGGGTGTATTCCTTAGGGAAGATATAACTCTTATAGGAACCACTTTCTTTGCGGAAAGAGGTCAGTACAACGTAAAATATCGGCAATACCCAAATCAAACTAAGTGCAGCTAACAGAATATGACATGCTGTATTTACAATAAATTTCTTTGCTCTCATTATTGGAATGCCCCCTCATCTTTATACGAACCAGTGTTGCGGTAAGTGATCAGTGATACAGCTGCAAGAATAATGAACGTCATGATACCGATAACAGCACCCAGGTTGTAGTCCTTCTGGGTAATGGTCAGCTTATACAGCCAGGTAACCAAAAGGTCTGTCTTACCAGCGTAGTAGTAATCCATGGATTCCGGACCACCTCCGGTCAACAGGTAGATCACGTTGAAGTTATTAATGTTACCTGTGAATGCAGTGATCAGGTTAGGCGTCATAACAAATAACATGTAAGGAAGAGTGATCTTACGGAAGATGGTAGGTGCGCTTGCGCCGTCAATCTTTGCTGCTTCGTACAATTCTCCCGGAATATTCTGGAGGATACCTGTTGTGGAAAGCATGGTGTAAGGAACACCAATCCATATATTGATACAAATAATCGTAATCTTCGCAATCGTAGCGTTTGTAAAAAAGGGAACTGCATCTGTAGAACCTATCAGACCAATTTCACGAAGAATAATGTTCACAGGTCCGTTGGTATTAAAGATGGTTCTCATACTTAACAGCGTAACGAACTGAGGTACTGCGATAGACAGCACAAACATAAATCTCCAGAAGCCTTTTGCTCTTGTACCTTTACGGTTGATCAATAGTGCAAGCATAAGTCCCAGGATATAGTTACTTACCGTTGCAAACACTGCCCAGATCAAGGTCCAGGCAAGTATGGGCCAGAATGTGGCTGCAAGACTGCCACCCATGGAGAACATGGAAGCAAAGTTTTCCAAGCCAACCCACTCGAACAAATTTCCCGGCGGCTGATGATTACGGTCATAGCTGGTAAACGCAATCAGGATCATAAAGATCAAGGGAATGATCGTAAAAACAATAATACCGATCAAAGGAAAGGTTAATAATAACGAATGTAAGTTTTCTTCCTTTAATGAGCTTAAATCATCACGGAAAGAGGGGATTTTCATATCTCTTTCTTTGCGGTACTGGGTGCAGAATGCACTTTTACAGGAAAGAAATGCCACAAACACAATGGCAGCTGTCAACGCAAGCGTGATTACACCATATAACAGACAAAGCATGGAGTTATCGCCCTTGGAATATTCATAAAAACCCAATGCCTCATTATATACCTGTCCCTGAGTAACCGTACCGAGTGTGATAAAGTTCACGATGGACTGGAAACCAAAAGCAAACATGTATGTGAGATAAGCAATTTCAAGTGCGAGAAAAATAATACCACTGGCAAGCTGTTTGTTCTTAAAGTTGCCCAGACCAAAAATCAGAAGGGAAAGCTTTGTGGTCAGATTACCCTTTTTAAATGCCTGAAAACAGCTGTAGTCAGAGGGTTTTGTATAAAAAGATTCTTTTTTCTTATTCAAGATACCCATAGAAAAACCTCCTGGTGTTAAGTGCGAAACTATTAATTTTCTATAAACAACAGTTTTTCAAAAATAGGGATACCACCATACAAATGGTATCCCTGCTTTAAATCCAATAAATACTTATTGAGATAAGATTACTGTGTCATTGACTGCACGAACTTATCAAGTTTTTCCTGAACGTTCTTCTTGGTAATTCCGCCGCTTCTGATTTCGGTGGGGATGGTGTTTGCATAGTTCCAGTACCTGCTGCCGAACACAGAAGATGCAGGCTGTACTACGGAAGCGTTGTTCGCTTCGTCAACGATTACCTTGGCAAGAGGATCTGCCAGGACTGCTTCGCTACTGCTAAGGTTGATGTTAGTAGGAATTTGTCCGGATTTCTCATAACGAAGGAGCTGGTTCTCTTCATTTCCAAGGAATGCTGCGAAAGCAACCGCTGCTGCCATGTTATCGGTTGTTGCGTTAACGCCGATACACTTAGAGCCGTAGAAACCCTTTAACTGTACATCTTTACCATTCAGGTTGTATGTAGGAATCACTGCCCTGCCAAGATTATCGCCTAAGATCTTTACCCAGTTCTGATCGTTCCAAGAACCATCGAACCAAACACCAAGTCTGTGCTCTGCAATCAACTCAGAGACGGAGATGTCACCTTCATAAGCAACCTTCTTGTTATTGATCAGATCGATTAAGTATTCCGTAACTGCAACACCGGTTTCGTTGTTCCAGTCAACACCTGCTTCAAGGTTGTCACCTTGAGGCCCGAATACGTTCAGGCCGGCACCATAGTACCATGCGCCCAGCTTCCAGCCGCCGCCTGACTCAAAATAGAAGTTGTAAACATCATCTTCGGTTTTTTTGTTTACGATACCTTCGATGGTCTTAACATCCTCTGCCGTCATAAGAGTCTTGTCGTAGTACATATAGAAAGTGTTGTGGGTAAACGGAATCGCGTATAAAGCATCACCAACCATGGCAGTAGAAACTACGAAATCCGTGTTGGTTTCCTTAACCATTTTCTCTGTATTACCGCCAAGTCTTGCGATAGCACCTGCATTTACAAGCTCTACCAACTGGTCAGATGCAAATAAGAATACGTCTGCTGCTTCCTCAACGTCTTTTAAGATATTTTCCTTGGCAACGTCTTCACCTACAACTTCCGTTGTCCAAGTAATGTTCCATTCCGGATGAGCTGCCGCAAATTTTTCCTGCTGTTCTGTAATGATTCCTGTGTCTAACTGGTTCTGGGGAACCCATACCTTCAGAGCTACATCACTTGTGCCCTGAACACCATTTCCGCATCCTGCAAGCATAGTCAATGACATAGCTCCAACCAATGCGCAAGCCAAAAGCTTTTTCATCGATAATTACCTCCTTAAAAATCAACCTATATCACTTTGCAAAATTGTTTCGCAAAGTTTTGCTAATTATTAAATTATCATAAACCCCCTTGTCCGTCAATAGCCAAAAGCCGTGAAATTGTACAGTTTTTCGACAAATTGGAATATTTTTTGTGCAATTTTACCTTTTTTCTACGTTTTCACGAAACTTTTGTTTCGAAACTTTTATAATATTTTTTCGTGTTCAAGCATTGGAAAAAGTGCATGTTTTGGCTGTTTTTTCAAATTACACCCGTAATTGCATATACCCATGTTTAGTCAATCAGCTTGTATTTCTATATTTTTTTTGCTATAATTTAATAAACCAATGATAATTTTTAGTCAATTTTCACAAAATTCGGAGGATTTCTATGGCAACCATTACCGACATTGCCGAAAAGCTCGGTATATCCAAAAGCACTGTTTCGAAAGCACTCAACAATGCCACCGATGTCAGCGAAGATATGCGCCGGAAGATACTTGAGACTGCTGTTGAGATGGGATATATTAATAAGCGCGCCCATAAAAAAGAACGCAAAATCTGCATCATAGTGGAAAACATGGAATTTGATACACCCAACCAATTCGGGCACGATATGGTGCTGGGCTTTAAGCAGAAGGCCGAGCCGGAAGGCTGGATGGTGGATGTCATCCCCATTACCGTGGAAATGCAGAAGCTGACTCCTTATAATGTCTATATGATGGAGCATGGGTATCAGGCAGCTTTTGTGCTGGGCTTTTCTCTGATCGATCCCTGGATGAAGGAATTCCGGACCACCCCTATTCCCACTGTACTGTATGATAATTATATAAAGGGGAATCCCAGTGTTGCCTCCGTGGGCTGTGACAACCAGGAAGGATTTGAACTGGCGGTCAAGCATCTCATGGAGCTTGGTCACCGGAAAATAGGACTTATCTCCGGTCCGTCCAATTCTTACATTATGAAGGCCAGATATAATGCGTATCTGGATGCAATGGAGAAATACGGTTTGGAAATCAATGAGGATTATATCGGTATCGGCTACTTTGTAGCCGAGTCTACGAGAAAATATATACCAAAGCTGGTCAGCAAAGGCGTTACTGCCATATTGTTTTCCCACGATGTGAGGGCAATTGCAGCCATTACCGAATGTGATGACAGAGGAATTTCCATCCCAAAAGATCTGAGCATTATCGGTTTCGATGATCTTCCCATGACGGAATTTACCCAGCCGTCCCTGACCACGATCCGTCAGGATCGCTTATCCTTGGGGAAATGCGGTTACTATGCCATGACCTGCCTGCTGAACAAGGTACCTATCGGCACCATACAGCTGCGGGCAACCTTGATCGTGAGAGGTTCTACCGGCCCGGCGCCTGCCGCTCCCAGAACCATTGCACTGTCGGCGGCTGACGAAGAACCGGATGCAGCTTCCCTTAACCTGAGTCCCGAGACCAAGGCTTTCTTTGAAAGCGGCGAAAAGCCGGAGTCCTTCCGTTGGAGGGAGTAAAATTGCGAGAAGTGCGCGGCAATAAGGATTTTTCGGCAATTGCCTTTACCAATTTACAATATTGCGGTTTTCGCCTCTTATAAATGCTTTGATATTCTCAGCCGTCTCATTGACACATCTGGTACGTGCCTCCACGCTTGCCCATCCAATGTGTGGGGTAATGATAAGCTGGTTGCTGTCTCTCAGCCAGCTCAAAGGATTGCCAAATTCCAACGGCTCCTTTTCTACAACATCCAAGCCTGCAGCCTTAATCACACCACCCCGTAGCGCTTCATATAGATCCCTGTTGTTCACGACAGGTCCTCTTGCCACATTGATAAGAATCGCAGACTTTTTCATTTTTTTCAGCGCCTCCGCGTTGATAAAATCCCGGGACAGATCACTCAAGGGACAGTGCAAGGATAAGAAATCACTTTCTGCCAGCAGTGTCTCCTTATCCACCTTTTCATAATCGGTGCAGGTACTCTTACCGGTAATGGAATGAAAGATGATCTTACAGCCAAATGCGGCTGCAATTCGTGCAACTTTTTTGCCGATATTTCCCATACCTACAATACCCCAGGTCTTGCCTGCCATTTCATAGAAAGGTCGGTCAAAGTTGGAGAACTGATTCTGCATGCTGTAGGCACCGGATTTTACATAATTATCGTAATGGGGCAGCTTTTCTAAAAGCGCCAGCGCCAGCGCAAAGGTATGCTGCGCCACCATATCTGTGGAATAATCCACTACGTTGGCAACCTTGATTCCTCTTTCTTTACAATAAGCAATATCTACGTTGTCATAACCGGTTGCAAATTCGCAGATCAGCTTTACATTACGTGCATCCTTCAGGGCTTCTTCCCTCATGGGCGCCTTATTGGACACCACGATATCCGCATCCGCGATTCTTTCCCGAACCTCCTCCACTGTTACCGTGTTCGGATAGTAGGTCACTTCCCCAAGTGCGGAGTAATCAACCGGAATATCCGTACCTACACTATTTCTCTCCAGAACCACAATCTTCATCTTTTTTCCTTTCATTCTGTGCTTACACTTAGGCCTTGGCAAAACTTACCTTTTCCATTCAATGCGAAAATACCTGTCAATTTAAAGTCTCTTCAGCAATTCTTCTCTCCGGGCTTCATATCCGGGTTTTCCAAGGAGCGCAAACATGTTCTTCTTGTAGCTTTCTACGCCGGGCTGATTGAAGGGATTTACACCCAGTAAATATCCGCTCACGCCGCACGCAAATTCGAAGAAATAGAATAATTCACCAAGGTAGAACTCATTGACTTCAGGAATATGAATGACAAAGTTCGGAACCTGCCCATCCGTATGCGCCAGAATGGTTCCGTTCATAGCACTTTTGTTTACAAAGTCAACAGGCTGACCGGCCAGATAGTTCAGCCCGTCAAGGTCAACAGGCTCTTCGCCAATGATGATTTCTTCTCTGGATCTCTCCACATTTATTACGGTCTCGAAGATGGTTCTTGCGCCGTCCTGGATGTACTGACCCATGGAGTGCAAATCCGTAGTAAAGTCAACACTTGCAGGGAAGATACCCTTCTGGTCCTTTCCCTCGCTTTCTCCGTAAAGCTGCTTCCACCATTCAGACACGTAGTGAACACTTGGCTCATAGTTTGCAAGAATTTCAATGGTCTTACCCTTGCGAAGTAAGATATTGCGCAGTGCTGCGTACTGTAACGCATCGTTTTCTTCAAATGCTGCTTCCAGAGCCCGTTTCCGTGCACTAGCAGCACCTTCCATTAATTTATCAATATCCGCACCGCTCACAGCGATTGGAAGCAGACCAACTGCAGTCAGCACAGAGAAACGTCCACCCACATCATCCGGAACAACGAAGCTTTCGTAGCCCGCTTCATTGGCAAGGCTCTTTAACGTCCCTTTCGCCTTGTCGGTGGTAGCGTAGATTCTCTTAGCCGCTTCTTGCTTTCCGTATTTCTTTTCAAGCAATGCCTTGAATACGCGGAAAGCGATTGCAGGCTCGGTAGTGGTACCAGACTTGGAAATCATGTTAATAGAGAAATCTCTGTCACCGATCACATCCATTAAGTGTTTCAAATAGGTAGAGCTGATGGAATTACCGCAGAAGTAAATTTCCGGAGCTTTACGGATGCTCTTATCCAAAACGTTTGCAAAACTGTGTCCTAAAAACTCAATCGCAGCTCTTGCGCCCAGATAAGAACCGCCGATACCGATAACCAGCAATACCTCGGAATCCCTCTGAATCTTTACCGCCGCCTTCTTGATTCTTGCAAACTCTTCCTTATCGTAATCTATCGGAAGGTCGATCCAGCCCAGAAAATCATTGCCTGCGCCCTGTCTGGATACCAGAACTTCCTTTGCATCTGATGTAAGTTTTTTCATGCATTCTACTTCTTCAGCAGAAATGAAACCATTTGCTTTTGAATAGTCAAATGTAACTTTGCTCATAAAGTTCCTCTTTCTGCGCTGCCTGTTCAACAGAAATCCTTGTGCCCTACAGCGCGGCGGCACAAAATAACATACGAGAATGTGTTTCCACACAATAAATGTTCTTCTCACACTTTTCTCGATTTCCATGCTATTTTATCAAATTCCAGAAAGGGATTCAAGATAAAGTCGATAAATCCCTACTGTATTTTTTTCTAAGCCATGTTATAATGTACATAAACAACTATGCCGTGCAAAAATGAAATGCCAGCAATAATAAGCATAAAATCTGGAGGAAAATTATATGATATATCAGACAAAAGGAACCTGTTCATCCGCAATCGATATTGAAGTAAATGACGGTATCATTGTATCCGTATCCTTCATCGGCGGCTGCAACGGAAATTTAAAAGGCATCAGTGCACTGGTAAAAGGCATGCAGGTGGAAGAGGCTATTACCAGACTGGAAGGTATCCGCTGTGGTTTCAAGAATACATCCTGCCCGGATCAGCTGGCTCAGGCACTGAAAACACTGTAGCTCCTTTCGAACGACACAGCAACGTAGTTTCACAGGCCGGCTTGTGAAATACGGGAAAGAGGGAAGTATGAAAAAAATCGTTCTTACCGGCGGCGGCACTGCCGGTCATGTAACTCCCAATATTGCACTGCTGCCTTCTCTGCAGGAAGCAGGCTACGAAATTACCTATATGGGCTCCTACGACGGCATTGAGAAAAAGCTGATCGAGGATTTCCAGATTCCCTATGTGGGCATTGCCACCGGCAAATTCAGACGTTATCTGGATGTAAAGAATTTGACCGATCCCTTCCGTGTGCTCAAGGGCTTCGGGGAAGCCAGAAAATTTTTAAAGGACTATATGCCGGACGTGGTTTTCTCAAAAGGCGGATTTGTAAGTGTCCCTGTTGTGAGAGCTGCTGCTACACTGGGCATTCCCTGCATCATCCATGAATCCGATATGACTCCGGGGCTTGCCAACAAGCTATGCATTCCGGTGGCCAAAAAGGTATGCTGCAATTTCCCGGAGACCTACAAGATGCTCCCTGCGGACAAAGCTGTGCTGACTGGTTCCCCTATTCGGGCAGAACTTGCCCGGGGCAACAAGATAGCCGGTCTGGATATGTGCGGATTTACCGCCAACAAGCCTGTCATCATGGTTGTCGGCGGTAGTTTGGGTGCTGCCAATGTAAACAAAACGGTCCGTGACGCGTTGTCCCCATTGCTGGCAAAATACCAGATCGTACACCTGTGCGGCAAGGGAAAGATAGATGACTCCCTGCTGGAGATTCCCGGATACAAACAATTTGATTATATCAAGTCCGAGTTAAAAGATTTGTTCGCCATGGCAGATGTGGTTATTTCCAGGGCCGGCGCAAATGCTATCTGCGAACTTTTAGCACTGCGCAAGCCCAACATCCTGATCCCTCTCCCTGCCACAAGCAGCAGAGGCGACCAGATTCTGAATGCAAAATCCTTCGAGGATCAGGGCTTCTCCATGGTAATCAACGAAGAGATTCTGACTGCTGACCTTCTGGTCAAAAAAATCGATGAGCTGTATAACAATAGGCTGGCCTTTATGGAGAATATGGCAAACAGCGGACAGATGGATTCCATCAAGACGATTTTGCAGTTGATTGAAGAGGTCTGAATATGCAACTCACTAAGCATCAACGATGCACCCCATCACCAGCCACATGCTCATAAGCACCACTAAAAATACTACATTCCACGTGGTAAAGCTTCTGAAATATGCACCCTTGGAGCATTTATCACTTTTGGCAATAAATTTGTAGGAAATCAGACTCGCCATGGAGGCGATCAGTGTTCCCAGGCCTCCCAGATTGGTACCGACAATCAAATCCCTTACATTGTCCGTAAATCCGGAAAGCAGCAGCGCCGCCGGCACATTACTGATGACCTGGCTGGATATCACAGCCGTTACCACTTCATTTCCCTCAATGACACCGGCCAGAAACCGGTTAAACACCGGCACCCGTCCTACATTACCGATAAATACAAAGAATCCTATAAAAGTAAGCAGCAAGGCATAATCAATCCTGCCAAGCAATGGTCTGTCCAGCACAGCCATCACCAACAGCACGATTGCCAGTGCTGCCGGATATGGAATCACTCTGACTACGACCAGCAGGCTCACGATAAATAAAGCTGCATACCTGAGAATGGCTTTTTCCTTGCCCGCCAGATTGATCTCAATATCAATTTTCACAGTACATTCCTCTGTGGCACCATTCCCAGCACCCTTCTTCCCCAGAAAAACACAATACACCGTCAACAGTACAAATGCAATCGCCCCATAGGGCAGCATCAACAAGAGGAATTCTCCAAAGGAATACCCCGACCTACCGTAAAGATACAGATTCTGGGGATTGCCGATGGGTGTCATCATACTGCCCAGATTCGCTGCAATTGTCTGCATGACTACCACCGGAATCATCAGCCTTTTCTCCAGCCCCTCTCCCAGCAGCTGCAATACAATAAACGTAAATGGTATGAACGTAATCAGTGCCACGTCATTGGTAATGAACATACTGAAGAAAAAACACAGCATTACCAGAATATACACCAGTCCGAAGACGCCGGATACCTTTTTCAGCAGTTTCTGAGCAATCATGCGGAAAACGCCCACCTCCTGAAAGCCCGCCATAACTGCCATCAGGCAAAACAGGATGCTCAGCGTCCGGAAATCAATATAATCCACATATGCTGCGTCCGGAGGCACAAAGAGCATGGAGACAACCGCCAACAGAAGCGCCACTGTCAGCACCACTTCCGTTTTCATAAATTGGATAATCTTCTTCATTTGTAAATCACTTCTCCTTCACACATTCCTCATGCATCCAGCAATTCTTTGTATAGGGTCAGCGTCACTCTGTCATTCCGGATCTCTACATCCGCCTTGTCCAGCATCATACCCACCAGCAGAAGCTGGGAGCTCTCACCCGGGTCGCCGGAGCCTGCCAGCTCCCAGTAAATATCCTCCATTCCCTCATTCTTAGGCTCATTCAGATACTCCTTGAGGCGATGCAGGTTACACTGATATTCCGGGAGGTAATTACTCTCAAACAGGATCACTACCTGCTCCCCCTGCCGCTTTATCTCGGTTCTGATATCATCTGCGCCCACGCTGAAAAAGAACATGGTCAGTTCTTCCACTATTTTTCCAATCTTTTTTTCTTCGTGTGTCATAATAATCTCCATTCTTGTGCACCCTTGAAATTTGGGTACAGCACAAATTTTTGTATTTTCAATCGAAGTGTTTTGCAACTATCTCAAACATCTTTTATTTTTTATTCTGAGACATTTCAGAGGTGTTTTTCGCACGCTTCACTCTTCTGGTCTCAAATCTCTTAATAAAACTCTCTGCAAGCGGCACCATAATGATTGCCACCAAGCCGCAGCTGAAGCCATTATTATAGAGATTCAAGCCTCCGTACAGCCCGGTGGTGCAGGTCACGATTGCCACATGAAGTCCCCCTGCCAGGATTCCCGCAATCACACCAAACTGTCCCGCGATAGGCGCAATTCCCACTGCGAACATGGCGGCCAGCTGCACTGCCGGTGTGGTAGGTTCAAATTTATTGATAAATGTGGACAGGAACACACCTGCCAGCACCGGAAGATAATTTTTCGAATGCGCACCAAATGCCGCAAAGCCAAATGCAGTCAGCATGGCACCGATCACCGGTCCTGACAAATCGCCGCCAATGGCCAGAATATAAATCACACCAACGATACCGATTGCTCCCATATTCATAAAGGTGGCTCCTGCACCATCCATAAGTACAAAATCCGCCACCGCACGCCCGGGATGCCTGGTAATCTTCCACGCAGCTTTCCAATTGCCCTTGTTCCGGTACAGACCATACAAAATTGCCAGCATGAAAAATGCACTCAGCCACAGAATCAGCCACAGTGGCGTTTTCTCCTGCCAAATCAACGTGCTTTCCGCAGAAATCCCAAAGGACTGCAGCACACACATCAGCACAAACGCCAGAATACCTGCCGAGAAGCCTACGTTAAACAGATTATATCCCATATGCATGGATGCGGTATGGGCCGAAAGGGGCGGCAGAGCAAAGCCGATAAAAATACCAACCGCCACTGCAAGAATACCATTTACCGGATTCCCAAAGGGCAGGATATACACCAGTTCCGTCACAAAGGGCGCCAGGCAGGTTCCAAATATAGCCGTATAAATATATCGGCTCAGGCGCGCATGGTGAAATACTGCATATATAACCGTACCCAGAATGATCGGTAATATATCCACGGGATTTTTACCAAACAAAGCAAACCCGCCATTGATGTAGAGCGCGGCCAACGTCAGTCCGGTAAAGTTAACCTTCTCCAACAATAGCAGTCCATATTCTATTAACATGACCAATGCCGCATTAAAAAATGCCGCACCATAACCACCGATCACAAAATAATCCGTGATCAGCGCATCTCTGGATATCACAATTCGCTTCATTCCCGCAAAGATTTCAGCGGGAGTATCTAAAAGCACTGCCGTGACCAACAAGTATAAAATAGAGAATAGGACAAAACATTTACAAGCTTTGTCTCCGGCTTTTATATCTATCATAATTCGCCTTTCAAAAGTTTTATCGGTTACATGCCATATTTCCATAATTCTTACTTCTATTTTCCACGAAAACACACGTTGCGTCAATGCATTTCTCATAAAAATTGAACCGAAAAAGCTCCGGCTACACTGATAATATTTGCCTGTCTTCCTGACAGAAAGAATATTACCATACATAGCCGGAGCTTCCTATTCTTTGCGCCGGCTCACCTTTGAGTGAGCGCTTTATTATTTAATTATCCTGCTGTTCTTTCTTTTTCCGCCAGATAAGAAGACCCACAAGGCCTGCTACAACAGCCAGCAGCAATACAAGATACAGGGCGATCGGTGAATTATCACCGGTTAGCGGAACTGTTGAATCCGTCGGCTCAGATGGAGCTGGTGTTTCTTCCGGTTCTTCCGGTTCTTCTGTTGCTTCCGGCTCCTCCGGAATCTTGGTTTCATCCAGCTTGTTGCTGATATCAAAACCATTTACTTCTGAAATATAATCTGCAACAGCTTCCTCCTCCACACTGTATGTGTAAAGCTTTCCATTGTTCATATCGTACTTCGCAAGTCCCTTGAACTCATACGTCCAGGTTCCGTCTGCAGCTTCCTCCACCTTTACAGAATCAATCTTTACGCCATCACGAAGAAGATTTACAGTAATGGACTGGGGACGCATATTATACTGGTCATTAAAGTCTTCCCAAGTCTTGGTTCCTTTGACAGTAACTGCCGTCTTGGTACTTTCCCTGATCGCATTGGTCAGATTATAACCATCACGCTCAACCACTTCATAGTCGGAATCTGCGATTGCAGTATTACCAATCATGGTTTCCTTAATCACATAGGTGTAAAGCGCACCATTCTCATCGTACTTGGGCAATTCACCAAAATCATATTTCCAGTTCACTCCCAAGTAAGTGGTAAATGACATTTCTCTGCCGTCTGCTGCAGTCACAGGCGTTGCCTCACTGCCTTCTGTACTTCTCCAAAGCTCTACGGTTACAGATTCAGGCAGATATTGCACTTCAATATTATCGGCCCACTTCTTATATCCCACAACATGTTCGCTGCCGGTTAGTGTATTGGTTACCGTATAACCATCTACAGATACTGCATAATCCGTTCCTTCTATTGCTTCCTTAGGCTCTTCCACCGTATAAGTGTACGCATTGCCGTTCTTGTCTGCGGATGGCACTTTTACCGTTGCCGTCCAGATATCCGTTCCGGATGCCCGTAAGGTTACCTGACGATACAACACATTGTTCTGAAGCAGATTCAATGTGATTTCCGCAGGACGCTTGCCCTGTGCATTGTTGCCATCCACCCAGATCTTACTCAATGTAAGATTCTGTATCTTGGATTCGTCAATGGTGTTGATGATATTGTTTTCCTTAACTTGGGAAATATAATTTATAACCGGTTCCTCTTCCACCGTATATGTGTAAGGCTTGCCGTTATCCATATTATACTTTGGAAGCTGACTGAATACATATTTCCACTCACCATTCACATCGGCACTCACAGCCTCTGACCTAATCTTCACACCATCCTGTAAGAGATTTACGGTAATCGCATCCGGACGAATCTTATATTCATCGTTATTATCAAGCCATATCTTGCTGCCGCTGATGGTTACTGCCGTCTGCGTTTCATTCTTGAGCGCATTCGTCAGGTCATATCCATTTACTGCAGAAACTTCATAATCCGACTGAGCGATCGGTGTCTGACCAATCATGGTTTCCTCTACAATGTAGGTGTACAATGCACCATTTTCATCGTACTTCGGAAGGGTTCCGAAATCATATTTCCAATTCTCTGCAGCTGTGGTCGTTATGGTCATAATGTTGCTGTCCGCACCCAGTACCGGAATCCTGTTATTATTTCCGATCTTGCTGTAAAGTTCTACCGTAACGGATGCCGGACGATATGCCTCATCAATTTTCTCCCAGTGCTTCTCGCCTTTCACATCCACGGTTCCGTTCAAAGTATTGGTTACCTCATAACCATTTACAGAAGAGATATAATCGGCGTTGGTTACAGGTTCGTTTACAGTATATACATATAATTTGCCGTTTTCATCTGCTACCGGAACACTTACATAAACAGTCCATGTATCGTCTGCAGATGCGCTCAAAATTACATCCTGGAATTTCGCACCATTCTGCATCAGTTCCAGTACCAGTTTATCGTTCGGTCTCAGATTCAGAGCATTATGATCGTCTACCCACACCTTATCGATGGTAATTGACATCTGGCCGGGAGCATATACATTGGTCAAGGTAAATCCGTCTGCCGCATTGCCGGTGGTAGACTTCAGAACATAATCCGTTATCGAATCTTCTACCACTTCATAAACAATCAATGCTCCGTTGTCATCGTACATAGGATATGTTCCTGCAAATGCCCTTGCCCAGGTGTTCCTATCTACTACATCATTGCCGGATATGGTCAGATTACCGGATACCGTGTTCCATACTATACTCATGATTCTGTTGCCCACGATATTGAGCAGCGTATTACCGGAAACGCTGTGGTTACCGGAAACTGAGCCATTACCGGATACAGAATCGTTGCCGGAAACTGAGCCGTTACCGGATACGTTTTCTCTTTCTCCTATCAATACCAGCTGCTCCAGAATCGTGTTGCCTCTCTTCAAGGTAACATGTATAGACTCGGGACGTTTGCCCTGGCTGTTGTTGTCATCCTGCCATACCTTTGTAACCTTAATCGGGTTCGGTGTTTCCAGAGGATTGTCAGGATCCGGATCGTACTCATCATACAAGGTATTCTTTACGGTATATGTAGTACCATCCATACCGTAACTTACTCTGTATTCGTTGTTGCCAAGTGTAATCCGTTCGCCCTCTTCAGCCGCATCCTGGAAAACACCAGGCTTCAATTCTTTTACAACATAAGTATACAGATCACCGGTGGCTTTGTTGTACTTATCGTAGCCATTGACATTATTGTTGAACACAAAGGACCATTCCGTATCAGCCTGGGTTCCTGCAACCGCCTGTTTCTCTACCAGTTCATAGGTGCTGCCATCCGTGGTTCTATACAAACCAATGGTCACGGATCCGGGTCTTTCAGAAACCTTGGCTACGTCTGCCCAGACCTTCTTGCCTGCGAACTCGCTAACCGTTCCGGTCAGGGTATTGGTAATTATGAATTTGTTCGATTCTGTCGTGTCTTCCTGACTCTCAACAACAAAGTCGCCTGCAGCCGTAATCGTACTTCCGTTGTCCGTCTTATCTTCTGTCAATGTACCATTTACACTAAATTCTTTTACAGTGTACTCATATTCCGTATTTGAAATAGAGTATTTAGGTAAATCTTTAAATGTATAGGTCCATGTCAGACCCTTATCCGTAACCACAACATCCTGTGCATTACTTGCAAGATAAGCCACATCCACTACAGTACCGTTTCTCAATAGCTGCACTGCTACAACTGTATTCGTCAGGTTATCTGCAGAAATCTGTTTCCACTTCTTTGCTACTGTTACGATTGTCTTACCATCATCAGGGGTGGTGCTATTGGTAATGGTCGCCGCATAATTCAGACTGTCGTTGATAATTGCCACTGTATATGCGCCCGCCTTGTTGTCACTACCAATGGCTGTGTCACCAACCTCACTCTCATTAACAGTATATACATACCTTGAAATGCCGTCCTGTCTGTAAACCGGAATCCCGGTAAATGTATAAGTCCAGGTATCTGCATCCACTTTGTTTGTGGCTGTAAGTTCAACTTCTTGTACCTGATCATTGTCAGATATCAATCCGACTGTAATCTTATCAGGAAGAACTGTTCCTGAAGGAGCGATCCATTCCTTGGTTACTATAAAGTTTGTCGTTGTCTTCGGCTTATCAGGAGTACCCTTAAGCTCGTTGGTAATGATTACATGGCCATGATTATCTGTAGTAATGGTTACCAGATAATCGCCGGCTCTACCTTCGCTTGTGCTGGTATATTCAACAAGCTCCGTAACGGTACTGCCTTCATATATTACAGAGATTGCAGTTTCCACTACTGTATAGGTATTTAATGTGGTTCCGTCTTCGCTGTACTTAGGCAGATTGTCGAAGGTATAAGACCAATTACCACTACCGGAATTGCTGTCAAGTCTGACGATACCCTTTGCATCATCTGGATATTTCACACCATTTTGCAACAGTTGCAATGTAATGGTAGTACCTGCCTCAGCAACCCTTTGAGAAGTTGCTGCCCCGGCCCATTCCTTGTTGACTGTGATGCTTGTGGTCGTTTCAGTACTATGCTCAATCGCATTGGTTATCACATTTCTGTCAGCATTGTAGCTTACTGTATACGCACCGGCTTTGTTGTTTGCATCTACTTTAACATTGCCAACCTTAAGCTCTTCTACCGTATAGACATGCGGTGTAACACCATCTGCTTTATACTTAGGAAGGTTCTCAAAGCTATAAGCCCAAGTATCAGCATCTATCTGATTTGCAGCTGTAATTACCACATGATCCTGTACAACACCTCCATTTTGAAGCAACCGCACTGTAATACTTTCAGGAAGAACCGTACCTGATGGAATATTCCACTCCTTGGTTACTGTAAAGTTTGTCTTTTCCTTATCTGCCTCTCCTGCAAGCAAGTTGTTAACCGTGGTGCCGTCTTGGTCATGCTGTGTATATCTCACAAAGTAATCGCCGGCCTTCAGGTAATTTCCAGAAGGTCCTACCAAGGCCTGAACGTCAAAGTTCAAAACTGCAAGTTCTCTCACTAAATATTCCGCTGTTTCAATACCGTTGTCAGAGTAGTAACGAAGACCTGTAAATGTATAATTCCAGGTTGAAGATGATGTACCACCTTTGAAGATCAAATTCCTCCCTAACGGATCTGCTGTATCCATCTTCATAACGGTATCACCACTAGGAATTGCATACACAATCTGCTTACCGTCTCTCAACAGCTCTACCTTGATGCTGGGATCTTGAACAATGTTGAAATCCACCTTGCCCCAGATCTTGGTCAGCGGGTAGGTTGCATTCTTCAACCTCTGTTCTTCCGGTTTCAGAGTATTCGTAATGGTCGTTTTATATTCATCCGTTGTTTCTTCCGTTGCAATTGCAACCTCATAATCACCAACTGTACCCGATGTATAAGCATCCCCTTCATATTCCACTTCCAATGTGGTACTTCCTGCCGTTACACTTACTTCTCTTACCGCATATGCATAGGTATCGGTACCATTTGAAAGCGGAAGATGTGTAAATGTATGCTGCCAATCATTTGCACCTGACAATTTAACGGGCTGACCGAGATCTTTGGTCGTACCACCCACAATTCGATAAAGCTGTACTTCAACAGAATCTGGCCTATCCTCGTTTGCAACACCTGCCCAAACTTTTGTAACGGTCAATTCCTTATAATTCACGCCATGTGCATTAATAATGGTATCATTGGTCGGATGACTTACAACATAGTAGCTTTGATTTGCAATGTCATTATTGCCAACCTTAATTTCTGTTATGCTATATACATTCTCGGTAATGCCATCTTCTGCATACTTAGAAAGATTTACAAATGTATATTCCCAGGTGGTATTGCTGGTAGCCGCCGCTTTATTAATAACAATATCGGTTCCTGTTACGGTTACCTTGGATGCATCTGCATTGGGAACGGTATAGGTTATAGCAGTACCATTCTGCTTAAGGTTTACTGTTATCGGCTCAAAATCGTAGTTTGGCGTTACATTGTTGCCTAAATTAATATCCCATTCCTTCGTTACGGGGAAATCTACGCTCTCTCCATTACGGCTATTGGTAATATTTAAACCATTCAAGGTAACGGTATAATCGCCAACACTACCACTCACTGCATAATCAGCTCCGCTTTCATAAGCAACATTGCTTGTGGTCATATCGGAAGTCATACTCACTTCTTTTACCAGATAGGTATACGGATTCCCGTTAATGTCATACTTGGGAAGTGTATTACCCGCAAAGTCAAACTTCCATACACTTGCATTGCTCGTATCTGCATCATCCTTGTCTACAGTAATCGCATCTACCAGCTGACCATTCGCAGTCAACGCTCTTTCAGGTGTTCCGCCATTAATCTGTCTCCACAGTTCGACACGGATACTGAGATTAGCCAGTGCATCTTCTGAAACATTTACCCATTCCTTCTCGCCATCCAGATCATCACCGTCTACTGTTGCCAGCAATTCATTGATAATATCAAATCCGCTGACAACCGCTGTATAATCGGTCTCTCCAACCGGTGTAGCTGTTGTTTGACCTGCGAGAGTAATTGTACTTTCCTCTACAAAGTAAACATACGGCTTATTGAGATCATTCTCTTCATAAACCGGAAGATTCTCGTATGTATATGTCCAGTATTCGTCTCTGTTATAAGTATTTGCCGTATTGGTATTCTTATTCCAGACAAGAACAGGCTGACTGCTACCGCCTACCGCCACTTCAACAGCTGTTGATTTATCAGCACCTTCTATGTAACGCTTCAGAACCAGCCCCACTGCTTCCGGAATATTATCTCCCTTTACACCAAACCAGGTCTTGCTGCCATTGATTGTCCTGTACAGCGGAACATAGGTATTGGTTGCAGTATAGGCAAAGTTTCCTCCTGTAGCTGTGTTGGTTCCGATTTCAGATGTAAATACATGATCGGTTCCGTCGGTTAAAGGCTCTTCCGTAATTGTATAAAGTATCCAGGAACCGTCCGCATTATACTTGGGAAGCTTCACACTTGCGCTTGCCGGGTCAGCGTCCTTCTTGATTTCCAGACTGGTCACATAACCGCTGTATCTGGAATAAATATTGAACTTTACATCTTCCTTCAATGAGCTGATCTGCGTTGCAAAATTACCATCATTTTTATCAGGATGGGCATTCCAGTTCCACTCTTTATAAACAGCAACTTCGGTTTCCCCTGTCAATGTATTTGTTACCGTAAAGTTATTACCTTCACCATCGTCCTGCGTAGTCACAACATACTTGTAGCCATTAAAATCTGCTGCAAGCTGAGTATTAGAGGTTCCTGCTATGGTTTCTTCCGCAACATTAACTGTGCCTACCTTAGTCTCACTAATGGTATAATCCACCTTCTTACCATAGGAATAAACAGGCAGGTCATCCCATGTATGTGTCCAGGAGTTGGCTGCATTTAAGGTCTGTTCCTCTGAAACCAGTGTGGCAATGATATTACCGTTTGCATCTGCACGATAGGTATTGTAGCTCAGCACTACCGTAATATCTGCCGGACGTTCATTTGCCAGCGCTGCATCCTTCCAAACCTTGGTAACGGTCTTGGAGATCGTACCATCTTCAAGCTGATTGATAAAGGTATACTTCCATCCGGTATCATTGGTTACAGGATTTGTTACAGTCTCAGGTGCCGCTTCCATTGATGTATATCCAGGAACACCCTCTGTACCTGACACTGCATCTGCAGCAGCAACAAGTGTCGCATATTCCTTTACGAAATACACATACTTTTTACCTTCGGTATTGTACTTGGCAAGACCGGTCCATTCACCGTTCCAGGTATCATCCGTTTCGGAAAGGGCAATATAATTTACCAATTCCCACTTAGTAGTATCTGTTGTGATATTACCTTGTGCATCCGTGCCAACGCCGTCAACTACACGATATAATACCATATAGAGCGCCTGAGGGCGGATATTCTCTGCATTGCTGTCATCGATCCAGTTCTTTTCCACCTGCACAAAGGTATCGTTGATTGCAGGATCTCCATAAAGTGTATTGGTTACAGTGAACTTTCTTTCCTCTTCCCCGTCCACCTCAATTGCGGTGTCGTATGTATCCGATGTGGGAAGATCTTCCATCCCTTCTTTAATAACATAGTTCATTTTGTTTCCGGTTGCCGCATCGTATACAGGAAGCTTTTCCCATGTTGCGATCCAAGCGCCATCTGCATCCGGCTGCACCGTCTTGGTCTGGCCAGCAATCTTAGTTGTTCCGTTATACAGATCAAGGGTAATGGATGCCGGTCTGGTATTATATTTGTTATCGTTGTCGACCCATACCTTGGTTGCAGTAATGCTTGTTTCACTTTCATCATTGTTCAATGTAAAGTGGTACTGTCCCTCTATGGTTGTGGTAGACTTAAACACTCTGTCGCCAACGGTAATCAGACCCGTTGTTGCATCCGGCGTATACTCTTTAAATCCGCTTGCTTCGCTGCTATCCGGCACGATCAATGTTTCTCGAATAGAGTAAACGACCGCCTCATATTCGCCGGTAGTTTCGTTTTTCTGCAGCATCGGCAGATTCCACTTGTTCAGCACAGACTGCCAAGCCGCATGCTCGCCATCGGCATCAACAATACCATCCAAAATAACAATTGCCGCTTCACCGGATCTGTACTGCATCAGGAAAGTAGCTGTCTTTGTACTTCCTTCCGTCACCAGATTTGAACGATATGTGTGTAAGGTTACAGATTCTTTCGCCCCTGTTGCCGGCACAGTAAAGTCATATGTCACCATTGCATCGGAAAATGCCAACATATCCCCATTGGTGTTGGAAAGTATAATATCAATTTCCACATCATCTGCATGGGTTCCCGAACCCACTTCGCCACCGATTCCCGCACCGCCTTTACCGGCATACTCAAAGGTGTACGTTTTGAACGTATTGGCTGTCTGGAAGTCAGAGTGCTTAACATCGATGCTGCCCAGTGCCACATTACCATAGGTAACGGTCAATACCGCATCCTCACTTGCCGCTTTCTGTGTCAGAGCTGCTGCAATGACATGTTCTTTATCCAATTTAATTGCATTTTCAACGGGCTGACCGTTTGCAAGAAGTTCCACACGAACCTGATAGCCTGCAGGTGCATCCACCGGCTTGCCGTCCCTGGTCCAGGTTTTGATCAATGTAGGTGTAAACTCTGCCAAAGGTACATTCGTCAATGTGATCGTATCCACATGGTTCTCATCATCGATAACCACTTCTGCATCACCGGCCACCATCCATCCGGAGATGACATTCATCTCTCCTGCGGTGTATGTAACAGGTACCTTATTGCCGTCTTTATCATATACGATGTCGCCGTTGTCAGTAACCACATATCCGGGAAGTGTAAGTGCTTCCCATGTGTAGCTAAAATCATTCGCCTGATTCAAAACAACGGTTTTGAAAGGAGTACCGACTATTCCTTCATGGGTAATCTGAGTCCCTTCCGCATCCACGTAGCTATACTGGCGATACAGACCCACTTCAACCTCAATATCGTTAAACATTGCAAGGCTTGTGTCCAGCTCTGTACCAAGGCTGCTGATCCACTTCTTGTTTACTGTTACCTGATTGTCATATGCATCATTGATGTCCACTGCAAGACGACCATTGTTGCCCAGGTATGCGGTCACAGTACCATCTATATTGTCCGGATCCGTTGCCAGGCTACCTGCATTAAACCAGGACTGGAAGAAATAGTCCGCCGTCTGGGTCTTGTTGCCGGTCTTATCAGAACCAAGATCTACATGCTCTGTTTCGATGGTATAGGAAACATCATAAGTGTGTATCTCCTGATTGCTTTCATTGATACGAATCTCCGGCACTGTGGAGAGATTCATATCTACTGCGTAATGGTAATCTGAATTCTGTGCCTCCCAATAACTGCAGTCGATCACTACGTATCTGGTCTCTGTTTCGGAAACCTTCTGTGCTTCGATGATAAAATCAAAATGGACTTTCATCTCCACGCCGCCGATATTGTACTGACCGTTTTTAATACCATCGATGCATACCTTAAAGGTACCTGTCGGTGGCAATGCATCTGCCGAACCGGGTGTGCCCCATACAACAGAATCGTTTGTTTCCCGTTGAACCACAGCCGTAGCAGGATACACAATTCCTGTAGACGCCTGGTACTGGAACATTGTACTGAAATTATTAGCATCAAAAGTTCCATCCTGATTGATAATCAGATGTCCTAACAGGGATCTTGCCGTTGTACCCTTGTCCAGATGCTTATTCTCATAATTTAACGGAGAATTTGCATTAGCTGCGTATTTATAATAAGCTGTACTGTAATAGGTCTTTTCGCCAAGTACAATCACATAATAATATTGTCCATCAATCTGTTTATAAACAACATCAATCTTATTATTGCTTGCATCTGTCGCTACATAAACAAGATTGTTGTCTGCGTCCTTAACCTGTGTATTGGTTCCTTCAACCAGCTTCGGCTCAATCTTCATGTAAACAGATAGCGTCTCTGATTCTTCCACCACAGTGTCCTGCGACAAGCCATGGATGATCAGATTGTTGAAAGTAGCCACCGTATTGTTGTTGCTGAGTGTCGCTGCTGTACCGTTGATGCTGACTTCGGAAAGGGTCAAGGTCTCTATAGTAACACGATTCCAGCCCGATCCGGTTGTGGTCACATCATAGAGTGCTTCCACACGCACTGCAGCATTGGCTGTAATCTCCTCAGCTCCTTCGCTGGTTCCGGTTACTGTGATGGCCTGTTCACCTACCCAGGTTTCCCCATCGGAGCGATCACCGGTCAGGTCAACTGCATATGTCTGTCCGTTATATGTAAAGGTGGCACGCGCCGTGTCCTTTGATACTGAGATATTCTCTAATCTGACACTGGTAGTTGCCTGAATCTTTTCTGCCGCTTCGCTCAAGGTCTCTACATCAACTCGGATATACATTTCCTCAGTACCCGCAAGGCTTTTGTCTGTGGTATAACCAGTCTTATAATAGAATGGATTCTCAAGAGCCGGTTTATACTGTACATAAGTCTTTGCTGAACCGGTTGCCATAGAACCATCTGTACCATACTCATACAGGTTGCTGTGGAATATCAGCTTGTCAACCACGTCTGTGCTTGCAGTAACCATCTTACCGTCTGCTGTAATTTTCAGACTGTCTCCATGCAGATCAGCGCCTTCCTCCAGTCCCACTTCGTACAACATACGTATGGGTTCCAGGTTCGCCTGATCATAATCATCTGTACGTGAGTATGCCGGAAGCAACGGACTGGGGAATGAGAATGTAATCTTCCAATACCCTGTCTGTCCGTTATATGTTTCGTCTATTTTATCTGCTTTGAATATTACATCTGACAGGTCATATGTATTCCCGTTTTCTGTAATAATAGGGCCTAATGTGCTGTTTCCATCCTGATCATAGCCACTGAAACGATACTCCATACTTGTATCTGTTTGATTTGCCACATCAAACCGGTAGTTAACGCCTTTGTAACGAAGATACGGATGCTGACCCTTCAGTTCCATCTTGTATCCCAAGTAATCTGTAAAGATCACTTCCGCAGAAGTATTGATACTGCCTTCCACTTTGTTAACCAGCGGATTGTTTACCACATTAGTGACATTGGATTCAACCTGCATATTCGCAATAATATCAGCGAAAGCAGCCTTCAATTCTTCTTCTGAAATATTTTCTCCACCGTAATATCCGGCTTTACCATTGTTCATTACATAATTATAATCGGTCTGATATGGACTGGTCGTACCGGTCAGCATAGACTGCATGTTCTTTGCGGTATTGTCATATGCAGCACTGCTGGTTACCGGATTGAGCATGTAGTGCGTCCAGGTGTTGGCTGTAATCCCCAAACCAATTGTATAAAACTTTGCAACTGCATCATTTGCACCGATAATACCTGTATAATCGTACCGGCCGCGGTACAAGGCATCCAGAGTTCTCTTCGCGTAATTGGCAGTTAAAACAGTATAGTAGCCAACCTCATCGTTATTAGATGAGCTGCCGTTGGAGTTTGCATTACCATAATAATTACGATTGCCGTCCAAAGTTCTGTAATCGATGTTCGCACTGCCGGCTGCACCATCTGTTAGCAGCACCATAATTGGAATACGAGTCACATCGTCATTCGGTTTTTCTGCCTGCTGGAGCAGATTCATACCTCGATAAATACCACGCTGAGTAGGCGTACCGTCACTCCATGAAATGGTAAAATCCGCAACATCCGCATTCTGTCCCTTTGTTACGCCATCAGCCAGAGATGCTCTGTACCCATAGTTTGTATTGTGTTCAAAATATATCTTTGCACCACTGCTATTCGTAGACGTAGTATGATAATGGTCCAGTGCCATTAATGTAGTGGCATTGGATGAATCAACACTTGCACCATTATATTTCACGATGGCAAAGCGGTTGTTTTCATTCTCCATCAATGTAACCAGTGCCGGATTGAGCGCATTGATCATTGCCTGCGCTCTGGTAATCCGCTGACCATTCCCGGTACTTACATAATTGGATGTCATACTGCCTGAACCATCCAGCACAAACACAACATCATACGCGATCTTTTCCTGCTCCGTAGTCATTGATGTGGTTATCGTATTATAGGTCTGTGCCATTGCAGACAATGTCACACCGAAATGCTCTTCTCCTACATTCAAACCATAACTTGCACCTGTGGTCACCGTCTTGTCCGTCCAGATCTTGCCATCCTCCGCAGGTGTCCCGTTGAAAATATGATTGTCATCGGACGTTGTAGGATCCACATTAATAACCGCAGAAAAACCGTCAATATTCGTGGTTTTTTCCGCCGCCACTACCCTATCCGCCGGTATCATGGTCGTTGCAAGACACCCCGCCGTTACCAATGCAAGTAATCCTGATAATATTTTTTTCCTTCTGCTTTTCTTCATAATCGCACCATTCTCCCCTTTCTGAACATAATTTTCAGCCATGTGCAATTTAATTTATTGTCACTTATAGTATTAAAATATGTATCTATAGGTATCCTTTAATATTAGCACAAAGAGTTTCGAAGATCAATTAATTATGTGAACCTCTTTTGCTTTCTTTACCGCCTGTCCCCTGGATGCGACCGACAGCTTCTTAAAAATATTTTTTGAGTGAAACTTCACTGTATTCAACGAAATATCCAGATACTCACTTATCTCACTGTTGCTCTTTTCTTCCGCCATGAGCCGGAGCACATCCAGCTCCATGTTGGATAGCTTTTCGATCTTTTCGTAAAGCACTTTCAGGTAATTCGGATACAATAATCCCATCTTACGCGCAAGCTCCATCACACGCTGCAGATACGGATGACTGCCTCGTTCCCGTCTGTAGTCATACAGCAGCCGATACATCCTGCCGCCTTCATCACTGATCAGTCGGTCATAACCATATTTCTTCGCACTATGCAGTGCCTGCTCCAACAGTTCAAAAGCCTGCTGTCGCCTTCCCTGTGCATGGAAGCTCATTGCCTCAATCAAAGTCATCTCACACAAGTCCATCCTTCTTCTTCCGGATTTCAGCAAGGGCCGCAGCCTCTCCGCCAGAGAAAGAAGCGCCATGTGCTTTTCCTGAATCAAATAACCCCGGAGCTTGACCATATAGCGGAATGTATCCAATGTATTAAAATTACCGTATTCATCCGGTGCCAGCTGTCTCATCCACTGATTGATTCTCTCTGTCTTGCCGTCATACATAGCTGCCCACACTTCCAATGCTGTCAGATTATGCTCCAGTTCTTCGCTTCCGTACTGTACCAGCTTGTGCCGCATATTTGCTATTAATGTTTCCGCCGAAGCGGTTTGTCCGTTGGCCACCAGAATAAATATCTCCAGCGTCAATGCCGCAAACAGGCATCTCACATCCTTCATATGTTCCATGAAAGGGATGGTTCCCACTACCAGCACCAACGCTTCAAAGCAGTCATTCTTCCAGTAAAGATGCTCTGCCAGCGCTATTTCGTATACGCCTGTGGCAGCATTACCGTAAAGCGTCCGAATCGCATTTAATATCGGTTCTTTGAACCGCTTCATGTACTTGCCATATTCCGAAAAATCTCGAAATCCGTTCAAGACACTGGGGCGACCTGCGGTCAATATCAGCTTAGGGATCTCTTTATCGGCTTCCCGGATCCGCTTCTCTACACCCCGGCGAAATTCATTCCGATTAAGCTGCGGCATTTCCAGCCTGATGCAGTCGTATAACCGAGGATCTTTTCGGATATATTCCAGATATCTCTCCGCTTCCTCCAGCTTTCCCTCCATCAAGAAAATCTTAACCATACAGACTGCAACCACAGGGCTTTCTCGGACTTCCTCGTCCGGCAGTTCAAAGAACTCCTTTCTGTAGTCCCATAACCTGGACAATGCTATTGGTTCATTCATTTTTTCTGCAATCATCTCTGCAAGATTGTTCTCGTACTTTATCAAATAGATTGTCTCCTAACATATCGTCAGTGTATAGTCACCAACTGTAATATCATATTACACGAGCTTTTATGGACTTGTAAACTACCCCGAAGTGTAGTTTTTTGTTTTCTTCTTGTCTTTTTTTTAATCCTCGTATAATAAAGGTAGGGAAATCTGAAATTTCCCTACAACAAAACAATTTTATGGCCAACAAAGCCTTTATCAAGGCTGTCACTTACCCCAATAAAGGCTCTGTCTGAATTTTTATCTTTCCTCAGGATAACTATCCCTAAACATCAATTTTATATATATATACCCGATAATAGCTCTCCGACGTCTCAAAAGCCTCCTCCCGAAGCAGCCGCAGATTAATCTCCTCAGCGTTGACAATATATACCGCCGACAATATATAGTCACACCCCAGTTCCTTCAACACTTTCGTGTCCAGCTGCAGATTATTGAACCATGAGGTTCCTTTTTCAATATTGAAATATCCCGGAATCTCTGCGGAGAACAGGTAGCATCTGTTACCCCATCCGTCATAATATTCCCTCAGCCAGTCATTTTTTTCCAATTCCGGGGCAATGATCTGCCGGAACGCATGCTTATATTCAATATCATAGTTATTGGAGTACCCGTCCACACAGTAGAATCCGTGGTACAAAGCTGCCGACGGGTCAATTCCGATGCTTGCCACCTTGTATTCCTCTATTTCCAGACCCTCCTGCTCGAAAATGTAGTCCTCCACCTGGTTCATGACGCCCAGTGCCAGATAGTCTGACCAGCTGATGGTCTCGTAATCCGGCAGCAGAATCTCCTGCATGCACATCTTCAGGGTGGAACCCCTCAGGCATTGCAGGCTCACTATACCCAACACCGCAAGACTTGCCATATATCCCAACCATCTTACCCGAGCTCTGATATCCCACAGAATTGACAGACACAATGCCAACGCTGCATACCAGAGCGTCGGTGCAATCCAGAGAATGCGGACAAACTGGAACGAACCAAGGGTGCCCATATGACTTCTAACCGTCACTCCCAGGTCACAGTTCCACAGGGCTGCCGCTAGGCACAGTACAAGAATGAGTGCCGCATCGGCTGCAAGCAGCTTACTCCGTCTGCGACTTTCTTCCCACCATTTTTTTCCAGCAGGTTCTTTCCTTTTGACCACCTTGTGTTGGAGACCTTCACTACTGAAGCCATTACCATTGAGACCTTCTCCTTTGAATTCTCTCTCCTGTAAAGCCTTCGGGCCACCAAAACCGCTGTAGTTTCCCCACAGAAAAGATGCCAGCGC
>JAZNXM010000038.1:0-3344 GCA_045593865.1 Acetatifactor sp. | reverse complement strand
TATGGGCTATTTCCAAAGAAGACTCAAACAGAAAGCCGTTTGTCTTATGGGCATCCAGACCGAATACCACATCGCAGCCTTCTTCTCCGGCAATTTTCCAGAAAGTTTCGTTTGGATAGTGTCTGTTTGCGGAAATTCCCAGAAAATTGATTTCCAGAGGCAGCCCATGAGCTTTGGCACTTTGGCATAGTCTGCGCATCTGGGTCGTATATAAGTCACTATCTCCGGTAAAATTTAATAAGTCCGGGTGAGCCAGATAAGTAAAAACACCGGTATCCATGGCTTCTATGATCTGGCTGCAGTAACGGACCAGCCGGTTGGGGTCAGTGGTTACCCATGCACAATAGCACTCCCCGGTTTCACTGTTACCCAGGTAGTGCTGGGCCAGCAGCATATACTCGATAGGGTAGTCGGAAACTGCCTTAAGCAGATCGTGGAAGAAGGTTGGATAGTATTCAACCTCCAGTCCAAGATGGATCTCAATATCATTTCGATATTCGTCACGCAGAGCCAGTACTGTATTGACATAATCTTCCAGTTCGTCCATTCTCATTCGGATTTTCCAGGAATACTCCTCCGGTTTTGGAAAGGGATAAGGGGTATGGTCGGCAAATCCCAGTTTTTTAAGGCCACTTTTGATGGCCGTTTCCACAAATTCACGTTCGGTTCCGAAGGCGTGATTGCAACGAAAAGTATGCGTATGATAATTAGCGTACATGTATTTACCTTCTTTCTGATTTGTACGAGATGTCAATTTATCTTGGCATTATATAGTATTTGTGGTCAAAATGAAAGAAATATAAAGGAATGATGGATTTCCAGGGACCTAAATTATGTTTTATAACACCTTTGACAGAAACTCCTTCAATCGTGGATTCTTCGGGTTTCCGAAGAATTCTTCCGGAGCACCGCTTTCCAGTATCTGTCCCTCGTCGATGAAGAGAATCTTGTTGGCCACCTCTCTTGCGAAGCCCATTTCATGGGTGACGATGATCATCGTCATGCCTTCCCTGGCAAGCGCCTTCATCAGATCCAGTACCTCACCCACCATTTCAGGATCCAGGGCACTGGTAGGTTCATCGAACAGAATTACTTCCGGGTTCATCGCCAAGGCGCGTACAATAGCCACACGCTGTTTCTGACCGCCGGAGAGTGTGGAAGGGTAGACATTCGCTTTTTCTTCCAGACCGATTCGTTTTAACAGAGCGAGAGCTTTGTCGTAAGTTTCCTGCTTGATCCGTGTCTTGGTGGTAGTAATCGGAACCAATTCCTTCTTGTTTTCGGCAGTTTTAAAGAGGTTGGTCAATCGAATACGAGTATTTTGGCGTTTGGCTTTCTTTAAGTCCTGAAATTGTACCAGCACAGGAGCCAGCATAATATTCTGGATCACAGTTTTGTTGTTAAACAGGTTGAAATGCTGGAATACCATGCCCATCTTACGTCTGTGGACATTGATGTCCACTTTCATATCTGCAATGTTCACATCATGGAAGATAATCTGGCCGCTTGTAGGATCTTCCATACAGTTTAAGCAGCGCAGAAAAGTGCTTTTACCGGAACCCGAGGGGCCGATCACACACATAATATCGCCTTTTTCAATTCGTACATTGATGTCATTCAAAACCTGTACATCGCCGAATTTCTTTTTCAGATTAATTACGTCTATCACTTTTTCTCAGGCTCCTTTCCATGATTTTAATAGCTGCACTGATGAGCAATACCATTATGATATAAATGATTGCCATTACCAGATAAGGAACCATAAATTCGTAGCTGTTAGTACCGATGGAATTAAATGCAAAATACAGATCGGCAGTACCAACGAAGCTTACAACGGAAGTTTCCTTGATCAGGGCGATGAATTCATTGCCCAGGGTCGGAAGAATATTCTTTACTGCCTGGGGAATAACGATTCGAAGCATGGTAGTCCAATAGCTTAAGCCTACCGCACGGCCGGCTTCCATCTGGCCGCCGTCCACGGAAAGAATGCCGCTTCGCATGATTTCCGATATGTAAGCACCGGAATTTAAGCCGAATACCAGTATGGACACATGCAGACCGGGAAGCTGGATGCCCATAAGGGGCAGCATTACATAGTAGAATACCAGCAGCTGTACCACGATGGGGGTACCACGGAAAAGCTCTACATAAAAGCTGCAGATACCGTTAAGGATCCTGGGAAGCAGCTTATATTTCGGGAGAACCCTGACGATAGCAATGAACGTACCGATCAGGATACCGATGATCAGACCCAGAACAGCAATAGTAAGCGTATTCTGTAAGCCTTCCAGAACCTTGGTATAACCATTTTGTTCGATAAAGACCTCAAGGAATTTCTCTACTTTTTTCCCGAAGGAAGTACCCTGTATAAATTGATTCCAAAAATTACCCATGAAAACCTCTTTCTAAACAAACGATTCAGGACAGACTTAAAATCTGCCCTGAACAGTTATATGGTACAGTATATAGTTTACTGCATTTCGTTGATTGCTTCTGTGATGCATGCAGCCGGTGCAGAGTCGATAACTACGTACTGAAGATTACCGTTCAATAAATCCTGTACTGCCAAAGAGCCGTTCTTGTAAGCCACGGTTTTCATAGGGAAGCCGGCAAAGCCCCAGCTTTCATCACCTTCACAGTAGAACTGACCTGTAGTACCGTTCTGAACACCAACCTTTACGGAGGCGTCCTTGCCGTTTAAAATTGCTTCAACAGATGCTGCGTCAGTACATTTGTCAAATTCAGTGTTGTCAGAAAGAACGATCAGCTTCTGGGAAGCATTGTAGTAGGAATCGGTAAAGGTTACATATTCCTCGCGGTCAGGTCTTACCGTAAGACCTGCCATAGCAATGTCACATTTCTGCTGACCGACAGAAAGGCATACCGCATCGAAATCCATGTTCTGGATTACCAGCTCCTTACCAAGATACTCAGCCAGTAAAGCAGCGATCTCCATATCGATACCAAGATAGCTGTCACCATCCGTGTATTCGAAAGGCTCGAATGCTGCATTGGTAGCTACAACAAGCTGATCCTTGCTTGTATCTAATGCTGTAGAAGTTACCTTTACAGGGGTTCCGTCACCGAAGTAGCGGTTGCAGATTTCATCGAAGGTACCGTTTTCCTTGATCTCTGCGATAAATTTGTTTGTTGCCGCAAGCAACTCAGGCTGTGTCTTATCTACACCGAAAGCATATTCTTCCTGTGTAAGTTCAATGTCAATTACCTTAACTGTAGCAGCTTCCTTGCTGGCGCAGCCTGCAAAAACGGATACTGCCATGATAAGAGATAATCCCAGTGCAATTAACTTTTTCATTGTTTTCCTCCTTAAAGATTATATATGT
>JAZNXM010000037.1:0-3925 GCA_045593865.1 Acetatifactor sp. | reverse complement strand
ATAATGCATGGCCAATGCCGATGCTGTATATGCAACTCCCAATGTATGTTCAAAACGTTTATTATCCTGGGCTTTCTCCATTACTTTTCGAATTTTTGATAAATCCGGATTCTTCACACTCAGTCCAATCCTTTCCAACCTATGATAACCTATAAATAAATTCTGCCTGTTTCAATATAATCACATATCGCATCCGCTGTCAAATAACGTATACTTTTTCCTGCTTTGATTCTTTCACGAATCATTGTGGAAGAAACATCCATGGCCGGAAACTCCATCAGCAGAATCTCACCGCCAAAGCGATTCATCAAATCCTTCTTCTTTGCCTCCAACTCATTCATTTTCGCACCGTGCCTGGCAGCCGCAATCAGCGTACTGTTCGCCAGGATCACTTCCGGGTGTAACCATCTTTCAAAAGTATACAGGCTGTCAGCACCGACAATAAAGTAAAATTCGGCCTGTGGATAGTGCTTACGAAGCCCCCGAAGCGTCTCATAAGTATAAGTATTGCCTGACCTTTTTACTTCTATGTCGGATGCAAAGAAATCCTTTTGCGTCTGAATACTCAGCTGAACCATGCGAAGTCTTTCCATACCAGCCAAAATTTCCGTACTATCTTTCATATACGGATTGCCGGTCGGGATAAAGAGCACCGCATCCAGTCCCGCAAATTCCTGGGCCCAGCGACCCATAAGCAGGTGGCCAATATGAATCGGATTAAAGGTTCCTCCCATAATTCCGATTTTTTTGCAGTTCGCCAAGATTTTATCCGACATATTTACTCTCCGCTCTCTTATTTCTCTTACTTAGGCAGCTGAATCTTAGGGTTGTCCTTATCCGGTTTATAAAGTACAAATTTCTTACCGATAACCTGTACCACCTGAGAATGGGTTCTCTCTGCAACCATTCCGGCGATTTCTCTCGGATCGTCAAAGCAGTTCTTTAATACTGCCACCTTGACAAGTTCTCTGGTATTAAAAGCTTCGCCGATTGCTTGGGTAAGCTCCGGTGTCAGGCTGGACTTGCCTACCTGGAACAACGGTGACAGATTACTTGCAAGACTCATTAAATAAGCTCTCTGTTTGCTTGTCATTATTTCCTCATTTCTGCCGCATACGCGGCCTGTATTACACCTACTTATAATAATCGAAGGAAAGTCCGTACATTCTTACGGTGTCGCCTTCTTCAATACCCAGCTCCTCCAATTCCTGCAGGATACCGGTATCTTTCAGGAAATTCTGGAAAAAGGTAAAGCCCTTCTCGCTCTCCAGATTGGTATAACCAAGCATCTTTTCAATACGCGGTCCTTCAACCACATACTCATCTTCTTCCGCATCATATGCAACCGTATAAGGAAGATGGTTATACGCGGTAGTTGCCTCCTCTGGGAAGTATTCCTGCTCGAACACAGTGGGTTCCTCATCGATTGCTTCCAGCATATCGTTCACTTCGTATAAAAGCTCTTTTAAGCCCTTTCCGCTGACAGCCGATATCGGGTACACCTTGATGCCTTTTGGCTCAAATTCGGCTTTTAACGCGCTTACAGGGTCATTCCCTTTACCATCATCATAAATGGCATCGATTTTGTTTGCTGCTATGACCTGTGGTCGCATGGCAATATCCGCATTATAAGCTTCCAGCTCCTTATTGATCGCGTAGATATCTTCCACCGGATCACGGCCTTCCGTACCGGCTGCATCCACGATGTGAATGATGACCTTGGTTCTCTCAATATGGCGCAGGAATTCATGTCCCAGACCAACACCCTCAGATGCACCTTCAATAAGTCCGGGGATATCCGCAATGACGAATCCACCGGTTCCCTCCAGATCCACAACACCCAGGTTAGGATTTAAAGTAGTGAAATGATAGTTCGCAATCTTCGGTCTTGCATTGGTTACACGGGAGAGAAATGTAGATTTGCCCACGTTAGGGAAGCCTACCAGACCTACATCCGCGATTACCTTTAATTCCAGGATCAGTTCAAGCTCCTGAGCCGGAACGCCGGGCTGAGCATACTTTGGTGCCTGCATGGTAGAGGTGGCATAATGCTGGTTACCATTACCGCCTCTGCCGCCTTTGAGCAGAACCACTCGCTTATTATCTCCCGACATATCCGTAATTACCTTGCCGCTTTCTGCTTCCTTGATCACAGTACCCGCCGGCACCTTAATTACGATATCTGCACCGTTCTTGCCGCGACAGTTCTTCTTGCCGCCTTCTTCGCCGTCTTCAGCCTTATACTTACGGATGTGCCTGAAATCAATCAGGGTATTGAGACCTTCATCTACCTCAAAAATGACATCTCCGCCCTTTCCGCCGTCGCCGCCATCGGGACCGCCGTTAGGCACATATTTCTCTCTTCTGAAGGATACATGACCGTCGCCGCCTTTTCCGCTTTTTACAAATACTCTGGCTCTATCTGCAAACATGGGATAAGCTCCTTTCTGGTTATCTTAGTAGAAAAGGCTTCAAACACGCATGTTTGAAGCCTTTGTTCATTCGCATTACTGCTGTACAGGATATACAGAAGCCTGTTTCTTGTCTCTGCCTTTTCTTTCGAATCTCAGAACGCCGTCAACTAATGCAAATAAAGTATCATCTCCACCGATACCTACCTTCACACCAGGATGAATCTTAGTTCCACGCTGTCTGTACAGAATGTTTGCGGCTTTCACGAATTGTCCGTCAGCTCTCTTCGCACCAAGTCTCTTAGATTCGGAATCTCTACCGTTCTTGGTAGAACCAACACCTTTTTTATGAGCGAAGAATTGAAGGTTCATATTTAACATGGTTTACACCTCCTCGAATTTAACTTGTAAATACTGCCTGCCATACGCTTTACTGATATCTTTCAATCCCAAAACCATGGCCTCCATCAATAAAATGGATTTTTCATTCAGACTGTCCAGGAACTCGCATTTTAAAAATCCGGTTTCTTCGTTTTGAACAACCTCTGATTTTTGTCCTGCAAGTTTCTCCATGGCATTAATCGTATTGATCACAAGCACGGAAACCGCTGCGCAAACAACATCGGGTTCATCCTCCGCATACCCGGCATGCCCTATACAGATAAATCCGGTATACTCATTATGAACAGTCTTACGAATAATAATTGTCGCCATATGTTTGTCCTTTATAAAGAACGATTAAGCATTAATCTTGTCAATTTTAACCTGAGTGTATGCTTGTCTATGACCGTTTTTCTTGTGGTAACCGGTTTTTCTCTTGTACTTGTATACAATAACCTTCTTACCTCTACCCTGTTCCATAACAGTAGCTGCTACAGTAGCGCTTGCTACATCTGCACCAACCTTAAGGGTATCATCACTTACTGCGATTACCTGGTCAAAAGTTACAGTAGCACCAGCTTCAGTATCCAGCTTCTCAACCTTGATGATGTCTCCCTCTGAAACTTTGTACTGTTTTCCACCTGTTGCAATAATTGCGTACATAAAGGCACCTCCTATTCATGATCCCATAGCGGAAAGCTATGTTCTTCATTTACTCGCTAACTTTGGTGGTGTTTTTTGACACACTTATACCTAGTTACGCGGCATACTGGAATAGTATACATGAGGTGCCTTCAAATGTCAATATATTTTTTGATTTTTATTTTTTTGCTTCATTTATTCAGGTTCTCGAAATCTTCAATATACTGGGCAATGAGCTTCACTGTACCTTCCACACCCAATACACTGCTGTTTATACACAGATCGTAACTATCTGCACGCCCCCACTTCTTGGAGGAATAATAATTGTAATAGCTCTGTCTCTGTTTATCTTTCTTTACGCACATATCCTTTGCTTTCGCTTCAGAGAGATTATATTTTTCCATAATTCTCTTAATCTTGCACTCTTCATTGCCGTAAATAAAGATATGTATGCTGTTCTTGTAGTCGGCAAGGGCATAATCTGCACAGCG
>JAZNXM010000036.1:0-7770 GCA_045593865.1 Acetatifactor sp. | reverse complement strand
TCTTAACATAACAACTGATATTCTTCAAATACATATTGTTTATACTTGCTATAATTTTTAGTTATGGAGATTGGGTTTCATTCTATAACAGTATACTTAAAAAGAGCTACGTGCAATTCACACATAGCCCCTTTCACTTACTTACGCCACTACTCTGTAGGTTTCTCTACACGAGAAATTGCACTCTTCTCCATAGGGATACGGCAGTTCTTGTTGTTACCAAATTCTACAATTACGGTATCCCCGTTAATATCGATAACCACACCGTAAAAACCGGCTGTAGTAAGTACACAGTCACCGATTTCCAAGGCAGCCAACATAGCAGCAACTCTCTTCTGTTCCTTCTTCTGAGGTCTCATAAAGAAGAACCACATAGCACCGATCAATACTGCATAGATACCGAAAGTCATGATCAAGCCCATTACTCCGCCTGCTTCAGCTTCTGCTGCAGCTTCCGCTGTTGTTAATAAAATACCCATTTTTAATCCTCCTAATATACGCTTTCGCTATTCTCAATAATACACAAAAAATGTCAAATGAACAAGTCTTTTTGTAAGAATTTTATATTTATTTCACACTTACACCTTGTTTAATCAATAGGTGTCTCCATATTCTCCAGCTTCTGCTTTTTATATGCCAAAAATCTGCCTTCATCCAAAGCCTCTCTGATTTCTTCCATCATGGTATTGTAGAAATACAGATTATGAAGGACGCACAAACGCATACCCAGCATCTCCTTTGCCTTCAGCAGATGTCTGATGTAGGCTCTGGAATATCTGCGACAGGCCGGACAATTGCAGCCCTCTTCAATGGGTCTGCCGTCCAGCTCATATTTTGCATTGAACAGATTAATCTTCCCATGATTGGTGTACAGATGACCATGGCGACCGTTTCTGGTAGGATATACACAGTCGAAGAAATCAATCCCTCTCTCCACGCCTTCCAGAATATTTGCCGGGGTACCTACACCCATCAGATAGGTTGGCTTATCCTTGGGCAGATATGGAACCACTTCATCCAGAATATGATACATCTCTTCATGACTCTCGCCGACTGCCAGCCCACCAACCGCATAACCATCCAGATCCATTTCGCTGATTCTCTTGGCATGCTCAATACGGATATCGTCAAATATTGCCCCCTGATTGATACCGAATAACAGCTGGTTTTTGTTGATAGTATCCTCCAGGCTGTTCAGCCTCTTCATCTCATCCCGACACCTCTGTAGCCATCGCGTGGTTCTTTCTACAGAATTCTGCACATAAATCCTGTCAGCTTTGCTGGGCGCACATTCGTCAAATGCCATGGCAATGGTAGATGCCAGATTGGACTGAATCTGCATACTTTCCTCCGGTCCCATAAAAATCTTACGGCCATCTATATGAGAGTTAAAGTATACGCCCTCTTCTTTAATCTTACGAAGGCCCGCCAAAGAAAACACCTGGAATCCGCCGGAATCCGTTAAGATTGGTTTGTCCCAGGACATAAATTTATGCAGACCTCCCATTTTCTTGATATTCACATCACCGGGACGCACATGCAAATGATACGTATTGGAAAGCTCTACCTGACATTTGATGTTCTCCAGATCCGCTGTGGACACGGCGCCTTTAATTGCAGCCGCCGTACCTACGTTCATGAACACAGGGGTCTGAATGCAGCCATGCACGGTGTGGAATTCAGCTCTCTTCGCACGTCCTTCTTGTTTCAATAATTTATACATATGGACTCCTTTTATAAAATCACTGATATTTTACATATATAATCAATTGTCATAAGGAAACCTTCCCAAACTTCAGCAGTATCGGAAGGCTCCTTTATGATTATACCAAATATACATCAAATCTCAAGAAATTTTTTGATAACCTTGCTATCCTTGATACCACTTATCCTGAAACTGCTTATCCTGATACCATTTCAATTATTAAAACTTTGCGAGCCTTAGGAAGAAGGAGCACTGTCAATCAATATCCGGAAAATCTTAATGTCAATCATTGCCCGAAATCTTAGGGCATTGCAAAACCTCCAACAAAATGATATACTTGGTAGCATAAAAAGCAAAAACTGCAGAATCGAGGAACATTATGGCAGGCTCAACATTAGGCAACATATTTAAAATAACAACCTGGGGGGAATCTCACGGCAAGGCCCTCGGCGTCGTCATCGACGGCTGTCCGGCCGGACTTGAACTGGTGGAATCCGATATCCAGACTTACTTAAATCGCAGGAAACCCGGGCAAAGCAATATTACCACTCCCCGAAAGGAAGCCGACGAGGTAGAAATTCTTTCCGGTATATTTGAAGGACGAACCACGGGTACGCCCATTTCCCTAACTATAAGAAATACTTCGCAGATTTCCAGAGATTACTCTGAGATTGCATCCTACTATCGTCCCGGCCATGCAGATTATACCTTTGATGAAAAATACGGTTTCCGTGACTATAGAGGCGGCGGGCGCTCTTCGGGTCGCGAAACCATCGGACGTGTTGCTGCCGGTGCCATTGCCTGTAAGATCTTAAAGCAACTGGGTATTGAAGTCATGGCTTATACAAAAGCCATCGGCAATATTGAAATCAATGAGGGGCGTTTTGAGAAAGAGGCAATTCTGGAAACCAAAACGGCTATGCCGGACAGAGATGCAGATAAACTGGCTGTAGCCTATCTGGAAGAATCCATTAAAAAACTGGATTCTGTGGGCGGTGTTATGGAATGCGTTGTAACAGGTGTTCCCGCAGGTCTGGGGGATCCTGTCTTTGAAAAACTGGATGCAAATCTTGCCAAAGCGATTATGTCCATCGGTGCTGTAAAAGCTGTGGAAATCGGTGACGGCATCCAGGCTGCAAAACATAACGGTAGTATAAACAACGATGCCTTTCGTATTGATGGTGGCGCAATCATCAAAGCCACCAACCATGCAGGAGGTATTCTGGGAGGCATCAGCGATGGCAGCCCCATTATCATCCGTGCTCATGTAAAGCCCACCCCTTCTATCTTCTCCTATCAGGAAACTGTCAATAAAAAAGGTGAAGAAATCAATGTCCAGATCAAAGGCAGACATGATCCTATTATCGTGCCCCGCGCAGTCGTGGTCATGGAATGTATGACAGCCATTACCATTTTGGATGCACTGCTTGTTAATATGAGTGCACAGATGGATTATTTAAAGGCTTTTTACACAAAATAAGCTGGGTTTACCCCAGCTTATGAAACGTAATGCAATTCGGCTCATGAATTTTCATCGGTGCTCCATTCATCGTCATCACGCCTTTCTCCAAATCTAATTTGAAGAAAGTCATGGTATTGGATTCATGATTCAAAGAAACCAGAAATTCATTGTTCGGAAAAATTTCAGCATCCTTGGGATAATCCCCGCTGACAGGAAGAATAAAACTCTTGGTCAGTGTTCCATCTTCTTTGTTTACATTAAAAACTGCAACGGAATTATCACCACTGTTCGTGCTCAGTAAATAATCATAATCCGCAGAAAAACTCAATGCACTTGCGGTAGTACCCTGCGTCACACCACTCCTGACAGTATGAATATCCTGCACATGGTCAAAGTACGGAATACCATCTCTTTCCTCATACTTGTACACGCCGATATAACATTTCCATTCATGCACTATATATACGAATCTGCCATCCTTGGACATTTTTATATGTCTGGGGGCAGACTCTATCTTACACCGAATTACGTCTGCCAGCTTCAGTTTCCCGCTTTCATGGTTAAGGCGATAGACCTTTACATGATCCATGGTCTGATCCGCAACCATAAGATATTTGTTATCATGTGTCATTCTGGCACAGCAAATATGAGGTCTGGTAATTCTTTCGGACATACTTCCGAAACCCTTATGATAAATTTCATCCGCAATTTCTCCGACAGAACCATCCTCATTTAATTTCAGCACCGTCAGTTTACCATCATGATATCCGGCTACAAACAGAAACTTGTCCTCATAATCCGATGACAAATAACAACCTCTCATGCCATTGATGGGCGCATAATTGATCAATTCAAGCTCACCATCCGGCATTATCCGGTAAGACTCCACCCCAAAGTCTGTTATGGAATATAAATATTTATGATTTTTGGAAATTGATATATAGGAAGAATTGGTAATCTCAACCTTGTCCTTCTCCGTAAATCGTCCATTTTCCATATCCACATCGTAAATTCTTATACCATGCGTATCTCCCATAGTATAAGCAGAGACATATGCCACATATTTTTCTAAAGCCATTACGACAGCCTCCTTCTGATTTTCATGTCACAGCCACATTGGTCAATAATTATGATATCTAAAACACTTTTTTCTACACACATTTCATTTTAAATATATCACAAATGTATTGTGAATGAAATAGTTTTCATAAAATCGGGAGAGAAAATAATTTATTTTCTCCCCCATACTTATCCGGCTATTTATTCTGTTTTGCAGATGACGCATTCAAGTAAGGTGACCAGATATCTTCTCTCTCCTTGATGGGTGAAAAGTCAGACACGGAATCTTCGCACGCAGAACAAGAACAGTCGTTATCATTATCGTAAAAAGACCTTGAACGATAATCCCTTCTTCGACCATCATTCTTAGCATCACAGTTGTCATCATCGCTTCTGCCACGGTTGCCACTATCGCATCCACAATCATCATGACCTCTGCGATAGTCCCCTTCACATCCACAATCATCATTGCTTCTGCGATAATCGCCATCATTACATCCGCAGTCATCGTTGCGGCGATGATTGCCATACCCGGATCCGCAATTACATCCACAACTGCCACAGTTATTGCATAATAACAATAGTAAAATTACAAAATTGCACATAATACCATTCCATTTTTTTATTTACTATATGTTATTCAGCTTTTACGTAATTGTTCCATTCATTTGTGCCGGCCAATTTATCTTTTACCCAGATATATAGTAATGCTTCTGGGCGGAACCGTCACACTCAGATTCTTCTCACTGTCTCCTGTCATATCCGATACCGGGTTTTGGTTTTCTGTTGCTTCTTCCGTGGCAAGATACTCTTCCCACTTCATCCCCTTAGGCAGCTTCGGCATGGCAAATTCCTGCGTCTCCCAGTGCATATTCATAGCCACATACCAGAAATTCCCTTCACAACCATCTGCATATTCGCCGCAAAGCATAAAAGCAATGTGCCTGCTATCGGCACCAATCGCCGGCTTCCATGCCTGGTCATTATGGTAGGAAACATCCGGATATCCACAGGATTTATAATCTGTCAGCGTACACTCTTTACACAGATGAAAGATTTTATGCTTCTTACGAAGCTCTATCATGTGTTTTACAAAGGAATACATCTTCGTATTCTTCTTAAAATCATTCCAGTTCAACCAGGCAGTCGAATTATCCTGACAATAGGGATTGTTGTTGCCCTTCTGGGAATTGCCAAACTCGTCCCCCATAAAGAACAAGGGAGTTCCCTGAGCCAGGAGCAGCATAACAAACGCGTTCCTTAACTGTTTGTTTCTTAAAGCAAGAACGGCGCTCCTCTTCGTCTTTCCTTCCGTACCACAGTTCCAGCTGAAGTTATAGTCATTACCATCCCTGCCGTTCTCTCCGTTCCCTTTGTTATGCTTTTGATTATAAGAAACCATATCCATCATGGTCAGACCAAAGTAATTGGTAAAGTAATTAATCACTCCTATATACTCTGGATTGAAGCGAATCTTGTACATGACATCCTCTATCATACCTTCATCGCTCTTTAAATATCGGCGCATGACAATCATAAAGCTGTCATTATATGCCGCAAGCCTTTTAAACACTGGTACTTTTGTTCCGGAATAAATAGCGTGCACAGGAAAATCGTAGTACATAAGCTTAACTTCTGCCAGATACGGATCGAAAGCAAAATCCTTAACAGGCAGATCCCTGCCTTTCAAATGAAAGCCGTCTACCTGATAATAAAGGGTCCAATACCGCAAAATCGGAGGAATCTCTGCCCTGGACACTTCATCCGGAAAATAGAACTGCATGATCACTTCCAGACCGTTTCTATGACATTCCTTTACCAAATCCTTAAATTCCTTAACTGCATCCTTTTTATATGCGTAAGCACTCTTGGGCGCATAGTAATATCCCTCTTTATAGCCCCAGTAATTTAAATAAGATTTGTCCCTGGAAACACCAGCACCTTCCATTTCATCAAACTCATAGCAGGGTTGTAGCTCAATCGTCGTAACCCCTAATTCTTTCAGATAAGGAATTTTCTCAACAATTCCTGCAAAAGTCCCCTTCGCGCGAACTGCGGAGGACACATGCTTCGTAAAACCTCTCACATGCAGGCAGTACATAATGCAGTCTTCGTAAGGAATTCCGGGTTTAACCGTACCCTCCCAGTCATATTCATGGGTCAACATGCAGGCTTTATAATCCTCGGCCGCCTTTACCTCGCCGTATTTACCGGTTACATGATAAGCCTTGGCATATTTATCCGTCCAAATCTGCTCACTTTGAAAAAACAGGTAAGATATCTTCGTATGATCCACATCTTTTATCATATCATACATAACATTACCGATACGGTTTTCTGCCGGTATCACATGCTTTTTCAAGCACTGACCTGATTTTTTATCAAACAAAAGAACGCCGCATTCTTCCTCCTTGCCAGAAAGCTCTCTCATTTGAAAAGCAACATATATTCCCTTCTTACTGCCCACGCTCAAAGGTCTGACTCCTAAAGTCAACGTGCCCTGGGGTACTTTCATCTGTTTCATGTTATTCCTCTCCGTGATTGCTGCGAGCAATTTTGCTCATCTATATTATATATTTAATTTGAAAATCTGTAAATCAGTTGCAAGAAAATTTGACATAATGTATAATGAAGTATATACAATACAGTTTTAGTACACATGTACAGAAAGGTTGCATTATGGCAAAAAAAGACAATTTAGACGAAGAAATGACTGTTGATTTAACGCTGGATGACGGCGAAGTGGTTACCTGTGCCATTATTACCATTCTTGAGGTAGAGGGTAAGGATTATATTGTATTGCTTCCCCTTGATGAAAATGGCGAGAACGAAGACGGCGAAGTTTGGTTCTACGGCTACAGCGAGAACCCGGATGACCCTAATGAAGAGCCGGAACTCATTTATATCGAAGATGACGATGAATACGAAGCCGTTGCAGATGCCTTTGACGAATACCTTGACAAATGCGAATTCGACGAAATCGTTGAGGATGTTGAATAAACATCTCTCTGATATTCATATATCATATTTCTCACTTATAAGGCTGGCGTTTGTGCCAATCTGCGGTCACTTAATGAATTTATGAAGAAACCTTGAAGGAAACTTTGGACGCTCCTCTGTCCCGATAAGATAATGGAGCTCCAGAGTTTTTTTTGCCCTGGTCATACCCACATAAAAGATTCTGCGTTCCTCCTCTAGTTGTTCCTTACTTAGCTTCTGCCCTTTCTGATACTTGGGTATCATCCCTTCGTTTACATTCAAAATATAACAATGATCAAATTCCAGACCTTTGGATGCATGCATAGTCATCAGATGGATGCCCCGGGGGGGCGTATTCTCTTCGGAATGTAGTCTATCTGCCCCCTTTTGCTGCAGCTTTTGTCCAAAATCGTTCTGATATTCTTCCCATTCCTGTAAGTTTCTGTGACTAACAGCATCCTCTTGCAGCCAGTCCAAAAGCTCCAGCCAAGATGCCAACAACTGCTCATTGCCGTCTGCACGTTTTGTCAGATACTTTTCATAATTCATAGCCTTTCTGATATAT
>JAZNXM010000035.1:0-2005 GCA_045593865.1 Acetatifactor sp. | reverse complement strand
TGCTGCCAAGCCAGCATACCGCTGTTCCCGCCCATCAGGAAATGCACCTTTCCTTCCTTGAAGATTCCCTCCAGCAGGGCGATGCAGTTATCCTCCTGGGCGCAGGCATCCATGGTTTGTTGCGACACAAAATCTGCAAAGGCAGTCCGGAAAGACACAGACATGATGTGACCCGCCTGCTTCATATCGTCAAATTCTGCAATTCTGACTGTCATTGTTTTTACCTCATACCTGTCATTCAATGACTTCTTTCAGGAAAATCCGCTGATCAAAAGCACCGCGCTGGGCGCGTTTTTCCTTCCGGACACGGGTCAGGTCATCCCAGGTGTAGCCCCTTGCTTTTACCACAGCACCCATAACCTCCAGCAAATCCGCCAGTTCTTCCAGAGACTTGCTCTGCTGATACTCCGCCAGTTCCTCGTTCAGTTTCTCATCCAGTGCCCGAATGTAAGCGTCCTGGGGCAGCACTTCCGTGACACATGTTTTTCCAGAAGCTTCGATGATCTTGGGGATTCTGTCCCGGACAAGCTTGTTGTGAACCGTATGCTTTTTCATAGCTTTTATCCTCTCCTGGGCTTTTGCGTGATAGTAGGCAAATCCCCTGCACACGCAATGATTTTTCATAGCAATCTCAGCAGATAAAATATCAAAGAGATATTCGATAGAAGAAAGGTCAGAGCCACTCTGGATTTTCTCAACCAAGTAGTCTGCAGGGGACTGCCCTAACCGCTTCCGAAAAGCTGCTTCAAACACCTTTGGATCTTTACTCACTAGTGGTGTTTTAGGTTTTTTGCCGGTTTTCACTGTGCTATTCCGTTTCATCATCACACCTCCCGCATTTCCTCTACTATATCATACCGAACAGCCGTTCGCAATCATATTTTATCGACATTGTTCTTTTGTGGCCCCACCGTACAATTTATATTTCTCTGCGCATAAACTGCTTGTATCACACAATTGAGGTGGGGCTATGAAGCAACGGTCAGTTCTTTGGCAGGCGGCGGGATTTGCTCTCGTTACCTTTGGTGGCACAATTCTGCACTTTTTGTACGACTGGACAGGCGAGAGCCTCCTGGTTGCACCCTTTTCTGGGGTGAACGAATCCACCTGGGAGCATATGAAGTTGCTGTACTGGCCTCTGTTTCTCTTTTCGTCGATTCAGCGGCTGTTTCTTAAAGAGCAGAAAAACTACTGGTGCGTCAAGTTGGCGGAGATTCTTTTGGGGCTTCTGCTAATCCCTGTGCTGTTTTACACTTACAACGGTGTGTTTGGAAAATCCCCAGACTGGATCAACATCGCCATCTTCTATATCTCAGCGGCTTTGGTCTTTATCTTTGAATGGTGGGCATTCAAAAAAGATAGGCTGCCATGTCGGAACCCCTGGCTTGCCTTCGCAGCACTCTGTCTGATTGGAGTTCTGTTCGTGGTGTTTACCTTTGCACCGCCGCAGATTCCTCTGTTTCGGGATCCCCTTTCTGGAAAATTTGGAATCGGAAGCTGAAGCCTTATTCTTTGTTTATAGCGGTGCAGTTTTGACCGCAGAAAGGACTTGACTTATCTCCCCTTCCAAGCTACAATCACCACACCTCAGAACGAGAAAACACTCCCCGGAAGGTGTTGCCTTTCAGGGAGTGTTTGGATTTGACCACATTCTTGACCATAGACAGAATTCGAACACTCGGAAACAATGGGACGAAGAGTTCCGGAAAGCACGATCTTTCGGAGTAAAGTCTTCTAAACGGAGGCAAAAAGGTTAGAAAAAAGATTATCACTCTGTTTGGGATCAAGATGCCGGGAGTTCGAATCTCCCCACTCGGACCACAAAAAACGGCTGTTTTCGCGAGAAATCAGCCGTTTTTTTCAACTTTTTATGTGTTTTTACAGCCAATTGTGGTTAGAAACATGTGGTCAAATCAGAATGTAAAAGAGAGAATGGTGATTTTTCTTGCCTAAATGCTCGACAAAATCACAAATAAAGTGAGTTTTTCCAACAAATTGTTGCACT